>JAFLDQ010000254.1 GCA_017302355.1 Dechloromonas sp.
CTATAGCCGGGAATGAATCCGAAGCGGAACCCGGCAAGCAACAACAGAAACAGCGAAATGGACAGTCCGATGCGCAAGGTCAGCGCGCGGGCTGTCCGGACGCCGGCTCCCCGATCGCGGTAGATGTGGAACAGCCCGGAAAACAGGCTTCCGAGAATGCCCAACAACAACAGAACCACGAGCACCTTGATCATCGCTGACTCCCCCGAAATACAGACCTTAGAACAGTATGCGCGCCCGTCAGGCAGCCCGGCAAGGGCCAGTCGGCGACAAGTGGCAATGCTCGGAGGTCTGCTGCTCGCCGTGTTGCTCCCGATCTTCATTTCGCTTGGAGGGTGGCAATGGCGCAAGGCCGAGGTCAAGATCGTCCTGCAGGCCGAGCTCGATGCGCGCAGCGCCGGAGTGCCGGTTGCCATGCCGGCGACTCCAGGCGACACCGAGTCGCTGCGCTTTCGCCATGTGATGCTGCGCGGCGCCTACGACGCCTCGCGCCAGGTCCCGATCGACAACCGCTTGCACCAGGAGCGGGCCGGTTACCACGTAATCACGCCGCTGCGCCTCGAAGGCTCGGATATGCACGTCCTGGTCAATCGCGGCTGGCTGCCGGCCGCTGCCGATCACCGTATTCTTCCGCAGGCCACCGTGCCCGGCGGCATCGTCGAAGTAACCGGGATCGCCGTCGTTCCCGGCCAGCGTTTCTTCAACCTGGCCCCGCAGCCAGCCAGTGGCTGGGAGCCGGTCTGGCAGAATCTCAATCTTGAGCGCTACCGTCAGGTGGTGACCTTTCCGCTGCAACCGGTGGTCATCCAGCTCGATCCCGAAGCACCGGGCGGCTATCTGCGTGAATGGCCCCGTCCCGACGAGCGCGCTGAGCGCCACCGCAGCTACGCCCTGCAATGGTTCGGGTTCGCTGCAGCCAGCCTGGGCATCTGGATGTATTTCCTGCTGCGCCGGCCGTGACGACGATGGCGCTCCAGGAAGAAGCCCCCCGCAGGGCCAGCGGCCTGCCCACCCTGGCGCTTGTGGTCAGCCTGCTCGCCCTGCCCTTCGTCATCGCCGCCGGCCTCTATTTCATTGGCTGGCAGCCCGACCACACGGCGAACAACGGGCATCTGGTCAATCCGCCGCTTCCCTTGCCGGCCGCCGGCCTCAAGACGGCTGATGGTCGCCCGTTGGCAACCGCCGAACTTCAGGGAAAATGGCTGCTGCTGCTGAACGGCAAGGGCAGTTGCGATCCGGACTGCGTGCGGCGCATCGATGAAATGCGCCGCATCCAGGTTTCACTGGACAAGCAAATGGGGCGCTTGCGCCGCGTCGTCGTCACCGACCAAACTGCCGATGTGGAACTCGCCGCCGCTCTCCAGCGGCAGCCGGACCTCGTGCTGGCCGAGGCGCCGGCGAACTGGTTGCCCGGTTCGGGTGACGACTCGGGGTATCGACTCCATATCGTCGACTCGCAGGGTAACCTGATCATGAATTACCCCTCTGACGTTGCCGCCAAAAGGGTGCGCGGCGACCTTGTGCGCTTGCTCAAATTCTCTTGGGGCGGCTAGGAGATCAACATGCAAACCGTCGTCGAAACAAAGCTTTCCGTGTCACGCCGCCTGGCCGCTTTCTTTCATCTGTGCAAGCCCCGGGTCAACAGCCTCATCGTCTTTACGGCAATGATCGGCATGTTCCTGGCGACGCCCGGCTTCCCGCCACTGTTGCGCTTCGCGGTCGCATCCATCGGGATTGCGCTGGTCGCCTTCGCCGCCGCAGCGCTCAACTGCCTGGTCGAGCGCACCATCGACGCGCGAATGGCTCGCACCCGTTGGCGCGCCACGGCCCGCGGCGACATTTCCGTGCTCGAGACGGTCACCCTGGCGACATTGCTTGGTGCTGCGGGGCTCTGGCTGCTTCATGCCTTCATCAATGACCTGACGATGTGGCTGACGTTGGCCACCTTCGTCGGCTACACCATCATCTACACGCTGATCCTGAAGCCGGCGACGCCGATGAACATCGTCATCGGCGGCGCTTCCGGCGCCATGCCGCCGGTGCTCGGCTGGGCGGCGATGACCGGTTACATCTCCGCCGAGCCGCTCGTCCTGTTCCTGATCATCTTCCTGTGGACGCCGCCGCATTTCTGGGCGCTGGCATGCTACCGGCGCGACGACTATGCGCGCTCGGGACTGCCGATGCTGCCGGTCACGCACGGCGTCGCCTTCACCTGCCAGCACATCCTCATGTACACGGTAATGCTCGCCGGAGCCAGCCTGATTCCGGTATCGCTCGGAATGACCAGCTGGTTCTATCTGGTGGCGATCAGCTTGCTGGACCTGATCTTCCTCGTCTACGCCGTGGCACTCGTCCGCAATTACAGCGACGCCCTCGCCCGTCGCTGTTTTCGCTACTCGATCCTCTACCTGACCCTGCTCTTCGCTGCCCTGTTTGCCGACCGCCTGATCCTGTTCTGAAGCGCCGGGCAGGTGCATGCCTGTCCTTTTCGGCAGTCCGCCGCCACCGCTTGCACTTTCCGAATCGGAACCATGATCGAACCCGGCACGCTCAACTTTCTCTGGTCGCAGGCGATCGTCGCCGGGTTCGTCCCGAGTTTGACACTTTTCGGGCACATTTTTGGGTGACCCCCAGTAATGGTGCGGGTTTCCGGGCGCCAAGTCGCCAAACGCCTGGATACATGGATTGTTGATATTTCGATCCGGATGGCCCTAAGATAGGGGCCACGTACCTGCGCGAGAGCAAACAACGGCGAGCCGATGGCAGTGTCGTGACCTACCTGCAACTGGCGGAGAACGTCTGGGATGCCGCCTAGGGAAGGTCGCAAGCCAGCATCGTGCATAACTGTGGGCGCGCCGACGACCCTGACGTCGTCGAGCGTCTGCGTCGGCTGGCCAAGAGCATCCTGCGGCGATGCTCGCCGGAAGAGATCATAGGTGCCGGCGGCGACTGGCGCCTGATCTGCGCCTGGTCCTATGGTGACCTCTACATCCTCGAAGCCATCTGGAAGCAACTCGGCATCGACGCCATCGTGCGGCAGCAGGCCGGCATGCGCAACCTCGGCTTCGATGTCGAGCGCGCCCTGTTCGCGCTGGTTGCCAACCGTGCCTGTGCCCCGGCCTCGAAACTCTACTGCCACGAACAGTGGCTCAAGGAAGACGCGCACATCGAGGGAACACAAGGGCTGAAACTGCACCAGTTGTACCGCGCCATGGACTTTCTGGAAGCGAGCAAGGACGTGATCGAACAAGCCATCTTCCACCGCGTCGCCGATCTGCTCAACCTGGACGTCGAGGTGATCTTCTACGACACCACCTCG
>JAFLDQ010000255.1 GCA_017302355.1 Dechloromonas sp.
GCAGATCGAAGACCTGCTCTTCGCCGAACGCGTCGCCAAGTTCGTCAAGTCCAACGCCATCGTCTTCTGCGGCGGCGGCATGACGCTGGGCGTCGGCGCCGGCCAGATGAGCCGCGTCGATTCGACCCGGATCGCCGGCATGAAGGCGCGGAACGCCGGCCTGTCGCTCACGGGTTCGGTCGTCGCCTCCGATGCCTTCTTCCCGTTCCGCGACGGCGTCGACGTGCTGGCCGAAGCCGGCGCGGCCGCCGTCATCCAGCCGGGCGGCTCGATGCGCGACGAGGAGGTCATCGCCGCCGCCGACGAGCACGGCCTGGCCATGGTGTTCACCGGCGCCCGCCACTTCCGGCACTGACGGCAATGAAAGCGAAAAGCTCGGGAATGAAACTCCTGGTCATCGGTTCCGGCGGCCGCGAGCACGCGATGGCGTGGCGCCTGGCGCAGAATCCCGGGATGCACAAGGTCTTCGTCGCCCCCGGCAATGCCGGCACGGCCCGCGAACGCAGGCTGAAGAACGTCAACCTGACCGACCCGCTCACGCTCGCCAGCTTCGCCGAAAGGGAAGGCGTGCACCTCACCGTCGTCGGCCCGGAAACGCCGCTGGCGGCGGGCGTGGTCGACGTCTTCCGCGCCCGCGGCCTGAAGATCTTCGGCCCGACGAGGGAGGCCGCCCAGCTCGAATCGTCCAAGGATTTCGCCAAGCGCTTCATGGCCCGGCACCACATTCCGACCGCGGAATTCGCCACTTTTTCCGAGTCGACCGCGGCACACGCCTACATCGACCGCAAGGGCGCCCCCATCGTCATCAAGGCCGACGGCCTGGCCGCCGGCAAGGGCGTCGTCGTCGCCATGACGCCGGAAGAAGCGCACGCCGCCATCGACGACATGCTGTCCGGCAACAAGCTGGGCGATGCGGGCGCCCGCGTCGTCATCGAGGAATTTCTCGACGGCGAGGAAGCCAGCTTCATCGTCATGGTCGACGGCGGGAACGTCCTGCCGCTGGCCTCCAGCCAGGACCACAAGCGCATCTTCGACGGCGACCAGGGTCCGAACACCGGCGGCATGGGCGCCTATTCGCCGGCACCGTGCGTCACACCCGAAGTGCACGCCAGGGCGATGCGCGAGATCATCCTGCCCACCGTCAAGGGCATGGCCGCCGACGGCATCCCGTTCACCGGCTTCCTCTATGCCGGCCTGATGATCGCCAGGGACGGCTCGGTCAGGACGCTGGAATTCAACTGCCGCATGGGCGACCCGGAAACCCAGCCGATCCTGATGCGCCTGAAGTCGGATTTCCTCGACCTCCTCGAGCACGGCGTCGCCGGCACGCTCGACCAGGTCGAGGCCAAATGGGACCGCCGTATCGCGCTCGGCGTCGTGCTGGCGGCCGCCAACTATCCGCGAACGCCGCGCAAGGGCGACGTCATCGCCGGACTGCCCAAGGGCAACAGCTTCGGCGACGATGCTCACGTCTTCCATGCCGGCACCGCCGAGCGCGATGGCCAGGTCGTCACCGCCGGCGGTCGCGTGCTGTGCGTGACCGCCCTCGGCGAGAACACCCGGCTCGCCCAGAAGCGCGCCTACAAGGCCGCGTCGGAGATCCGCTGGGACGGCATGCAGTTCCGCACCGACATCGGCTACCGCGCGCTCGGTCGCTGACCCGGCGCGGGCGAGGCCATACGGGCGGCGCCTGCCGCCCTTTTCCTTCCACGGAAACCGCATGGACACCACCCGCCTCAAGGATTTCTTCACCGGTCTGCAGAGCCGGATCGTCGGCGAACTCGAAGCCTTCGACGGGCAGCCTTTCCACACCGACTCGTGGCAGCGCCCGGAAGGCGGCGGCGGCATCTCGCGGCTGATCGAGGAAGGCGATTTCTTCGAGCGCGGCGGCGTCAATTTCTCGCACGTCACCGGCAAGTCGCTGCCCGCCTCGGCCACCGCCGCCCGCCCGCAACTGGCCGGCCGCGCCTGGGAGGCGATGGGCGTCTCGCTGGTGCTGCATCCGCGCAACCCGTACTGCCCGACGGCGCACATGAACGTGCGCTGCTTCGTCGCCAGCAAGGAGGGCGGGGACGATGTCTGGTGGTTCGGCGGCGGCATGGACATGACCCCTTATTACGGTCGACGCGAGGATGTGGCGCATTTCCACCGCACCTGCCGCGATGCGCTGGCGCCCTTCGGCGACGAGGTCTATCCGAAGTACAAGCGGTGGTGCGACGACTACTTCTTTCTCAAGCACCGCGACGAGCCGCGTGGCGTCGGCGGCGTGTTTTTCGACGACCTCAACGAAGGCGGTTTCGAGCGCTGTTTCAGTCTGACGCAAGCCGTCGGCAACGCCTTCACCCGCGCCTACCTGCCGGCGCTCGCCAAGCGCCGCGACATGCCGTATGGCGAACGCGAGCGCGACTTCCAGACCTACCGGCGCGGGCGCTACGTCGAATTCAACCTGGTCTGGGATCGCGGCACGCTGTTCGGTCTGCAGTCGGGCGGGCGCACCGAGGCTATCCTGATGTCGCTGCCGCCCGTCGTCAAGTGGCGCTACGACTGGAAGCCGGCAGCCGGCTCGCCGGAAGCCGAACTCTACGAGGTCTTCCTGCAACCGGCCGACTGGGCGTGAACCTCGGCGCCGCTCAGCGCGCGTCGAGCCCGACCGCCGCCCGGAAATGGCGGTTGGCCTCCTCGCCACGCTCGAGCCTGTCGCAGAGTTCGGCGAGCGCCAGATGCGCGTCACGCGTCTCCTCGGTCGCCAGCGACGCCTCGATATAGCTCTGCGCCTTGCCCCACAGACGCTGATTCATGCACATGCGCCCGAGCGCCAGCAGCAGCGCCGCTTCACCGGGATACTGGCGCAGCCACTCTTCGGCCCTGGCGATCCGTGCGGTCAATCCCGGCCCGGTCAGGCCGCCGTACAGGGCCACCAGCTCGGGCTGCCAGCCCGCCTCGGAATAGCCGTCAAGGGCGCTTTCGATCAGATTCTGCGCCACCGGCAGCGCGTCCACTTCGACCAGCGCCGTGGCGCCGGCGAGCACCAGACGACGGCCGTGCTCCACGGCCGGGATGGCGCGCAGGTAATCCTGAAGCCGACCGGCATCGGCGCGACGCCGGCGAATGTTCTCGAGATGGGCAAGGGTCTTGATCTCGCGCGCCACCTCGGGCGGCAGCGCGTCGCGCTTTTCGAGCTGGCGGGCGAGTTTCAGGACGCCTTCCCAGTCGCCGGCACCCTGGCGCGCCCGCAGTTCGAGGCGCAGCGCGGCGATGTGGCGCCCCTGCTTGCCCTGCAACCGGCCCAGCGCGGCCAGCGCCTCATCGAAGCGGCGCA
>JAFLDQ010000256.1 GCA_017302355.1 Dechloromonas sp.
GAGAGATCACCGCATGGGTCGTGCCGGCAGCCACGAACCCGGCGACGATCGCCTGCGACCAGAGAAAGTTGAGCGTGCCGGGTTCGATCATGGTTCCGATTGACTGGAAAGCGCGGATTGTAGTCGCAACAGGATGCAGTAGCGACGGCGCGGGGCTTGCGGGGTTGATTGCAAGCGCCGTGACGGAGCGGTCAGAAGGCTTGCGGCGCAGATTCAAAATGACAACAGCCACTCGACGATGGCCGCTGGGCTGCTCGATCAATGTTCCGATTCGGCAGGTTGTGTCGCCAGGGTTGCCCCTTTTCAACGGACGCCTTGGGCCGTAGGCGATGCGATCATGACAGGGTCGTCGTTTGCCACCGCGAAGGGGTTTTCCGAAAATACCCAATATGGTATACTTATTTTATGAGTTCCCTATCCCGCCAAGAGCGTCCGCTGCACTGGATTGGTTCCGCCAAGCGCGATCTGCTGGATTTTCCCGGCGACGTGGTTGGCAACTTCGGCTACGGCTTGGGTGTCGTGCAGTTGGGTGGGCAGCCACCGGCGGCAAAGCCCTGGAAGGGCGAGGGGCCGGGAGTATTCGAGTTGGTCGAGGATCATCGGGGCGATACCTACCGGGTGGCCTATACGGTGCGGTTCGCGAAAGCGGTGTATGTGCTGCATTGCTTTCAGAAGAAATCGCCTTCCGGCATCCGTACCGCCAAGACCGACGTCGACCTGATTCATGAACGATTGAAGTTGGCTCGCAATGACTACGAGGTGCGCTATGGCAAAGAAGGCTGAACAGATGGATGTGGGCACGGGCGACGTGTTCAAGGACCTCGGCTTTGCCGATGCCGATGAACGCAAGCTGCGCACACAACTGGCGATGCGCATCAACGATCTGGTCAAGGAACGCAAGCTCACCCAGGCAGCGGTCGCCAAAATTTTCGGCATCCCACAGCCGCATATTTCCGAACTGCGAAATTACAAGCTCAGCCGTTTCTCGTCCGAGCGCCTGCTGCACTTCATCACCCAGCTCGACCGGGACGTGGAGATCGTGATTCGCCCCAAGGCGGCGAATCATGCGGCGGGCTCGGTGTCGGTGCTGGTGGCGGCCTGAGTTCTGACGCGGCTTGTTTCGCCACTCGCTTGCGCCTGGCTCGGCCGGCTGGAGACAGGCAGCCGGGACTGTCATTGAGCGGACGTTGCGCGCGGCGCGGAATGCCGAATGGCGTCAGACCTTACGTTGCAATGCCCGTAGCGAATCGCTGGAGTCGCTGACCCTCGGCACGCGCTTCGGCGAGCAACTGGCTCGATTCGTCGGGCGGATGGCCGTTTTCAAGCATCCTGCGGAACACCCGGTAGGCGTCGTCGCTGCTCTCATAGGCGCGCTTGGTGTCCTCGTCGTTGACCCACGCGAACACGATCACCTTGCTGGGTGCGTGGTAGCGGAAGAACAGCCGGTACTGCTGGAAAAACCTGGCCCGGAACCAGTGTTTGTGCTCGTCACCAAGGGTGCCGCCTTGTCGGTACTCCGGTCGGGCCGGATCTTGCGGGATGACGTCGAACGCCAGCCTGGTGATCGCCGCCAGTCGCTTGCTGGCGTTCTTCTTCACGTATCCGGCAGGGTCCTTCTTCTTGATGGACTCGACCTGCCGGGCCAGAGCTTCAAGCTGGGCCAGGAACAAGGGGTGTGCAAAAACGGTCCAGCCATGAATGACCAGAGGCGTCGGCTTGCCTGCACTCATTCATCGTCTGCCGACAGGGCGGCGTCGAGATCGACTTCAATGCCACCAACCAGCGACTGGATACGCGGGACGAGGCTGGCGTCGATGGCTTGCAGCCGTTCCGGATGGCTGGCGATGTCGCGTGCCAGGAATCCCAGAAACTGTCCCAGCACCGGGTCGTCACCCTCGGAGGACTCGACGCGCGTCAGCACGACTTCACCACTGGGGCGGATCGTGTAGTGGATCTTGTCGCGCTTGCCCAGCCGCAGGGCACGGCGCACGGTCTCCGGCACCGTGGTCTGGTAACGGTCGGTCAGCGTGGATTCGACTTCGAGGGTGGCGGACATGACGCTCTCCGATTCAAAGAGGGGGATATCCTGCATGGTAATGCAATCCCATTGCGAAGTCAATGCACTTGCATTGCCATGACTATTCGCTGCCATCATGACCAGCGGGATCAGAAAAAGTTCGCCCAAGTGTCGAAAAACTTTACACCCGCCCGGAAATGCATGGGTGCTATCACATATAAAAATCAATGAGTTGAAATCATGGCATGTTAATTGCGTGAGTTCCGCCGAAAGTGTTTGTGCCGATCCTTCTGTAAGGAAAAAGTCGTGAAAAGGAGGGGCAAGCAGGTTTCGGCATTGCCACATGACAGGAACAATGTCCGGGTGCGGCAGCCCGGGGGGAGATCCGCGCACTTTGCTTTGTCTTGATAAAATCCGCTGCTGGAGCGCGTCGACCGCGACATGCAGCGAGGGGAGGGGAAATGTCTGATCTGTTCGTCGATCGCCTGGGCAACATCGTCATTGCCGACGGCGTCGCCCGTCTCGATTTCCTGCGCTTGAGCGCGCTCGATGCCGAAAGGAAGCAGGCGCGGATGGTGCCATCGGCTCGCATCGCCATTCCCGTCAGCGCCCTGTTGCAGGCCATCGACATGCTCGACAAGATACGCGACGACCTGCTGCACCAGGCGCGTGCCGGCCCCGCAGCTGCCCTCGAATCCACCCATTAGTTCGCCTCGACCGCCGGCGCCGCCGGCTTTCCCGCCACTCGATCCTACTCCTCACTTAGGTGCCACCATGACCGCCGCCACACGCACAGTTACCCATGCGCAAGATATTGGAAGTGCTGCGTCTGCACCACGAGGGCAGGCGCAGCCATCGTGAGATAGCCCGCGCGGTTGTCGCGTCACCGACGACGGTCGGTGAGATTCTGCGGCGAGCCAGGCTGGCCGGCATCGGCTATCCGTTGCCGAGCGGCATGACCGAGACAGCGGTCGAGGCTGCCCTGTATCCGCTGCCGGCGCCGTCCTCGAACCAACGGCCCGAACCCGACTGGGCCGGCGTGCATCGTGAATTGCGCCGCAAGGGCGTGACGCTCGATTTGCTGTGGCAGGAGTACAAGGCTGAGCATCCGGAAGGCTACCAGTACAGCGGGTTCTGTCAGCATTACCGGGTCTGGGCCGGCCGGCTGTCGGTCTCGATGCGGCAAACCCATACGCCGGGCGAGAAACTGTTCATCGATTATGCCGGACCGACCGTAGCGGTCACCGACCCGCAGACCGGCGAAGTCCGCCAGGCCGCGCTGTTCGTCGC
>JAFLDQ010000257.1 GCA_017302355.1 Dechloromonas sp.
GTGTCTTCGCAATAATTGAAGATCCCGGCCTGATCGCCGGCCGAGTCCAGCCGTACATGGGCAATGCGGTGTCCGTTTGGCATCCGCGCTTCGCACGCCTGGATGAATTCGAGATTGTCGGTCGCCGCTATGCAATTTCAATCGCGGAACCTGGGCATCACGCTGTCTCATCACCTTGTGGTCATCGAGGGATCATCGGGCGAGACGCGGGAGGCAGGGGCTGAACCGAAAATCCCGGGTCCTCCGGACGTTCTCACGCCCCTCCAGCGTCGACAGGGCCACGAAGCATCGATCACGGCGGACTGCGAATTCAGTTCAATTTATCGGGTCGACCGCAGCATTGCTTGAACTTGCGACCGCTACCGCAGGGGCACGGATCGTTACGGCCCGACTTCGGCTCATCGTGGCGAACCGTGCCGCCACTGCGCTTGTTGCGCCAGAAGTTGTAGAGCGTCTGCACGATGACTGGGAAGTTTTCCTGGATGTCGGCTACCAGGCGGGCTTCCTCGGCCGGCGAGAACCAGCGCTCCCCGCTCTTCTCGGCATCTTCCTTGAGCATGCCGTTGAGCACGAACATCGGCTCGAGCAGTTCGGAAAGGTCTTCGGCGTGCTTGCCGGCAAGATCGAACCAGTCACCGCCGAGACCGGCGCCGAAGACATAGGTGTCGGCCCAGGCAGCGTAGTCGTATTCCTCGCAGGTCTCATCGAGCGGATAGAGCACCGGCGCAATCGTCTCGTCGTTGAGCAAGGCGGCGGCAAGGTCGTTGTTCAGGCGCATCAGCAGTTCCACCGTCTCCATGACCTGCGGATCGTCGGCGTCTTCCAGCCCCTTGCCCAGCGCTTCCGGCAACCAGGCCGACGGCGCAACCGGCTGCGGACCGCTGACAATGGCGCAGAGCATCGCCTGGATTTCGTCGAGCCGCATCGCATCGCCCTGAAACACCTCGGCCTCGAGGAGTTGTTCGAGACGGTCGAGATCGCTGTCGCCAAGGGGGGCCGGGTTCATGTCGCGTTTTCCTGCTTGCCTGAGTGAATCATGCCGCAGTATAGGTGTCTCAGATCGCATCGCCAACCAGGAGACTGCCTGTCCCATGCCGAAAATCGAGAAACACGATGCCGAGTGGCGCGCCCAGTTGACGCCAACCGAATACCACGTGACCCGCGAAAAAGGCACCGAGCGCGCCTTCACCGGCCAGTACTGGGATTGCCACGAGGATGGCACCTACCGCTGCGTCTGCTGTGGCGCTCCCCTCTTCCGCTCGGAAACGAAGTTCGACTCGGGCTGCGGCTGGCCGAGCTTCCACACGCCGGCCGACGAGAAACTGATCGCCGAACAGGTCGACCGCAGCTTCGGGATGAACCGCACCGAAGTCACCTGCGCCGACTGCGGCGCCCATCTCGGCCATGTCTTCCCCGACGGCCCGGCGCCGACCGGCCTGCGCTACTGCATCAATTCGGCGTCGCTCAAGCTGGAAGCCGACTAGCCTACAGCCCGCGCGCCCAGGCCGGGCGCAGACGCGCCTTTTCAGGATGCTCGATGGCCTGCCGCACCTGCGCCAGCAGGCGCGCCTTGTCCGCGCCCAGCGTGCCCTTGAGCACCAGCCAGTTCGACGCGTGGTCGCTGCGGAAGACGGTGCGCTCGAGCTCCAGCGCCGAGAGAAGTTGCTCGGTCTCGACGAACAACTCATGCTGGCTCAACGGTTCCCACTCCGGGAAACCCGAGCGGAAGCGCTGCTCGCCAAGCGGGAAGCTGACGACCAGCGTCGCCAGATACTCCGGCTGCGCCGCATTGGCCAGGCGCGCCGAGTTCTCGGCGTGCTGGCGCGAATACACCTTGCCGCCGAGGCCGTTGAGGATCATCACCGAACGCGTGATCCCGGCCGCCCCGAGCTTGTCCAGCGCCGCGCGCGTGGTTTCGAAGGTTTCTCCCTTGTCGACCGCGGCAAGCACCCGGTCGTCGCCCGATTCGGCGCCGACATAGACCATCGACAGCCCGGCCGCCGCCAGTTCGTCGACTTCCGCCTGCGATTTCTTGCGCAGATTGCGCGGCAGGCAGTAGCTGGAGATCCTCCGCACCGCCGGCAGATGGGTGCGAATGGCGGCAAGGATGTCCAGCAGCCGCCGCGTCGGCAGCACCGTGGCGTCGCCGTCGGCGAGGAAGACCCGGTGTACCTGGTCGCCATAACGTTCGCCGGTCAGACGGATGCTTTCCAGCACCTCGGCCTCGTCGCGCGCGCGGAATTTCTTCTGCGGCGCGGTGTACATCTCGCAGAAGGTGCATTCGTTCCACGAGCAGCCGTCGGTCACCGGCAGGATCAGCGATTCGGCCTCGCTCGGCGGGCGGAAGACCGGCTCGACGTAGCGGATCGGGATCATTCCGCGAAGCGCCCGCGGAAGGCGGCCGGCGCCGCCAGCGGCTCCCTCGCCGCGTAGTCGAAGAACATGATGCCGATCTTGCCGCGCGCCACTTCGCGGCCGCCGGCCTGCTCGCTGACGCGGTAGACGAGGTCGAAGCCGTACTTGTTGAACTCGGCGGGCGTCATTTCGATGACCAGGACCTCGCCGTGAAAGGCCTCGGCCCGGTACTGGATCGCCGAATCGGCGACGATGATGCCGGCGCCTTCGACATCGAGTTCGCTGTAGCCGAGCGCCTTGAAGAAGCGGACGCGCGCCTCGGAAACCAGCGTTCCCAGCGCCGAGTTGTCGAGGTGGTTGCGGTAATTGATGTGCTGGTCGTAGATCGTGATCGTCGTCGAGAAGCTGAAGCGATCGGGAAGGTCGATATGAATTCTGGCCAAGGTCACCCCCGAATGTTTGGGTCAAGAGGGACTGCGGCAACGCCCTATTGCTGCCGGCAATCAACAGGAGGAAATTATCCCAAAAACCGCGGTTGACCGCCGGGATTGCCGTGATGCGCCTGATCGTCCCCCACTTGGGCGCCGCCGCGGATGTCCCGCCGGGCGAGCACGCTACCCCTCCCTCTGCTGCCACGTCCCGCCGTGTCGCTGCGCCCTGCGGAAAACAGCCGGCCGCGTCCCGCAGGGACTTCCTCCGGCCGTCCTCGCCCCGCGCCCGCCGCCCGCAGGGCGATCGCATGAATGACGCCGTCGTAGACGCTTGAAAATAGTCGTTTACGATTAGGGGGTTACAAAGGGTCTGTTCACAGGGGATTGATTTGTGTAGTTTTCTGTCTTTTTGGAGCGATTCATGGAGACGGAAGGCAAGCTGAGAATAGCGGACGTATTTGTTGGGATGCGCGACCCGAG
>JAFLDQ010000258.1 GCA_017302355.1 Dechloromonas sp.
ATAATTAAAACAAAAAACATTCAAAACCGCTCACCGCCTCCAGCAATGTTCGATCCTCCCTGCAAATTCGGTGTGTGCAAGAAATTTCCAGAGAAGGAGCACGATTGCACGGTGTAGCTGTACACTTTGAGTGCGTCTCCGAACGCTTTGGCATAGGCAAACACAGCACCACCGACAAAGTTGTACGGAACCGACTGCTGCACAGTTTGGTTTAAAAAAACGGCGTTGTTTGTGAACTGTGATGAAAAAGAGAAAGGGGGGGGGGGAAGGACGAGAACGCGGTGAGCAGAATTGGAATGAAAGATGAAAAACGAAAAAGAAAAAAAGGAGAAGGGACAACGTGAGAAGAATGAAATAAAAGAAGAGACGAGGCCAGCCGGGGGCGGCGGCGCTGGTCATTGCCGACGCGGCGGCGGGCAGCGCCGGCACGGGGCGCGAACCGCTGCTCTCGTTCACCGGCCAGCATGCCCTGCCCCACGCCTGGCAGGCGCCGCCCGCGCGCGCCGGACTGCTCGACGCCGCGGCTGTAACCTGGTCGCACGGACGGCTGGCCGGCAAGACGGGGGCCGAACTGCCGCTGCCGGGGATCCATTCCCGGATCGCCTGTTCGCCCGGCCTGCGCCTGCTGGGTCCACCGCTCCCGGTCAACGCCGTCGCCGGTTACGATCTGTACGAGATTGGCGGCGTCGGCGCGATCGCCAGCCTGCAACGCAGCCTGCCCGCCGAGTTGCGCGCCGAGCCGCCGCTGCACCGGATCGTCGTGGCGCGCCAGCCGGGAACTCCCGCCGTCCCCGTCCTCGCGGCCAACGCCGACGGGTCGCTGACCCTCGCCGCCGCGCTGGCGATCGACGAACCAATACGCTGGGCGATCCGCCAGCCGTTGAGCGCCGAGCAGGACATGCGGCAATCGCTGCTTGCCGCGGTCGACCCCGAAAAAAGGCCGGATTTCGCGCTGATGTTTTCCTGCCTCGGCCGCGGCCCGCTGTTCTACGGCGACGACGACCGCGACCTGCTCGCCTTCCGCGAGATCTTCCCCGGCGTCCCGCTGCTCGGCGCCTACGGCAGCGGCCAGATCGCCCCCGCCGGCGACGGCAACCGCCTGTTCCAGAATACCGTCGTCACCCTGCTTGGCGAAAGCGCCCATGTTTAATCCGTCCCGCGATCAGGTTCGCCAGTTCTTCTGCGCCGCCTGGAAGAAACACCTGGAACGCCTGCCGCTGGTCGGCGCCGAAGTCGCCGCCGCCGACATCGCCGCGCGCCATCCCGAATATCACGCCCTGCTCGCCGACAGCGCCGGCGCGCTGGAGAAGGAATGGACGCCCGAAGGCGGGCAGATGAATCCCTTCCTCCACCTCTCGCTGCACCTCGCCATCCACGAGCAGGTCAGCATCGACCAGCCTCCGGGAATCCGCTCGGCATTCAACCGCCTGCGCGCAAAAATGGAAGACCACGCCGCCGAACATGTCCTGGTCGAATGCCTGGGCGAATCCATCTGGCGCGCCCAGCGCGCCGGCGGACCCCTGGATGCGGCGGCCTACGTCGACCGGATCAACCGCAGCGCCAGCCAAACTTGAGGATGCCACCGTGAAATTCGAAGGCACCGATTCCTACGTCACGACCCGCGACCTGACCCTCGCCGTCAATGCCGCCAACGTCCTGCAGCGCCCGCTGCTGATCAAGGGCGAGCCGGGCACCGGCAAGACCCTGCTCGCCGAGGAGGTCGCCCGCGCGTTGGCCATGCCGCTGTTCCAGTGGCACATCAAGTCGACGACCAAGGCGCAGCAGGGACTCTACGAATACGATGCCGTTTCGCGCCTGCGCGACTCGCAGCTCGGCGACCCGCGCGTCGAGGACATCGCCCACTACATCGTCCCCGGCGTCCTCTGGCAGGCCTTCGAGTGCGAACGGCGGCCGGTCGTCCTGATCGACGAGATCGACAAGGCCGACATCGAGTTCCCCAACGACCTGCTGCGCGAACTCGACCGCATGGAATTCTTCTGCTACGAACTCCATCGGACGATCAAGGCGCGCCACCGGCCGCTGATCATCATCACGTCGAACAACGAGAAGGATCTGCCCGACGCCTTCCTGCGCCGCTGCTTCTTCCACTACATCAAGTTCCCCGACAAGCTGACGATGACGCGCATCGTCGACGTCCATTTCCCGGCGCTCAAGCGCGACCTGCTGCGCGAGGCGCTGGAAGTCTTCTTCGACCTGCGCGAGGCGCCCGGCCTCAAGAAGAAGCCGTCGACCAGCGAACTGCTCGACTGGCTGAAGCTGCTGCTGGCCGAGGACATCCCGCCCGAAGCGCTGCGCGCCGGGGAGGCGAAGGACGCGATTCCGCCGCTGCACGGCGCGCTGCTCAAGAACGAGCAGGACGTGCATCTGTTCGAGCGGCTGGCGTTCATGGCGCGGCGCAAGTAGTGGTCGACCATGGACGTCCGAATTCATCGCGGATCAAAAGAAATCGGAGGTACATGCATCGAAATTGCCTCGGCCGGAAAACGCATACTGATCGATGCGGGCTTGCCGCTCAAAGGGTTCGGTGACGGGGCTTCTCCTCCATTGCCGCAACTCGATTTCGACTCGTTGCTGGCCGTCGTCATTTCCCACCCGCATCTGGATCATTACGGGTTGCTCCCTTGGCTGCCGACCATGCCCATCGTCATGGGCGCCGCCGCGCGGCAGATTCTTCTCGCAGCCTCGCCCTTCATGCGGCAAGCGCCACCTATGCTCGCGGGACAGGATTTGGTCGACCGATACCCCATCGCCATCGGGCCGTTTACCATCACCCCCTACCTGGTCGATCACTCGGCCTACGATGCCTACGCGCTGTTGATCGAGGCGGAAGGAAAACGCCTGTTCTACAGCGGCGACTTTCGGCTGCATGGCCGCAAGTCTGCGTTGATGGAACGCTTCCTGTCGCAGCCACCGGCAGAAATCGATGCGTTGTTGATGGAGGGCACGGCCTTGGGTCGATCACCCTGCGATAGCGGGCCGCAAACGGAAGATGAACTGGAGGCCGAGTTTTGCGCAAGTTTCCGGGAAACCTCCGGCCTGGCGTTGATTCAGGCCTCGGCCCAAAACATAGACCGGATGGTTAGGGATTGTTCGCAAATAACATGATCAATTATTGGCGTCGTGGGCAGATGCGGTAATTCCATTCACCATGGAAGGCGTCGCGCTGGATATTGATGGCGGCGAACGCCTCGTCAGGAACCTTGACCCCCTTTGGATAGATGCTCTTGTCAAGTT
>JAFLDQ010000259.1 GCA_017302355.1 Dechloromonas sp.
GTGGCGTACCCACAACGCCAAATACCTGTTGGCCTTGCGCCTCCATCGCGCCAATCACCAATGGCTCAACTATTGGAACAATCCCTTCCGGCAGGCCGCTTGAATACATCAGTTTGAATCGCACCCGAATGACGTTCCAGCGTTGCATGATCAGGTCGCGTTGGGTAGCATTCATGGGCGGACGTTATGATGATCGGCTTGGTAACCGCATCATGCCAGAAATGGCCGCCCGCACTTCCTTAAAGTCGCACGCCCGCGCGAATAAATCCTCAACAAAACTCGAGTTTTGCAAGAGGCTCGGTTGAAACTGGACAGGCAGATTCTCTAGCCTTGCCGGATGGAAAGCGCTTTGATGAGTTGGTCAGTTCCAGAAAGCCGTTTGCCCTCGAAACGACCTTCAAAGGCAGGAAGACCAAACGGACTGGGGATGTGCTGATCTACCAAAATGGCGGAACGGGCTATGTCGCGAGAGATGACGTCCCATCTGGCACAGAACTCATCGACAAGTGGAAATTGTTTGCCGGTTACGCCGCACCGGGAACCGGCAACAAAGACACCTACCCGCACCGGATTCTCAGCACGCCTTTCATAGGGGAACCGGCCAGCATTTGCTCTGAAACGTATTTGTGCATCGGCCCGTTCGACACGCAGGCCGAGGCGGAAAGCGCCTTGTCCTACCTGACTTGCCGGCTGACGCGCCTCCTGATCCTTTTGCACAAGCCATCCCAACATGTCACACGCAAGGTCTATGCCTTCGTGCCGACGCAGACGTGGGACAGGAAATGGACAGACCAAGACCTGTATGCCAGGTACGGCATTTCAGAGAGCGAGATCGCGTTCATCGAGAAGCTCGTGCGCCCGATGGATCTGAGCACGGACTTGCTGGGCGATGTCATGGTCGACGACGCTGACGATGACTAAACCCATCGACGAAGCCTCCGCCCAAGACCCAGCCATGAGCGCCGCGCCGCTGCTCAGCCAGTTGCGCCAGTTGATTGCCCAGGCGCGGACTCAGGCGCTGCGCGCCGCGGACAGCATCCAGGTGCGCGCCTGCTGGGAGATCGGCCGCCACATCGTCGAATTCGAGCAGGGCGGCCAGGCGCGCGCCGCCTATGGCAACCGCTTGTTGCCGATGCTGGCCGGGCAACTGACACAGGAGTTTGGCAAGGGCTTCGATGCCTCGAACCTGCGCTACATGCGGCTGTTTTATCTGGCCTTTCCAAAATGTGACGCGCTGCGTCACGAATTGAGCTGGACCCACTACCGGCTGCTGACGCGCGTGGACGACGAAGCCGCGCGCCGGTGGTACATGCAGGAGGCCGCCGACCAGAACTGGAGTTCCCGCGCGCTGGAGCGGCAAATGGGCACGCTGTACTACGAGCGTCTGCTGGTCAGCCAGGACAAGGCGGCGGTAGCCGAGGAGGCGCGGATGAACCTGGCGCGCCTGGATCAATCACCGCGCGTGTACGGGCCTGGATTAATTGGACACTGTTTTGCAACTCAGGCCGCCTTTCGCATGGCATAGGCCTGACGGGCTTCGAGGGGTGACATGAAGCCCAATTTTTCGAGACGCCAATGGTGATTGTAGCGGTCCTTGAACGCGGTGACGGCGGCGCGCACCTCCTCGACGTTCCTGAAGACGCGGCCGTGAATGGCCTGTTCCTTGAGGGTCCGGTTGAAGCGCTCGGCGACGCCGTTGGTCTGCGGCTCGGCAACGAAGGCGAAGCTCGGTGCGATGCCCCAGAACTTGACCTGGTTGAGGAAGTCGTCGGCGGTGTACTGCGTGCCGTTGTCCATGCGCAGGGCCAGCCCACGCCCGGCATCGGCGCCGGTGGCGCCGAACTCGCTTTGCAGCCCCTGGGCGATCGGCTGCAAGGCCGCGAAGCGGTTGCCGATCTTGACCGCATGAATGCCGACGCAGCTGGCGTCGAAATGATCGACGGCAGAGAACACCCAGACCCAGCCCTCATCGACGGTCTCGATACGGATGCCGTCGGTACCCCACATCTCGTTCGGGCGCTCCGTGGTGATCGTCCCGTCGTGCAGCACCGGCGCGCCCTGCGGCCGGCGATGCGGCGAGAGCAACTGGTGCTCGCGCATCACGCGCAGCACGCGGCTGCGTCCGACACGGATGTTGGAGAGGATGCGCAGTCGCGCCCAGACCTTGCGGTGCCCCTCGCCGGTAAAGGGCGAGGCCGCCAGATCGGCCTGGATGGCGGCCAGCAGATCGGCGTCCGAGACTTTCGGCTTCGGCCCGCGCCGTGCCGGATGAAGTGGCACGACCCTGGCCGCCTGCCGCTGGGCATAGATCGTCGAGCGGGGGAATTCGAGTACCCGGCAGACTCGTTCCAGGCCGTAGGGCTTGCCGGTTCCGGCGGAGGTCTCGCGGCTCATC
This sequence comes from Dechloromonas sp., assembly GCA_017302355.1. Next base: position 2,396 of record JAFLDQ010000259.1, read on the forward strand.
GCGACGACCTCCGGCCGGCCAAAGGGTACTTCGCCCGCCTTTCCTTCTGGAGAATCTCAACTTCCATAACCAGTTCGCCGATGCGCCGGTTGGCCTCGTCGAGTTGCTTCTCCACGGGGTCGTTCTCGCGCTCCTTGAGGCCGGCGTCGATGCCGGCGAGCGCCCGGTCGCGCCAGCGTTCGAGCTTGTATATCGGCACCGACACCTCGCGCGAGACGGCATCGACCGGCTCGCCGCGCAGCAGGCGCAGCACGACTCCCTTCTTCCGTCCCGCCGACCACCGCTTCACCTCGGCGGCCGCGCCGGGCTCGCCTCCAGTCGCGCTACGCGCTCCTTCCGGCGAGCCCGGCGCAACCCCTTCCACCTTCCACTCATTCAGCATTTCAAGCCCCTTTCTCTTGACACGGTTTTACCCCAAATTCGTGTACAGAAAAATCGGGGCCGGCGCAGCGGCGGCTACACGGCTAAATCGGTCGAACACCTGAAGACGGGTACAAGGCCGCCGTTTCCGTATTCCGACGTCCGCCTGTTGCCCTACGAGCCTCTTGCAAAACTCGAGTTTTGTTGAGGATTTATTCGCGCGGGCGTGCGACTTTAAGGAAGTGCGGGCGGCCATTTCTGGCATGATGCGGTTACCAAGCCGATCATCATAACGCCCGCCCATGAATGCTACCGAACGCGACCTGATCATGCAACGCTGGAACGTCGTTCAACATGAATTGCTTCCTGAACTGCGCCA
>JAFLDQ010000026.1 GCA_017302355.1 Dechloromonas sp.
TCGTTGCCGAGCCGCAGACCAACGGCGTCGCCGAGCGCTTCAACCGGACACTCAAGGAACAGACCATTCACGGCCGCGTCTTCAAAAACGTCGAGGAGCTGCGCGCCGCCGTCACCGCGTTCAAGGAGCGTTACAATCACCATTGGCGTCTCGAAAAATTGGGCTTCATGTCACCCCTTGAAGCCCGTCAGGCCTATGCCATGCGAAAGGCAGCCTGAGTTGCAAAACAGTGTCCAATCAATCCGGGCCGGTACAAATACGGCAAGCGGATCATAAAGCGCCCGAGCAACTTGCCGTAGCGAATCGGCTGTCAGGTCAAACCGATGCTTTCCGGCGAGAGCCTTGCGCACAGTTGCCCCGTCGATCTGCAACGAACGATTGTCGGCGCCGAGCGCCAGCAATACAACCGGCGTATCGCCAAGAATCTGCGTGTCGCCGTCCTTGAGTCGGCCAGCCTCAAATTCGGCGACAAACTTATCCATGCGCCGCGTAGCGGTTTCAATCGCCGAATTGTCTGCCCGGCTAAACAGCGCCACGCCTTCCGTCCTCACCTTGTCACGCAATGCGTCGGTGATGAGGAATCCGGGTTGCGGCATTGCGATTTGCTCTTCGTCGGCGGAAATGCCGACGATCTCCACCCTTCCGCCGCCCAGCTTCTTCAACACATCGTTCGCCACCTGCGGAACGATCCTGTCGTAGAAGGAGCGCATTCCTTCGCCGCCAACCTTGAGATCGCCGGCAGACAGGGTTCCGCGACCCCGCATGCTCATGATGCGTTCGGAAAGCTCCTTTCCGACAACGTCTGACAGAGCCTTGCCTTTTAGATCGGCAGGCGCTCCGCGATTCACGGCGTCGATTACCCCGTCGTGTCCCACCCCAATCTGCATGATATCGCCGCCAACGAGGTGGATATACACGGTTCGCTCCACCTCGTCCGTGATGTCATTGGCGCGCGGCGCTACTTTGATGTTGGAAACTTCCTTGCTCAGATCGTAGCGGTCGGCCTGCTGTTCGCCGGTCGTCCATGAAATCGCATCGAATCCGTTGTCGACGGCATAGCGGATCATGCGTTTCATGGCCAGCGCGGCCCATGCTTTCGTGTCGGTGACGAAGGGGGCTGGCGCCGGCTTTGTGCGAATCGTTCCGGGCTGAAGCTCGTTCATCGCGGCGACCCACCCATTGCGTTGCTCGGGCGTGGCGTCTTTCCCATCCGCCTCCGCTTTGGCTATGATGCCGCGAAGCTCGGCCTCGCGCTGCGCAGTAGGCCGGAATCCCTTCTCCCTACCCCTTTGTCCCCAATCTGACTGCACTTCTTCGAGGAACAGCACGCGCCGGCCTTCCGAGTCGACGCGCTCGTTGAAGCGGACGTGAGCGAGTATGTTGAGTTGGTCGAAGTGGGAAGCCCGGAAATTCGTAGTGTCGGCATCGCGCGCCTTTATGCGCGCTTGCAGCTCGCGGAACAAGCGCCTGCCTTCCGGGTTTCTTCTCGGATCAAGCTCGCCCCGGTTGTTCATTCCATTGAGCCGCCTGTACTCAGTCTCGTCTGAATCAGACCATGCGCTATCGTTTTTCGGCAGCGTCAGCAGCAACTCGCGGTAGTTCTCGCCGCCGGGGAGGACGTATTCGCCGAATCGCACTGCATTCTCCGCGCCGCCAGTCTCGCCCAGCACCACATCACGCACCTGCACCCCGCCTTGCTCCGTAAAGCCCTGAATATCGGAGACAGACACCTTGCCTTTCTGCGCGGCCAACCAATCGCCAATCCCAACGGCCTCGTATTCGGCTTGCTTGAACTTCCCTTCTTTCTGGCGTGCGGCAAGCCACCGCTGCGCCTGGGCCGTGTCGATCAGACCATCCTTTCCGGCAACCTTGCGCATGTCCGGAATGGCGCGGGCAAGGTCGGAACGCCAGAAGGACCGGGTTTCCAGTACCAGTTTCTTCTTTTCCCATAGCCGCTTCTGGTGGTCTTCGAGCACGCCAAGAAACGCATTGATGCGCCGACCGATCTCGCGCACGGCGCGCGCCAAGCGAATCGCGCGGGCAGCCAGGTTGCCGTCGCCAGCAGCGAGCAACTGCTCGGCATCCAGCACTTCGGCCTTGATGAAGATGTCCAGGTCTTCGTCAAGCGCCTCCCGCAGGCGCTTGTGGATGAAGAAGTCAGATTGGTTGCGGGCGATGTAGCGACGCAACTGGCGAGCGACTTCATCGGTGGCAGCGCCGGATTTTGTAGCGGCCTCCGCGACGATCTTGTCGAGTTTGCCCTTGTTTTGCGCGCCCTTGATATAGTCGAGCACGACACGCAAGCCACCGTCTTCCAGTCTGATTGCTTTGAACTGATACCCGGCCTTGTCGGTGGGTTTGAGCTCAGCGCGGGTCTTGGCCAAGCTTTCAGGGTCGACCGCGAATGTGAGTGCCTTGCCGTTTGGCAGGCGTACCGGGTAGTCGGTAAAGATGTCGCCCGACTTGATGTAGTACATGTCCTCGGTGGCCCAGCGGAACTCCGTGTCGTCGCCGGTGGATTTGACGTAGCGCGCGCCATCTTTGCCATAGCGCCGCTGGACGATGAAATCACCGTCCTGATAGTGGCGGTCGTAAAACTCATGAAGCCGATTGAGGGCCTCGGTACGGTCGTCGGTGGCCGTGTGCGCAGCGTGCAGTTGATCGCGCAATCTGCGGTAGTCGGCAACCTGGGCGCGCATGGCGGGAAAGGTTTCCGCTTCGGCCAGTTTTTCATCTGCTGTGGACTGGCTGGCATGCGCCGGGATGCCGATCGCGGCCCCCAACCGTGCCAGTTCGCGCTTGCGTTCATCTATATCCGCCGTCTCGACTTGGCGGAAAGCTTGGTCGAATATCCGATCAATCTCGCCGCCGTCCTGGAGTCGTTCGCCCTTCTCGTCCAAGCCAAGAAATTCACGCATGCGCCGGTTGTGGCGGCGAATCAGTCGGTAGATGCCGAAATCAAGCTCCTCGGCTTCGCGCAACTGAAATAGCTCACTCATCAACGCGATAAACCGCGCTTCGACTTCCCCTGCCATACGCGGACCCCAATTTCTGGATTTTCAGTGGATGGGTGCCGAAAAGAAGCCGGCACATCCATAGAATGACAAATGTTTGACGTGTGGTGTCATTGTAATTGACGTGCCGCGCTTTGCGCGAGGCGTCAATGCACACCAACATTCAGCCCATGTCGATTGGGCAAGTCATCCGAGAAATTAGAGTGGCGCGAAAGGCGACGCTAGAGGAGATCGCCTTTGCTGCCGATACCAATGCCAGCAACCTTTCTCGCATTGAGCGCGGAAAGCAGGGTTACTCCAAGGACGCCCTGGAGCGTATCGCCGCAGCCTTGGGCGTGACGGTATCGGAGTTGTATTTGCGTGCCGAAGCCGGTGGCAGCCCCGCCGGGAAAACGAGCATCTCGCCGACTGCCAAGAAATCTCAGGCGCTTGGGACCGCCGTAGTGGCAAGCAAGTATTCCGCATTGACGCAGGAAAACAGGGAACTGGTCGACGAATTCATGGCTTTGCTGCTTCGGCGGCAGCGGTCCGTCAGGTCTCAGGCTTGAATGACCTGAGGGGATTTCAGCAACCCAGCCGGGCCTGCTTTCGCAAACGCACGCTGTCAAGCGAAGCAGGAGCGATGGAATGCTTCACGCGGACGAAACTTTTGCAAATTTGCAGAAGGTTCGTCGTCGGTTCTTCCTTTGTCGCAAACGTGACACGCATTGCGGGAAAATGGCTACATGGTGGCTACATGAAAGCCATATATCAAACATGCCGAGTTGAAACATTTCCTAACATCTTGATTTAACTGGTGCCCCCGGTCGGAATCGAACCAACTCCTGATGATTACAAATCAACTGCACGACCTTCATGCTACGGGGGCAACGGGGTCGGATTATAGCCTGACCGCAGGCCTTGCGACAGGGCACGGCGACATCGTGCGGCCGACAAGACAGGAAGATCGAAAACCGCCAGGCTCGGGCCACGGCACCGCCGGAACCGGCAGCCTTTGCCGCGAATTCGCAAGTCGAACGGTGTATTCCTCGCGATTTGCGATTGCCGATCAGGCGCGGTGCTAAACTGCCCGAACCATCCCAAGCGCGCTCATTCGATGATCAGGTTCTGCTCTCACTGCGGCGCTGGCGTCTCCTTCGAGATCCCCGCCGGCGACGCGCTTCCCCGGCACGTCTGCAGCCGTTGCGGTCACGTTCACTATGAAAACCCGCGGCTCGTCGTCGGCTGCGTCGCAACCTGGGAGGGTCGCATCCTCCTTTGCCGCCGGGCCATCGAGCCGCGACGCGGATTCTGGACGGTACCCGCCGGCTTCATGGAAAACGGTGAAACCACTGCCGATGCTGCTTGCCGCGAGACACATGAGGAAGCCGGTGCGCGGGTCATCGTGGACGCGCCATTTGCGATGGTCAGCATCGCCCACATCAATCAGGTTCATCTCTTCTATCGTGGCCGCCTCGCCGCAGCGGATTACGCCGCCGGCGACGAGAGCCTCGAAGTGGCTCTGCTGGCGGCGGATGGCATTCCGTGGGGCGAGATCGCCTTCCGCAGCGTCACCCACTGCCTCGAACACTACCTGAGAGATGCGGCGCGAGGAAGCTTCGGGTTTCACGAAACGGCGCTGGGTCCTCTGAGCAAGGCGACCTGATCACTCATCCAGCCGGTAGTGGATCGGCAGCGTCAGCCCGAACTGGCGGCCACGCAGGCTTTCCGGCATTGTGGCGGCGCCCACGGCCTGCCCGACGAGATCCACCGCCGCCTGGTCCAGAACGTCGAAGCCGCTGGATTGACTCAGACTGACCACCGGAACACCCACCCCGGCAACCGTATTGACAACCACCACGACAACCCCTTCCCAGCCCCGCTCCCTGGCCACTCGCGGATAGTCCTTGAATCGTCGGGCCTCGCGAGCGAGATTCAGGCGATACTGGCGTACGCCATCCAGACTGACGTCCTCGGCCTGGACCGCCGCAGGGCTCACCGTCTGCGATTTGACCCCTGAAGCAACGGCCGCCCGCTCGGTCACCGCAACATCATCGGTCACGGTCGACCGCGCCTGGGAGGCAAAAACCGCGGATTTCCTTTCACCGCCTGGCTTTGCCACCACCTTCGCCGCGTCACGCTCCGCTCTTTCCGCAGGCGGCGCAAGGCTCTCGTATGGGAGAGTCCGCGGCTGCCGGACCGGGGCGGAAACCAGCAACGCCACGATCGCATGGGGGGCGGCATTGCCGGACGTCTCCGGCAGCAGCGTCATGTTCCGGAACGGCAAGAGCACGGCGAGATGCGCCAGGATGGAGACCAAGAACGCCTGTCTCAACTTCGGCCGCATTCGCCCACACCCTTCGCCGTTCCAGCGACGACCCCCCGACGGCTGTGCCGTACGGGAGGACATGCCCGCCCCGCAGGGCGGCATTCAAGAAGCGTCCTGGTCCACTTCCAGATCAATTGTGACGCGAAGACGAGCCGCCGACGGTGCCAGTGGCACAGCAAGGCGAAGTCGACACAGCCACGACTGGTTGGGAGATGGGATTACTTGCCGACCTTGCGCGCCTCTTCGTCGATCTTGTTCGAGTACATCTTTGCCATCACGACGCCAATAACCAGCACCCCGACAATCACGCCAAGACTCATCAAGCCGATATCGCTACCAAACAGCAGTTCCCAAGCCATAAGTCACCTCCCAGTAACAGAACAATGAATCCTACTTCCCCGGCTGCGCCGTCACGCGCAGCGGCGCCTCGCCATCAGCCTGCCATTCCCCCTGCAAGCGCCACTTCCCGTCCTGGTCCTCGATCGACACGTACCAGCGACCGAAAATGTCGGTGCTCAATTCGCCACCGTAGAAGCCCTGTCCCTCCGACACCATCCTGACCAGCTGGTCCTGGCCCGCACGAGTCGGGTGAGACAACTTGAGGGTCAGCACTTCCGGCAATCCGGGATCGCGCTCCGCGGCAACCAGCAGGCGAAGCTGCTGGCCGGAGCGCATGAGGTCGGCGCGCAAGCCCAGTTCCCTCGCGTAATGGTCCCGCTGCAGGCGCTGGTTCATGGTCAAACCCTGCTTGTAGTAGTCATCGACAACCAGCCCATCGTCGCTGACAATCGCCAGCCAGGCGGTCACGAATCCGGCCACGATCACGATTGCCGGCCCGGCCATCAATATCCACGGCCAAGGCTCTCTGTACCAGGGATTGCTGTCGCGGCGAAGTGTCATTGCATTGGTCATGTCAGGGCATCAGGAAAGTGGCCTTCTCGTGAACCGCGATCTTGTCGTGATTCTCGGCCCTGATGTCGAAATGGATGGTGTTCGCACCCTTCCTGGCCGATTCGGGTGGAACGCGGACGACCACGGTCACCTCCTGGTTCTTCGCACTCTCGACCTCGACCATGCGTTCGCCGGCAATCTCGATGCCATCCAGGCCCTCGACGGACAACGCATAGCGCTTCGGCTCCTCGGTGGTGTTCATTATCTTGAGATTGTAGACATTTTCGATACGTCCGTCGTCAGCCTCGCGTGCCAGCAGGGAACGGTCGCGGGTGACATCGACCTTGAGCGGAATCCGGGTTGCCAGCGACCACGCCGCCGCGACGGTGATCGCCACCAGGATGGTCGTATAGATCAGGATGCGCGGACGGACGATATGCCCGACGATCTCCTTGGTCGACCAGTGCTTGGCCAGGGCGTTCTCGGTGGTGTAACGGATCAGGCCGCGCGGCAGACCGACCTTGTCCATCACCGGGTCGCAGGCATCGATACAGGCGCCGCAGCCGATGCATTCGTATTGCTGCCCGTCGCGGATGTCGATGCCGGTCGGGCACACCACCACGCACAGTCCGCAATCGACGCAATCGCCCAATCCCGAAGCCTTGGCATCGACGCCCTTCTTGCGGGCGCCCCGCGGTTCGCCACGTTCCGGGTCATAGGTAATGACCAGCGTATCCGGGTCGTACATGACGCCCTGGAAGCGTGCGTAGGGACACATGTACTTGCAGACCTGCTCACGCAGGAAACCGGCCTGCATGTAGAAGAACCCGGCATAGAAGAAGGTCCAGAACAGCTCCCATCCGGAAAGGTCGAAAGGCAAGGCCGCAAGGAGTTCGTCGACCGGCGTGAAGTAGGCGACCAGGGTGAAGCCGGACCACACGGCGATGAGGATCCAGAGCGTGTGCTTGATCGCCTTCAGGGCGAACTTGCGGCCGGTCATCGGCCCCTTGTCCAGTTTCATCCTCCGGGAACGGTCTCCTTCGAGCCGGTTCTCGATCCACATGAAGATTTCGGTGTAGACCGTCTGCGGACAGGCGTAACCGCAGAACAGCCGCCCGGCGACCGCCGTGAACAGGAACAGGGCGTACGCGGAGATGATCAGCAACAGGGCCAGGTAGAAGACATCCTGCGGCCAGAGCACAAGGCCAAACAGGTAGAACTTGCGCTCGACGATATGGAAGAGAACCGCCTGCCGCCCATTCCACTCAAGCCACGGCAAGCCGTAGTAGAGGATCTGGGTGAACCAGACAAAGGCCCAGCGCCAAGAATCCCACCATCCCTTGACATCGCGGATGTAGACCTTCTTGTGCTTTTCGTAGAAAGAAACCTGCGCCGGTGCGGCGGCCTGCGACTGTTTCTTGTTTCCAGTGGGTTCCATGATCCCTGTATCCGTATCCAAATTGCGCCAAGAGGTCAATTCTGCGGGCAATTCACGAACGCAATGTTGACAGAGATCACCTTTTGCTTATGTTTAACCTGACGCCAAACGGGGCGGTTGCCCGCCCCGTTCCTTCCTCTCACTTGGCGCCGTGGCTGAGGCTATAGACATAGGCCGTCAGCAAATGATCCTTGGCGTCCCCCAGGAATGCCTTCCACGACGGCATCCGGTTCTGGCGACCGAGGGTTATCGTCTCGACGATGGTGGCTTCGGAAGAGCCGTACAGCCAGACCTTGTCGGTCAGGTTCGGAGCGCCGAGAGCCTGCATGCCCTTGCCATCCGCACCGTGGCAGGCGACGCAGCCGGCCGACGTGAAGGCTTCCTTGCCCTTGGCGGCGCGAACGGCGTCGTTCGGCAACCCGGAGAGCGAGCGGACATGATTCGCCAGATCCTTGATCGTATCGCCGCCGAGCTGCCCATGCGGCGGCATGACGCCCATGCGGCCATCGGCGATGGTCTGCAGGATCTGCTCCGGTTCGCCGCCATACAGCCAGTCGCTGTCGGTCAGGTTCGGAAAGCCCTTGGCGCCGCGGCCGTCCGCACCGTGACACTGCATGCAGTAGGTCAGGAACAGACGCTTGCCGGTTTCCATCGCCTGCTTGTCGGCAGCCAGCGCCTTGACATCCATGCCCTGGTATTTGGCATACATCGGCTGAACGGTGGCATCCATGCGTTCGCGTTCGGTGTTGTACTGACCGACCGCGCTCCAGCCGAGCAGGCCCTTGAAGCTGCCGAGGCCAGGGTAGAGTGCCAGATAGACCAGCGAGAAGATGACCGTGATGACGAACAGCCAGCTCCACCACTTGGGCATCGGGTTGTTATATTCCTCGAGGGTTTCGTCCCAGACATGACCCATGGTCTTGCCCGGCGTGAACTTTGCCTTGCCTTGCATGTAGAGCAGAAGTGCGCAGGCGAGAATGCTGGCCAGCACAATCACAATCACATACACGTTCCAGAAACCGCTAACAAAATCGCTCATTTGCTTTCCCCTTTTCAGCGAGGACGTGACGTGCGAGACGCCAAATCCCGATCATCGTGCTCCGCGAACGGCAAGTTGGCAGCTTCATCGAACCTCTTCTTGCTGCGCTTGCTGTAGGCCCACCCCACGATCGCCAGGAAGCAGAGCAACCCGGCAACCGTGGCGATGGAACGCAGATCATTGATGTCCATGGCCTATTGCTTCATCGTGCCCAGTGCCGTTCCCATGCCCTGCAGATAGGCGATCAGAACGTCCATTTCGGTCATGTCACCGATCGCCGCCTTGGCGCCCTGGATGTCGGCATCGGAATAGGTCGGGATGCCGCGCGCATTGGCGAAGGCGCGCATCACGCCCATCTTCTTCTCGATGTCGGCCCCGACGCTATCCTTGGCCTTGGTATTCGCCAGGAAGGCAAAGGCGGGCATGTTGGATTCCGGCACGACGTCACGCGGATTCATCAGGTGCGCACGCTGCCACTCGTCCGAATAACGGCCGCCAACACGATGCAGATCGGGGCCGGTACGCTTGGAGCCCCACTGGAACGGGTGGTCATAGACGAATTCGCCGGCGACGGAGAAGTGGCCGTAGCGCTCGGTCTCGGCGCGGAAAGGACGGATCATCTGCGAGTGGCAGAGGAAGCAGCCTTCACGGACATAGACATCGCGACCGGCCAGACGTACTGCATCATAGGGCTTGACCCCCTCGATCGGCGTCGTCGTCGATTTCTGGAAGAAGAGCGGGACGATTTCCAGCAAGCCGCCCCAGATCACGACCAACACGGTCAGGACGATCAGCAGCGTTACGCTCTTTTCGATTTGTTCATGCTTGATCATTGTCTTTCCTCCCGAATCAGGCGTGATGACCGGCCGGAGCCAGAACCGGCGCATCCTGCGTCTTGCCGCCCGCCATGGTCTTGAACATGTTGTAGGCCATGAGCAGCATGCCGAACAGGAACAGGACGCCACCCAGCCAGCGGATCGCCCAGAACGGGTAGGAACCCTTCACCGACTCGACGAAGCTGTAGGCCAGCGTGCCATCGGCGTTCACCGCACGCCACATCAGGCCCTGCATGACGCCGGCGATCCACATCGAGGCGATGTAGAGCACGGTACCGATGGTGGCGATCCAGAAGTGGGTGGTGACCAGCCTGGTGCTGTACATCTCGCTCTTGCCGAACAGGCGCGGCAGCAGCCAGTAAATCGAACCAATCGAGACCATGGCCACCCAGCCCAGCGCACCAGCGTGCACGTGGCCGACCGTCCAGTCGGTGTAATGCGACAGGGCATTGACCGTCTTGATCGACATCATCGGGCCTTCGAAGGTCGACATGCCGTAGAAGGACAGCGAGGTGATCAGGAACTTCAGGACTGCATCGTCGCGCAACTTGTGCCAGGCGCCCGACAGGGTCATGATGCCGTTGATCATGCCACCCCACGACGGCGCCAGCAGGATCAGCGAGAAGACCATGCCGACAGACTGGGTCCAGTCAGGCAGCGCGGTGTAGTGCAGGTGGTGCGGACCGGCCCACATGTAGGTGAAGATCAACGCCCAGAAGTGCACCACCGACAGGCGGTAGGAATACACCGGACGCCCGGCCGCCTTCGGCACGAAGTAGTACATCATGCCCAGGAAGCCGGCGGTCAGGAAGAAGCCCACGGCATTGTGGCCGTACCACCACTGGATCATCGCGTCCTGGACACCGGCATACACCGAATAGGACTTGGTCAGCGTCACCGGCACCGCCATGCTGTTGACGATGTGCAACAGGGCGACGGCGATGATAAAGCCGCCGAAGAACCAGTTGGCCACGTAGATGTGCGAAACCTTGCGCACGGCGATCGTGCCGAAGAAGACGACGGCGTAGGCAATCCAGACCAGCGCGATCAGGATGTCGATCGGCCACTCGAGCTCGGCGTATTCCTTGCTGGAGGTGATCCCCAGCGGCAGCGTGATCGCAGCCAGTACAATGACGATTTGCCAACCCCAGAAGGTGAAGGGGATCAGGGGACCGCCCCACAGGCGCACATGGCTGGTGCGCTGCACGCACCAGTAGGACGTCGCGAACAGGGCGCAGCCGCCGAAGGCGAAGATGACCGCGTTGGTATGCAGCGGACGCAGCCGGCCGAAATGCAGGAAGCCCACATTCAGCTCGGGCCAGACCAGCTGGGCAGCGATGATGACACCGACCAGCATGCCGACGATGCCCCAGATGACGGTCATGACGGCAAACTGCCGGACGACCTTGTCGTTGTACGTGGTTTGCGTTCCAGACATGAACCCACCTCTCCTTGAAAAAAACCGGATGTCCACCTCCCTGAACCCAAGGCGGCGCATAGCTACGGATGGTATTCTAGAACAAGGGCGAACATTTGACCTAGATCAACCTCGCGGCTATCCAGAACAAATTAGTCCGAAGGGTGTAGCAATCCGGCAAATGCGGTCTTCGGGGACAAAAAAAGGGTGCGTCGCAACGCACCCCAACCCCAACAGAGAATCACCATGAAGCGCTCGCTCCACATGGTTTGATTATTCACATGCCACCGATGCCGGCGTTGACGCAGATCAACCTTTCTCCGGTTTGTCGCTCTTTTCCGCCCCGGTCTGCGGAATGTTCGGACCGTCATCGTCCATCAGGATCCGGAACCCGGGGCCTTCGAGGTCGTCGAACTGACCGCTGCGCACCGACCACCAGAAGATCACCGCGATCACGAAGACCAGGATCACCGAGATCGGGATCAGCAGATAGATGCTTTCCATCAGTCCGTCTCCATGCGCTGGATGCGCAGCGAGTTGAGCACGACCAGCAGCGAACTGGCCGACATGCCGATCCCCGCCAGCCAGGGCGTCACATGACCGGCGATGGCCAGGGGCAAGGCGATGAAATTGTACGCGAAGGACCACCAGAGGTTCTGCCGGATCACGCGCAGTGTCCCGATGGCCCGCCGCAGACCGCGGCGCAGGTGGTCGAGGTTCTCGGAAAGCAGCACGAAGTCGGACTGCGTGCGCGCCAGTTGCGCGCCGCCGCCCATCGCCACCGAAACCTGCGCCTGGGCGAGAACCGGCGCGTCATTGACCCCGTCACCGATCATCGCCACGACCGCCCCGCTCGCCTGCAGCGCGGTGACGCAGTCATGCTTGCCTTGCGGTGTCGCGCCGGCGCGAACGTCGCGGATCCCCAGCTGGCCGGCAACCCGCCGCGCCACCGCCGGCGCGTCGCCGGTGAGCAGCACCACCTCCTTTCCGGCAGCCAGCAGTTCGGCGACCAGCGCCGCCGACTCGGGGCGGACCTCGTCGCCGATCCGGAACAGCGCCAGGCAGCCCGTCGCATCGCCGAGTGCGACGACGGTATCGCCGCTGTCCAGCCAGCCGGCGGCCGCCTCCGGGAGGGCGCCGGGCGCCAGGGCGTAGGCCGGACGCCCGATGCGGAAATTCCGCCCGGCGATCGTCGCCGCGATCCCCTGCCCCGGCTCGGCAACGGCATCGCTCGCCAGCGGCAGCGCTGCGCCGGCCGCCCGCCGCAGCGCCGTGGCGACCGGATGTTCGGAACTCTGCTCGAGGGCAGCGGCAACGGCCAGGCACTCATCGCGTTCCAGCACACCGAAAACGGCCACATCGACCAGGTGCATGCGCCCCGTCGTCAACGTCCCGGTCTTGTCGAAGACGAAGTGCGTCGCCCGGGCGAGCGTCTCGATGGCATGCCCGCGGGTCACCAGCAGGCCGTCCTTGGCCAGCGCGCCGGCCGCCACCGTCAGGGCGATCGGCGTCGCCAGCGACAGGGCGCAGGGGCAGGTCACGACCAGAACCGACACGGTGATCCACAGGGCGCGCGACGGGTCGATGAAATACCAGCCAACCGCGACGGCGGCGGCGACCAGGAGCAGCGTCGCGACGAAATGGCTGGCGATGCGGTCGGCCAGATCGACGATGCGCGGCTTCTCGGCGGCGGCGCGCTCCATCAGGCCGATGATGGCGGAGAGGCGCGTGCCCGCGCCGACCTGCTCGACCCGCACGACCAGCGGACTCTCGACGTTGATCGAGCCGCCGGTCACCGCTTCGCCCGGTGACTTCGCCACCGGCCGGCTCTCGCCGGTGAGCAGCGCCTCGTCGGCGCAGCTCACCCCCTCGACAACCCGGCCGTCGGCCGGAACGATGTCGCCGGCGCGCACCAGCACGTGGTCGCCCGGGCGCAGGTCGGCGACCACGCGCTGCTCGCTGCCGCGGTCGACCGGGAAATTGGGCAACCTTTGCGCAAAGGCCGGCAGCAACCTCGCCAATGCCTCGGTCACGCTGACCGCCTTCTGGCGCGCCGTCATTTCCAGATAGCGGCCGCCGAGCAGGAAGAAGACGAACATGGTCACCGAATCGAAATAGACCTCCCCCGCCCGCGCCAGCGTCGCCCAGCAACTGGCGGCGAACGCCGCGCCGACGCCGAGGGCCACCGGAACGTCCATGCCCACCCGGCGCAGGCCGAGATCGCGCCAGGCATTGCGGAAGAACGGCGCGGCGGAATAGAAGACCACCGGCAGCGTCAGCAGCAGACTGGCCCAGCGCATCATGCTCTCGACATCGGCGCTCATGTCACCGTCGGCGATGTACATCGGATACGCGTACATCATCACCTGCATCATGCCGAAGCCGGCCACCCACAGGCGCCACAAGGCGTCGCGCCGCTCCTTGCGCGCGATTTCCTCGTTCTTCGCGGCGTCGTACGGGTAGGCGCGGTAGCCGATGGCGGCGATCGCCCCCAGGATGTCGGAGAGCCTGATCCGCGACTCGTCCCAGCGCACGCGCGCGCGCCGCGTCGCATAGTTGATGTCCACGGCGGAGACTCCCGGCAGCCTGCCGACCTGCTGCTCGTTGAGCCAGATGCAGGCGGCGCAGGTGATGCCCTCGAGCAACAGCGTCGCTTCGCGCTCGCTTTCGCCCAGCGCCTTGACGAAGCTCTTCTGGAACTCGGCGTGATCGTACAGCGCCAGTTGCTCAAGGATCGCCGGCATCGCCTCGCGCGGCGCTTCGGGCAACGCGTCGCGGCTGCGGTAATAATCCTCGAGGCCGTTGGCGACGATCGATCGGGCGACCGCCTGGCACCCGTGGCAACACATCGGGCGCTCCTTTCCGCCCACCGCGACCGACAGCTCGACATCATCCGGGACCGGCTGACCGCAGTGATAACAGGGAGCTTCAGACATGCAAACGAGAAAAGGCGCCGCAGCGCCTTTCCGGTCCAGGAGGCGGAGCCGCAGTATAGATTATTTGCTTCCCATGCGGATGGCGCCGTCGAGGCGGATCACCTCGCCGTTCAGGTAGGAATTTTCGGCGATGTGCCTGACCAGCGCGGCGAATTCCACCGGTCTGCCCATGCGTGACGGGAACGGCACCATCCTGCCCAGCGACTCCTGGACTTCCGGCGCCATGCCGAGCAGCATCGGCGTTTCCATGATCCCCGGGGCGATGGTCACGCAGCGGATCCCGCTCCTCGCCAGTTCGCGGGCCACCGGCAGCGTCATGGCGACGATTCCACCTTTCGACGCGGCATAGGCGGCCTGCCCGAGTTGCCCCTCGAAGGCGGCGACGCTCGCCGTATTGACGATCACGCCACGCTCGCCGCCGGCATCGGGCTCGCCCTTCATCATCGCCTCGGCCGCCAGGCGGATCATGTTGAAGGTACCGACCAGGTTGATGTTGATCGTCCGCGCGAAGGTTTCCAGCCTGTGCGGCCCGTCGCGACCGACCACCTTTTCGCCCGGCGCCACGCCGGCGCAGTTGACCAGTCCGTGCAGGCCGCCGAAAACGGAATTTGCCGTATTCACGGCGTTGACCGCGCTCGCCTCGTCCGCCACATCGGTTGCGACGAAGCAGGCGCTGGCGCCGAGTTCGGCCGCCAGATTCTCGCCCGCCTCGCGGTTCACGTCGGCCAGAACCACCTGCGCGCCCGCCGCGGCCAGAGCCCGCGCCGTCGCCGCCCCCAGGCCGGAACCCGCACCCGTCACCAGAAATACCTTGCCCGCGATCTCCATCCCTGCTCTCCCAATGTTCGGTTCGATTTTGGCTCGGCGCCTCGCCCGTCGCCCTCTGCGGCGCACCCTTGTGCGGCGCACGCCGGAATTCTAACCCGGAGCCCGCGGTTCGGAAACGCGTGGTGAATGTCGAGCACCAATTTTTTTAGTATCTACTAGATTTCCGAAACGGATCATAGTATAAATGTACCACTTTTCAAATCCAGGATGCTTTCAGCAATCAATCATGACAAATCATCAAGACAGGCCGATCCGCGTCATGCTGGTCAGCGATCTCCCGATCGAACTCTGGGGACTCGAAAAACTCGTGCAGGGCACGGGTCCGGAAATCGAACTGGCCGGTACGGCGGTCAACTGCGGTGACGCCGCGCGGATCATCTACGAGACGCCGGTCAATGTCATCGTGGTCGACCTCGATGGCGAGATCGGGATCGATGCGATCGCCGAACTGTGCTCCCTGTCGCCGGCGCGCGTGCTCGTGCTGACCGCTTCGCGCGACGTCTCGGTGCACGACGGGGCGATCCTGGCCGGCGCGCGTGGGGTGCTGACCAAGGGCGAGCCGGTCGCAGCGCTGCTCACGGCCATCGAAAAGATCGATGAGGGCGAATTCTGGATCGACGGCGCCGCAACCGGCCGGATCTTCTTCCATCTCGCCCAACGGCGGAAGGCCGAGTACGAGACCCCCGACCAGATCCGGATTGCCAGCCTGACCAGGCGCGAGCGACAGACGATCGCCGAGATCACCCGGGATGCCTCGGCCGGCGGCAGGCTGATCGCCGAACGCCTCAACATCAGCGAAAACACGCTGCGCAATCACCTCAACTCGATCTACGGCAAGCTCGGCCTGTCCAGCCGCCTCGAGCTGTTCGCCTTCGCCAAGCTGCACGCGATCACCGGCAACGCCTGACGACGCCCGCGCCACGGGCTCTCATGCCATCCCGCCGGCGGAGTGCCCCGGCGGACGATGACGATTGACTGTCCATCCATTCCCCGGAGATACTTGCCGAACTCGACTTCAACTTCCGATCCAGGTTCGCAAGGGGGGTGGCATGGATGAGTCCGTAAATCTGGCCGCCCGGGTCGTCTGGGGCGGCTTCGCGTTGGGGCTGGTTCTCGGCTTTGTCGCCGCAAGGACCAATTTCTGCATCATGGGCGCCATTTCCGACGTGATCAACATGGAGCACTGGGGCCGCGCGCGCATGTGGCTGCTGGCCATGGCCGTCGCCATGACCGGCGCCAACCTGCTCCACTACTTCGCCCTGATCGACCTGACCAGGTCGTTCTACCAGCGGCCGCTGCTGCCCTGGCTGTCGATGCTGCTCGGCGGCACGCTGTTTGGTATCGGCATGACCATCGCCGGCGGCTGCGCCAACAAGAATCTGCTGCGCCTGGGCGGCGGCAGCGTGCGCTCGCTCGTCGTGCTGGTCTTCCTCGCCATCTCGGCCTACATGACGATCAAGGGCCTGTTCGGCCAGTGGCGCGCAAGCTACCTCGACCCCGTCGCCCTCGACCTCGCGAGCCTCGGCCTGCGCAGCCAGAGTCTCGCCGAACTCCTGTCCAGGCTCACCGGAATGCCGGCAAATTCGGCATTGCTTGCCGCAACCGGCGCCGTGGTCGTCGCGCTGCTGATCTTCGTGCTCAAGGACAAGGATTTCCGCGTCAGTGGCGAACAAATGGCCGGCGGCGCGATTCTCGGTTTGCTGGTAACGGCCGGCTGGTATCTTTCGGGTCACATCGGCTTTGCCGAGGATGCCGACACGCTGGAGATGACCTATTTCGCAACCAACTCCCGGACCATCGAGTCCCTGAGCTTTGTCGCGCCGGCCGCCTACAGCCTGGAGTTGCTGATGCTGTGGACCGACCAGTCGCTGCGCATGACCTTCGGCATCGCCACCGCGGCCGGCGTCGTCCTCGGTTCGTTCATCCATGCCGTCACCTCCCGCCGGTTCCATTGGGAGGGATTCGCCTCTCTCGAGGATCTGCGCAATCAACTCCTGGGCGGCATCCTCATGGGCTTCGGCGGCGTGCTGGCCATGGGCTGCACGATCGGCCAGGGCCTGAGCGGCATCTCGACACTCGCCCTGGGTTCGTTCATCAGCGTCGCCGGCATCGTCGTTGGTTCGGTGGCGGCGATGAAGTGGCAGGAACGCTGAGCGCCGCCGCCGATTCCTGACCACCACCGCGAGCGGCCGGCAGCGCCTGGCGGCTTTCCTGCATCGATTCGCTGGTCATTCGCCGCGGCGCATGCTCACGCACCGGCGATCTGCCGCAGCGCAGCGCGGATTTCCCCGGCGTCTCCCGGCCGGACCAGGCGCGCCACTTCCTGGCCATGAGCCATGAAGATCAGTGTCGGCCACAACTTGACGCGAAATGAACGGCCCAACGGACGTCCCGGCCCGTCCTCGACCTTGAGGTGGCGCAGCGCCGGATAATCGTTGAAGGCACTTTCGATCAGCGGCTGCGCCGCCATGCAGTGGCCGCACCACGCCGTCCCGAATTCGATCACCAGCGGTGCGGCAAGCGCATCGATTTCGCCGCGGGCGGGCTGGTTCTCCTCGTAGTTCCCGTTCATTTGCCAATCCCCTCCGCAGGCAACAATCCTTGCCCGCCCGCCGCCCATCCGCCACCCTGCAATCCGTCGGCGAAAAAATCCCGGAACGTCAGGAATGACTGCAATCCGGGACTTCAACAAAAGACAGGAGAAATTCGGGTGGTGCTGCAGAGAGGAATCGAACCTCCGACCTACTGATTACGAATCAGTTGCTCTACCAACTGAGCTACTGCAGCGGCTCAGCGTAGAATTATATCTTTCGCAAGCGCTTTCAGGCAACGCCGGCAATCCATGAATCTTCTCCGCGCCCTGGCGACGGTCAGCAGCATGACGCTGCTCTCGCGAATTCTCGGGTTCGTTCGCGATTTCGTCGTCGCCCGTACCTTTGGCGCCGGCCTGGCCACCGATGCCTTCTTCGTCGCCTTCAAGCTGCCCAACCTGCTGCGCCGGATGTTCGCCGAAGGGGCCTTTTCGCAAGCCTTCGTGCCGATTCTTGGCGAATACAAGAACCAGCGCGGCGAGCGGGAAACGCTGCTGCTGATCGACCATGTCACCAGCATTCTCGCCCTGGTCCTGTTCGCGGTTACCGCCATCGGCGTCGCCGCGGCGCCGCTGCTCGTCTGGATGTCGGCGCCGGGCTTCGCCGCCGATGCCGGCAAGTTCGAACTGACCATCCAGCTGACCCGCATCACCTTTCCCTACATCTTCTTCATGTCGCTGGTCGCGCTGGCCGGCGGCATCCTGAACACGATGAGCCGCTTTGCGCTGCCCGCGTTCACGCCGGTGTTGCTCAACGTCGTCTTCATCGTCATGGCGCTGTTCGCCGCGCCGTACTTCGACCCGCCCGTTCTCGCGCTGGCCTGGGCGGTCTTCCTCGGCGGCGTGGTTCAACTGGCGGTCCAGATTCCGGCGCTGCGCCGCGTCGCCATGCTGCCGCGCCCGTCGCTGAACTGGCAGGCCGCCTGGCAGGATCCCGGCGTGCGCCGCATCCTGGCGCTGATGGGGCCGGCAGTGCTCGGCGTTTCCGTGTCGCAGATCAGCCTGTTGATCAACACCATCTTCGCCTCGTTCCTGAAGACCGGCAGCGTCTCCTGGCTCTACTACGCCGACCGCCTGATGGAATTTCCCTCCGGCATGCTCGGCGCCGCCCTCGGCACCATCCTGCTGCCGTCGCTCTCGAGGTACCACGCCAGCGCCAACCACCGTGAATACTCGAACCTGCTCGACTGGGGCCTGCGCCTGACCCTGCTGCTCGCCGCCCCGGCCGCGCTGGCGCTCGCCGTACTCGCCGTGCCCCTGATCGCGACGCTGTTCCACCACGGCGCCTTCACCGGCGACGACGTCTTCCAGACTCGCCAGGCGCTGGTCGCCTACAGCATCGGCCTGGTCGGACTGATCCTGGTCAAGGTGCTGGCGCCGGGCTTCTACGCCCGCCAGAACGTCAGGACCCCGGTAAAGATCGGGTTGATCACGCTCGTCGCCACGCAGGCGATGAACCTCGCCTTCATCGGCTGGCTGCAGCACGCCGGGCTGGCGCTGTCGATCGGCCTGGCCGCCTGCCTCAACGCCGCGCTGCTCTATCGCGGCCTGCGCCGGCACGACGTCTATCGTCCGCAACCCGGCTGGATGGCCTTCTCGCTCAAGCTGCTGGCGGCGCTCGCGATCATGGGCGGCGCGCTGTGGCTGGCCAGCGGCGGCGACGCGGCGTGGCTCGCCTATCCGCTGCCCGAGCGGCTGATCCGCCTCGGTCTGCTGGTGGGGCTTGGCGTGATCGCCTATTTCGCTACACTATGGGTTCTCGGCTTTCGCCTGAGCGACTTCAAGCGGCGCGCCGCCTAACCGGAGGAGAACCATTCGATGAAACTGACCAGCACCAGCCTTGCCGACGGGCAGAAAATCCCCGGCGCCCTCGCCTTCTGCATTCCCGACGCCGATCACCACGTCTGCCTGGGCAAGAACCTCAACCCGCAACTGGCATGGTCCGACGTCCCCGCCGGCACCCGCTCGTTCGCGATCATCTGCCACGATCCCGACGTGCCGAGCAAGGGCGACGACGTCAATC
The DNA here is from genome assembly GCA_017302355.1 of Dechloromonas sp. The sequence goes on from JAFLDQ010000026.1 coordinate 19,321, forward strand.
AGGAGGGGCGCAGCGTTCCCGCCTCGCTGCCGCGCGTCGATTTCTTCCACTGGGTGCTGATCGACCTGCCTGCCGCGGTCAACGCCGTCCACGAGGGCGAATTCTCGGACGACGTGACCCCGCGCGGCAAGCCCGGCCCGCAGGCCGCCCACGGCGCGCGCCAGGGCGTCAACAACTTCACCGACTGGTTCGCCGGCGACAACGACATGCGCGGCGACTACCACGGATACGACGGCCCCTGCCCGCCGTGGAACGACGAGATCATTCACCGCTACGTATTCACCGTCTACGCGCTGGACGTCGAGCAGCTGCCGCTCGCCGGCAGGTTCGGCGGCCCGGAAGTGCGCGCCGCGATCGCCGGCCATGTGCTGGCCGAGGCGAGCCTGACCGGCACCTACACGCTCAACCCGAAACTCGGCGCCTGAAGCGTTCCCCCACCAGAAAAAAGGCCATGCACCGCCGCATGGCCTTTTCTTCTTGCGCAACTTCCGCTAGTTCACCGGCTTGTCGTTCGGGTTGGCGATCGCCGCCTTGAGCTTTTCCGACATCGGCATCTGCAGGTTGATGCCATCCGGCGGAATCGGGTTCATGAACCACTTGTCGTAGAGCCTCGCCAGTTCGCCACTCCGCATCAGGTCAACCAGCACTTCGTCGACGAACTTCTTGAACTGCGGATCGTCGCGCGGCAGGACCAGTCCGTAGGGCTCGCTCGCCAGCGTCTCGTCGAGGAACGCAAATCTGTCCCTGAGCGGAGACCCCGCGCGTTGCGCCGCGATGATCGCATCGTCGCCGACATAGGCGTCCGCCTTGCCCGCGTTCATCAGCGCCATCGATTCGGCATGGCTGTTCCCGGCCACGTAATCGATATTGAGGTTGCGGGCAAAGGCCTGCTGCTTGATCAGGCGGTCGGCGGTGGTCCCCAGCGTGGTGACCACGCGCCTGCCGTTGAGGTCGCCGAGCGAGCGGATGCCCTTGTCCTTGTTGACCATGATCCTGACGTCGGCAACGTAGAAGGTATTGCTGAACGCCGCCAGCTTCTGACGGGCGACGGTGTTGCTCGTCGACCCGCAGTCCATCGTGGCGATGCCGACCTTGACCATCATGATCCGCGTATTGGCCGGCATCGTCACCGGCCGCACCTCGATCTTCTGGCCGATCCTTTTTTCCAGGGCGTCGACGACTTTCAGGCAAATATCCCAGGAATACCCGGCAAAGGAGTCGCGCCCGTTGACCTCGGCGGCGGGAATGACATAGGAGAAGGGCCTGGCGGCTTCGCGATGCCCGAGGTAGATCACCCGCTCGCCGGCGATCCGGCCCAGCGTCTGGCCGGCGCCCGCGCCGGCCTGCGCCGCCGCCGGGTTGGCCGCGAACAGCAAGGCAGCGAGCAACGGCGTCGCCGCGGAAAGTCTGTGCATGATCTGGCGTAAGGTAGTCATGATCGGCCTCTTCATTTCTTGACCGTCGGCGCCGACTTTTCGCGGCTGATCAGCCAGCCGGCGCCGACCTTGACGAAATCGAGCGTCTTGCGGGTCGTCTCGCGGCGCAGGTCGTCATTGGCGTCCTGCGTGAATTCCGCCGTCGCCCGATCGAGCCCGGTGACGCGAACCTTCAGGTTGTGCACGCCGGCCGGCACGTTGCCGGCCTGCGCGAAGCGTTCCTTCTGGCGCGCCGCCCATTCGCCGCGGCTGATGCCGCCGTCCGGCGCGAAGTCGGGTGCGTAGAGCTTCTCGTAGCCGGCAAAGTCCTTGCGGGCGACGAGCGCCGCCCAGATCTTGATCTGGTTGGCAACCTCGGCCTGCGGGCCGCTCGCGGCATCGAGGCCGCTTTGCGGGATCGGCGCACCTTGCGGCGTCACGACGGACGGGCCCGATGCCGCGAAGCCGGGGCGGTTGCTGTCGAGCAGGGCAAGCGCCCGCGCATTGAGCGCATCGCGGTCGATGGCGGTCGCCCTGACCGGTTCGGCCACGCAGGATTCGCTGGCCGCGACCGTCGACAGATCGTCCGGATCGGGTGCTTCGAGCTCGCTCCGCTTGAGCCCGAGGACATCGCTGAGAACGCCCATGCCGGCATAGGTGCGGAGATAGGCCAGGGTCAGGTCGGTGTCGGCATTGACCGCCGCGCGCCTGGCGGAGAGGAGTTCGTTCTCGGTATCGAGGAGGTCGAGCAGGGTGCGCTGGCCGACGTTGAACTGGTCGCGGTAAGCGTCGCGGGTCTTTTCGACGAGGCTGACCTGGAGGTTGAGAAACGATACCTGATCGCGCAGGCGCTGGACGTCGTTGTAGGCGATCGAAAGCGTCTGCCGGGTGTCGCGGCAGGCCTTTTCGCGCAGGTCGACGGCGAGGTTGCGGCGCTCCGTGTATTGCCGTTCGCGGGCGCGGTCCGAACCGCCGTTGAACAGGTTGTAGGTCACCACCACCTCGGCCACGTTGTTGACGCGGTCGCCGATGACGTTCAGCGTGTTCTCGGAGTTGTCGGCGCGGGCCCGGAAATCGACGCGGGGAAAGTAGGCGGCGCGGCGCACGGCGATGTCGTATTCGGCCGCCTCGATGTTCTCCTGGGCGGCCAGGACGGCCGGGTTCTCCTTGAACATCTTTTCCAGCGCCGCCTTCTGGCTGGCCGGCATCGCCCGGCCGATCAGCGCCGGCGGGAAAGCGACGCGCTGGGGAGCCTCGTTCACGATGCGCTGGTGACGCGCGGTGACGTCATGCAGGTTGGCCGTCTCGATCGTCAGGTTGACCTCGGCGAGCGCCAGGCGGCTGGCCGCCTGTTCGAGATCGACGCGGCGGCCGACGCCGGACTGGGTGCGGCGCAGCAGCTGTTCAAAGGTGGCGCGGTGCTGGACGTAGTTGTCTTCGGCGAGATCGACGAGGAAGCGGTAGCGCAGCACGTCGAGGTAGGCGCGGCCCGCTTCGAGGGCGACATTGTCGATCGCCTCGAGCAGCTCGTAGTAGCGCACCAGCTGGGCCTTGTTCAGGCGCTTGACTTCGTTGCGCGTGGCGAAGCCGTCGAACAGCATCTGGTTGAGGCTGACCAGCCAGCCGGTGCGATTGTAGTAACCCTCGTTGTAGGTTTTCGAACCGCTGAACACCGGCTCCTTGATGTATTCGCGGCCGGCCCCGGCCACCACATCGACGCGCGGCAGGTAGCCGCCGAAGGCGACGCCGACCTCCTCGACCGAAGCCCTGAAGTTGTGGTACTTGGCATTGACTTCGGGGTTATTGACGATCGCCTTCTGGGCGACATCACGCAGTTGCACGAAGCTCGCGTCACCTTCCGGCGCAGCGGGCCCGGCGGCCAGTCCGGTGAGCGGAAAGGCGGCCAACAGCAGGGTGGACAGGATTCTCTTGGTTCTCATTGGCGGGCGCTTGGTGAATGGATTTCGGTGGATTATAGCGACAGGCCGTCCCGCCACATGTGAAAAAGTTGGCACGGATCATTGATAACGTTGCACAATCGATGCTATCCGGTCACCTCGCCGCAACATTTTTTCGGTAAATTCGCGGCCTGCGGGATCTGCCCGCCGGTTTGGCGGCAGCATCTGGCAGGCATCATTCGCAGATCGTCCCTTCATTTTCATCCGGCAAATCCATGGCAACCGAAATCGAACTGAAGCTTCAGCTGACCCCGCAGACGGCGCAGCGGCTATCCGCCCACCCGCTCCTGGCCGGCATCCAGCCGCAGGGCCAGCACTTGCTCAACACCTATTACGACACTCCGGCGCTCGACCTGAATGCACGCCGGATCGGCCTGCGCTTCCGCAAGAAGGGCCGCCAGTGGCTGCTCACCGTCAAGTCGGCGGCCACCGTCAGCGGCGGCCTGGCGCTGCGCGACGAGTGGGAAGCCCGGGCCAAACCCGGTCAGTTCGACTTCAGCCATGTCGACGCACCGAAATTCCGGGCCATCCTCGACGAGGCGCTGCCTCGACTGCAGGCGATCTTCACCACCGACTTCCGCCGCCTGGCCTGGCAGGTGCCGTTCGGGAGGTCGCGGATCGAGCTGGTGCTGGACCGCGGCAAGATCGAGAGCGACGGACGCACGACGGCGATCTGCGAGATCGAACTCGAATTGATCAGCGGCGACGTCGGCGACGTTTTCGCCGTCGCCCGCCAGTTGCAGGAAACGCTGGATCTGCGTCCCGCCGTCGCGAGCAAGGCCGAGCGCGGCTACGCCCTGTTCAACAACGCGCAGGAAAAGCCGTTCCGCGCCAAGGCGGCCGTTCTCGACGCCGGAATGTCGCCGGTCGAGGCCTTCCGCGCGATCGCCCTGGGCTGTCTCGAGCAGTTCCAGCGCAACGAGAACGGCCTGGTATCCGCAAGCGAGGATCCCGAGTACGTTCATCAGGCCCGCATCGCGCTGCGCCGGCTGCGTTCGGCCATCAAGCTCTTCGCACCGGTGCTGCCCGCCGATTTCGTCGCCACCTACAACCTTGCCTGGCAGAACCTGGGCACGGCGCTCGGCGAAAGCCGCAACTGGGACGTTTTCGTCAGCGAGACGATGCCGCCGATCCTGGCCGACTTCCCGAACGACCGCAACACCCTCCGCCTGCTAACCGAGGGAAGGCGTCGCGCCAAGCGGGCGCGCACCGCCTCGGCCCACGTCGTCGGGTTGCCCGACTACTCGCGCCTGATCGTCGAGTTCACCGCCGCGGTCTATGGATTGCAGGATCAGCAGCGGCAGGACCTGACGAAGTTCGCGCGCAAACGCCTGCGCAGCCGCGACCGCCAGGCCCGTCTGCTTGCCGAGCGCGTGGCCGAACTGACCCCCGAGGATCGCCACCGCATGCGCATCTGCTTCAAGAAGCTGCGCTACGCGATCGAGTTCTTCACCCCGCTGCTTTCGCCCAAGCGCTTGCGGCCCAACCTCCTGGCGCTCACCCAGCTTCAGGACGAACTCGGGCTGATCAATGACCAGGTCACCGCCCGGACACTCGTCGAACAGACGCTGGAAGGGCGCACCCCCGGACCGGTTCACGGCTGGATCGCCGGCCGCCACGAGCTGCTGCTGCGCGCCCTGCCGGAAGCGCTCGATACCTGGCTGGCGCAGCGCCTGCCCTGGTGATCGTGCCCGCTGCCGCAATGCGGCCCTGACCGGCAGCACGGCGTTGCCCGGGCCGCGGCCCGGCCGCTACCCGAGGTTGGCGATCGCCGGCAGAAAGACCTCGGTCACCAGCACCTGCTGCCCGTCCAGCCGGTGCAGCGAGCGCCGCGCCCAGAGGCAGGACCCGGCCGCCCCGAGACCCGCGGCGCGCCGATAGAGCGGATGCCGGGCGTCGAGCCGCCGGTACTCGATCGCTCCGCGGCTGAACCCGGGATACGAAAAGAGCAGCGAACCCAGCGAGCGGCTGCCGAGGCCCGCCAGCCAGCGCGTCAGACGGCCGCTGGTTGCGGTCGACAGTACGCTATGGGCGAAAATCACCGGCGCCCCGTCGCATTCGAGAACGACCTCGCGCACCCGGGCCAGGCGGCGGCGCGGCATTTCGTCGGCATGCGGCAGATCCCTGCCGTATTCGAGAAGGCGCACGCGAAAGTCGCGACACGCGCGCTGGCAGCGCGCCGTCAGCGAACCCGGTTCGGTCAGCCACGAACGCAGGACCGGGTCCGGCCAGCCGCCAGCAAGACTGGAACGCCACTTGCGGGAAGTCATTATTGCGGCCCAGGCGCCTTGTCGATGCCGTTCAGCCGGGCGCCGGGCTGGATGCCGCGCTGGGCGAACCAGCCCTGGTTCATCTCCAGCGCATAGCGCGCCGGCTTGCGGGCGCAATGGTTCGATTCGCTCTGCGGCTGCATGTCCTCGATGTTGATGATGACGCCGTCGGCGTCGATGAAGGCCACCGACAGCGGGATGTAGGTATTGCGCATCCACATGCAGTGCGTGTTCTCGCGGCTGAAGACGAAGAGCATGCCGCGCTGCGGCGGCATGACCCGGCGGTTCATCAGCCCGGCCTGGCGGTTCCGGTCGTTGGCGGCGACTTCGGCCTCGATGCGATGCATGCCGGCGGTCAGCTCCATCACCGGCATCGATTCCTGCGCCGGCGCCGCCGCCGCGAGCAGCAGGCCGGCGAGTGCGCCCCATGTCTTCCTACTCATCGAAACTCCCTTGCAACGCCCTGTAACCGGCGTCGATCCGCCGCCACTGTCCCGGCGCCAGATCGTCCAGCGTCGCCGACCCGACCGCGGCGCGAATCAGGCGGAGCACAGGATAACCGATCGCCGCCGTCATCCGCCGGACCTGGCGGTTCTTGCCCTCCGCAATGCGGATTTCCAGCCACCCGGCCGGAATCGCCGCACGGTAGCGGATCGGCGGGTCGCGCGGCCATAGCCCGGCCGGTTCGGCGATCGACCGCACCCTGGCCGGCCGCGCGGTGAAATCGGACAACGCGATCCCGTCACGCAGGCGGTCGAGCGCCGCCTCGTCGGGCATGCCCTCGACCTGCGCCCAGTAGGTCTTCTCCAGTTTGTGCTTCGGATCGGCGATCCGCGCCTGCAGGCGGCCGTCGCCGGTGAGGATCAGCAGGCCCTCGCTGTCGGCATCGAGCCGGCCGGCGACATAGACGCCCTTGACCGGAATGAACTCGCCCAGCCCCCGCCACCTGCCTTGCGGCGTGAACTGGCTGAGGACGCCGTAGGGCTTGTTGAAGAGGACGATTGTGGACACGCGTCGGGCCCGGCGAGGACAAATCGCGATTTTCGCCCATTTTTGGCCGTCGACCGTAGCAGTCGGCCGAACGCACCGTCCCGATGGCCTGATTCGGCGCGCCCGAGGAGAACGGAATCCAGGTTCGCCTCCCTCCCGGTACGTCTTCACGGCCTCAGCCCAGCGCGCGGAAGAGCGCGCGGTAGAGGTCGCGCATGCGCTGGCGCTCGGGCGCGGTCGGCGCCTTCTCCCCGTAGCGGCAGCGTTCGAACAGCCCGGTGAGTTCGGCGGCCGGCGGGTGCAAATCCTCACGGAACTCGGTGGCCTCGCGCAGGAACTCGCGGGTGTTGGCGTTGGCGCGGCGCGGTGTCTCGCGCAGGGCGAACAGGCGTTCCATCGCGCGGTAAAACTGGCCGGCCCCGGATGCACCCGGCGCGCCGGCGTCGAAGGCGACCAGCCGCAGGTAGTCGAACCGGGTGCGCACCCAGGTGACTGCGCGGACCTCGCGCAGCAACCAGTAGTAGAGCGCGGCGAGCAAGGCGAGCGCAAGGAGGGCGAGCAGGACGTCGGCGATCGCGGCCCGGTGCTCGCGCAACCATTCGGCCAGCTTCTGCAGCAGTTCCCTGATTTCAGCCAGGAGCGGCGAGCAGGTCTTGCCGACCCATTCCTCGGCGTCGGCCAATTGCCCGATCAGGCCGGACTGCCAGCCCGGCATCCCCGGGCGCCGCGCCGCCTCGCGCATCTTCCGTGCGTCCGGCCAGCTCCACTGCGGCATCAGTTCCAGCCCGGCATCGGCTTCCTCGGGCCGACCGCCGCCAGAACCCTCGCCGCTTCCGCCGGCACCGCCTTGCCCGCCTTCGCCCTGGCCGGTATCGCCGCCGGACCGGCGGCCGGCCCGCCCGGACTCGCCGGGGTCGTCCGTGAAACCGATGTTGGTCGGCTGTCCCCGGATCCAGGACAGGTGGGGCCAGCCCGGTTGCGGCGTGAGCATGTAGAGGAAGCCGGCGAGGGCGAGAATGAGCGCGGTCGCGGCCGCGATGGCGAGGCCCTGCCCGGCCGGATCGGGCGTGCCCAGGCTGGCTTCGCGGAGGTCGCGGGCACGCCGGCTGATCTGCTCGGAAACCAGCGTGAAGACGACGGCGACGATGTAGGGGACGAGGTAGAAGAGCATCGTCCAGTCGGCGCGGAAATGCGCGGCAGCGAACATGACCATGACCGCCGAGACGAGGAGTCCGAAATGCAGCTGGCGGCGCGTGGTGGTCACGCAGTTCATCGATGCCTGCAGGATACCGAGGACGTAGACCCCGGCGCGCGGGAAACCCCAGGTCGGGATGAAAACCAGGATCGTCAGCGCGGCGCCGATCAGCAGGACCATCGTCTGCTGGCCGGCGCCGCGCTCATCGGCCTGCCCGTGTTGTCGCCAGCCGACGAGCAGCGTCCACCCGAAGACCGCCGCCCAGAACACGATCTCGACGCCGAAGATGCCGTACCCGATGTCGAGGAAGGCGTTGCAGGCGAGCGCCAGCAGCAGCGAGGCGAAGAGCCCGGCGTAGGCGGGGAAGCAGGTGAGCGGCGCGCTCATGCGTTGAACAGGCGAACGAGGTCGGCGCGATGGCGCACGTTCAGGCAGTGGGCGCCGAGTTCGAGCAGAGTGGCCGTCGTCTCGGCCGGGTCGGCCGGTACGGCGAGCGGAACGGCATAGTCGGGCGCGAAGCCGGGCGTGTCGAAGACGATGGCGAAGAGGTGGAGCTGCCGCGCGCGCAGCATGGTCAGGGCGCGCAGCGTCTCGTACCAATCCGCGGCGCTGCCGGAGAGGAAGACCACCACCGTCTCGCCGCGCACGCACTGCGGGCCGAGGTCGTCGAGCAGGCGGGCATAGGGGGTGACGCCGTCGGCGTCGATGACGGCCAGTTCGTCGAGGATGCCCTGGAAGTGGCGGTCGCCGGAGCCGGGCAGGCCGTTCAGGGAACGCTGGCCGTTGCCGGCGAGGCGCGTGCGGATGCTCTGGCCACAAGCGAGGCGGGCGATCGAGGCGGCGATGCGGATGGCGACCTCGAAGGTGGCGTCGCGTCCGCGCCCGACGTTGGCGGACGCCGAATGGTCGAGGGCGAGGGTCAGGCAGGCCGAGGCGAGCGGCTCGAACTCGCGCACCATCAACTCGTTGAGGCGGGCAGTGGTCGGCCAGTGCACGTGGCGCGGGTTGTCGCCGCGCCGGTATTCGCGCAGTCCGGCGAACTCGGCGGCGCCGGCGCCTTCGGGCAGCAGGTAGCCGCCGCGGTGGATCTGGCTGGGCGCGCCGCGCAACGGCAGCGCGAGGATGTTGAATACCTCGGGGTAGATGGTCAGCGTGTGGAGGCTGTCGCCGGCCGTGCGCCGGGCTTCGGCGAGGCCCAGCGGGAAGCTGGAGGCGAGCCCGACCGGACCGAGGCGGTAGAAACCGCGTTTCTCGCACGGGATGCGGGCGGTGAATTGCTGACGCCTCCGCCCGGGCAGGTAGGCGAGCAGGCCGAGCACCTGGTCGGCGCCGCGTCCGCCGGGGTCGGCGAGCCCGACGAAGGGCAGCCGGTCGACCAGTTCGACCATGAAGCGCGGGAGCCAGCCCCAGTTGTCGACTTCGATGCGGAACTCGATGACCTGCCCTTCCTCGGCGCGGGTCGGGCCGTTGCGGCTGACCGCGAGGCCGCGCACCAGCCAGCGCGGCCACAGGAAGCCGGTGGCCAGCGTCGCGACGAGCAGGGCGGGAACGAGCCAGACGAAGGGCTGGGCGCGGTTGATCGCCGCCAGGTAGGCGACCGCGGTCAACGCGGCGAGGACGGCGATTTTCCGGTGCCGCCGCAGCCAGTCGGTTTGTTCTTCGGGCGCCACGTTCACACCGGTGGCGGCAAACGGTCGAGGATCTCGGCAAGGATGTCGCGCGCCGTGCGGCCGTTGGCGGCGGCGTGCGGGCGGACGATCAGGCGGTGTTCGAGGACGGCGCCGGCCATCGCCTTGACGATGTCGGGGGTGACGAATTCACGCCCGCGCAGCAGGGCCATGCCCTGCGATCCGCGCGCCAGCGCCAGTGTGCCGCGCGGGCTGACGCCGAGGCGCAGGTCCCGATGGGTGCGGGTCGCGGCGCTGATGCGCGCCATGTATTGCGCGACGTCGGCGGCGACATGCACGGCCTTGACCGCATCGCGGGCGGCGAGGATTTCGGCCTCGCCGATCACCGGCTGCAGCGTGTCGATCGGGTGCGCCAGCGCCTGCGCGGCGAGGATGCGCACTTCCTCGTCGAGGTCGGGATAGCCGACCGGCAGCCGGACGAAAAAGCGGTCGAGCTGCGCCTCCGGCAGCGGATGCGTGCCGGCCATGTCGATCGGGTTCTGCGTCGCCAGCACCATGAAGACGGCGGGCAACTCGTAGCCGATGCCGTCGACACTGACGCGGAACTCCTCCATGCACTCGAGCAGCGCCGACTGGGCGCGCGGGGTCGCGCGATTGATCTCGTCGGCGAGCAGGATGTGGGTAAATACCGGGCCCGGACGGAACTCGAAGTCGCCGGTTTTCTGGTTGTAGATGGGCACGCCGGTGATGTCGGACGGGAGCAGGTCGGGTGTGCATTGCAGCCGCTTCATGCCGATGTCGAGCGAGCGCGCGAGGGCGCGGGCGAGCATGGTCTTGCCGGTACCCGGCACATCCTCGAGCAGCACGTGGCCGCGGCAAAGCAGCGCGACGACGGCCAGTTCGATCACCGGCCGCTTGCCGATGATGACCTTCTCGATGTTCGCAATCAGCGATTCGATCGCCTGCATGATCGATTCCGGATCAATTTTCCCGGCGTCATTATAGTCGACCGCAGCCGCTGCCGGCGGCGGCCCGGCGCGCGGCGCGTTCGGATTTTCGTCCATTTCCGGCGGTCGACCGCAGCAGGCAGCCGTCTCTCAGTGATAGAAGGCGTAGCCAATCAGGATCGCCCCGACCAGCCCGACGACGTCGGCGATCAGGCCGCCGGCCACGGCGTAGCGCGTCTTGGTGATATTGACGCTGCCGAAATAGACGGCCAGCACGTAGAAGGTCGTCTCGGTCGAGCCCTGGATGATCGCCGCCAGCTTGCCCGGGAAGGAGTCGACGCCGTAGGTGGTCATCACGTCCACCATCAGGCCGCGCGCGCCGCTGCCGGAGAGCGTCTTCATCAGGCCGACCGGCAGCGCCGGCACGAAGTCGTCGTTCATCCCGAGCGCCAGCACGAGACCCCGGATGGCGCCGATGACGTAATCCATGCAGCCGGTGGTGCGAAACACCGAGATGGCGACGAGCATGGCGATCAGGTAGGGAATGATCTGCACGGCGACGCCGAAGCCCTCCTTGGCGCCATCGACGAAGCTCTCGTAGACGTCGATACCGCGCCATGCGGCGACGGCGACGAACAAAACGATGATGG
>JAFLDQ010000260.1 GCA_017302355.1 Dechloromonas sp.
GCGTGCCCGAGGTGGCAATAGTCGTAGACGGTCATCCCGCAGACGTACATGCGGACCCTGCCCGGTTCGATGGGCGTGAAGACCTGCTTTTCCCTTTTCAGGGAGTTATGGATTTTGAGCATGGGCGAGGGAATTCGCGACGTCGTCAGCCAGTCGCAGAGCTTGGGAAAGGCTGGTGTTCTTGGTAGAATCGAAAGATTGTAAACCTGCGCCGAGTATAGCACAGCGATGACTTCAGCCCCCCCGCCTCCACCTCGGCCAGGTGCTTTTCGCGCGCTGCGGGCCGCCATCGTCGCGCTGCTGGTCGCCTGCGGCACACCGCTGCTCGCCGACACGCTGGCGGATGTCCAGCGCCTGATCCGGCAGGGCCAGTATCCGCAAGCGCTGACAACGATCGATTCGTATCTGGGCGCGTCGCCCAATGACGCGCACGCCCGTTTTCTCAAGGGTGTGATCTACAGCGAGACCGGCAAGACCGACGAGGCCATCGCGGTGTTCACCAGACTGACCGAGGATTACCCCGAGTTTCCCGAGTCCTACAACAACCTGGCGGTCCTCCATGCCCGCCAGAAGCAATACGAAAAGGCGCGGATGGCGCTCGAGATGGCGATCCAGACGCATCCCTCGTATGCGACCGCTTATGAAAACCTCGGCGACCTCCACGCCAGGCTGGCCAACCAGGCCTATGGCAAGGCCGCCCAGCTGGACGGAGCGAGCAAGTCGGCAAAGACCAAGCTGGCCCTTTCGCGCGACCTGATCACGGCCCCGGCCAAGGCAGCCGCGAAGCCAGGGCCCGTCGATTCCGCCACCGGCAACAAGGCCGGCAAACCATGACCCGAACAGGAGAACCCGCAATGCTCAAGCAACTCTCGACCCTGACCGCCGGCCTGCTCATGGCGCTGGCCGCCGGGGCGGCGCCCACCGTGGACATGACCACCTCGCTCGGCAGGATCACCATCGAACTCAACGCCGAGAAGGCGCCGAAGACCGTCGAGGCATTCCTCGACAACGCCAGGCGCGGCTTCTACGACGGCACCGTCTTCCACCGCGTCATCGACGGCTTCATGATCCAGGGCGGGGGATTCAGTCCGGCGATGGAAGAAAAGAAGACGCTCACCCCGGCGCTGCGGAACGAGGCGGCCAACGGCCTGAAGAACGAACGTGGCACGGTCGCCATGGCGCGCACCCAGGATCCGCATTCGGCGCGCGCCCAGTTCTTCATCAATCTGAAGGACAACGAGTTCCTCAACCACCAGAGCCCCGATCCGCGCGGCTACGGCTATGCCGTGTTCGGCAAGGTCACCTCGGGCATGGACGTCGTCGACAAGATCGCCAAGGTGCCGACCGGCAATGCCGGCCCGCACCAGAACGTGCCGACCACGCCGGTCGTCATCCAGAGCGTCAAGATCATCTCCGAGAAATGAGGACTCATCAGTGATAAAACTCACCACCAACCACGGCGTCATGCTGCTCGATTTGAACGCCGCGAAGGCGCCGAAGACGGTCGCCAACTTCCTCGCCTACGTCGCCGCCGGCCACTACGACGGCACCATCTTTCACCGCGTGATCAAGGACTTCATGATCCAGGGCGGCGGCATGGCGCCCGGAATGAACCAGAAGAAGACCAGCGCGCCGATCGAGAACGAGGCGGCCAACGGCCTCCGGAACAAGCGCGGCTCGATTGCCATGGCGCGCACCGGCGACCCGCACTCGGCCACCGCCCAGTTTTTCATCAACACCGTCGACAACGCCTTCCTCGACTTCAAGGCGCCGTCCGGGCAGGGATGGGGCTACTGCGTGTTCGGCGAAGTCGTCGAAGGAATGGATGTCGTCGACAAGATCCGCGCCGTGCGCACCGGCAACAGCGGCTTCCATCAGGACGTGCCGGTCGACGACGTGGTCATCGAGAAAGCGGAAGTGGTTTGATCTTCTTCGTCTCCGACCTGCACCTGTCGCCCCGGTCGCCCGGGGCGACGCGTTTGTTCCTCCGGTTTCTTGCCGGCCGCGCCCGCCAGGCCGCGGAACTCTATATTCTCGGCGACCTCTTCGAAGCCTGGATCGGCGACGACGACAGCGGCGACCCGTTCAACGCCCAGGTCGTCGCCGCGCTGCGTGCCGCCAGCGATGCCGGGCTGCGCATCGGCGTCATGCATGGCAATCGCGATTTCCTGTTGGGCGATGGCTTTGCCGCCGCGACCGGCGCCTGGCTACTGCCCGATCCCTACGTCTTGTCGACACCTGAATGGCAGTTCGTTCTTTCGCACGGTGACGCGCTCTGTCTCGACGACGCCACCTACATGGCTTTCCGCACCCAGGTCCGCAACCCGGCCTGGCAGGCAGCGTTGCTCGCCAGGCCGCTGGGCGAGCGGCGCGCCATCGCCGCCCAGCTGCGCGAGGTCAGCGAGTCGAGCCAGCGCGCCAAGGACAGCCCCTACGCCGACCTGCAAGCCGCCGCCACCGACGATTTCCTGCGCGATCACGGCTACGTCACCTTCATCCACGGCCACACCCACCAGCCGACCAGGCACGACCACATCGTCGACGGCATCCACGTCGAGCGCTGGGTTCTGGCCGACTGGCGCGAGGACCGCGGCGAGTGCCTGGTCTGGGATGGCGAGACGCTGACCCGCGAAGCCGTCCTGCCTGAAAGTCGGCCCTGAAGTGACGTCGACCGCGGCAACCGGTGCGCAGCCTGCACTGGACATCCTGCGCGAGACCTTCGGCTACCCCGCCTTCCGCGGCGCCCAGGCCGCGATCATCGACCACGTCGCCAACGGCGGCGACGCCCTGGTCCTGATGCCGACCGGCGGCGGAAAAAGCCTGTGCTACCAGATCCCCGCCCTGCTCCGCCCCGGCTGCGCCCTCGTCGTCTCGCCGCTGATCGCGCTGATGCAGGACCAGGTCGACGCGCTGACCCAGCTCGGCGTCCGCGCCGCCTGCCTGAATTCCACCCTCGACTGGCGCGCCGCGCAGGCCGTCGAGCGGGCGATGTTCTCGGGGAGCCTCGACCTCGTCTATATCGCTCCCGAGCGCCTGCTGCTCGACCGCACGCTGGCCCTGCTCGACGCGCTGTACGAAGGCGGCAAGCTGGCGCTGTTCGCCATCGACGAAGCCCACTGCGTCTCGCA
>JAFLDQ010000261.1 GCA_017302355.1 Dechloromonas sp.
GCCCAAGTCAAGCGCGCGAACAATTCCATGGCGGCGCGAGCCGCCGGTTTTCAAACACTTCATCCTCCGCTTGCAGTCGCCGATCACGCCCGTTTCTTCAAATCATGGCTGCGACGAATCGCGCCAGACACCCATCAGGATCAAGCGAGTGGCGATGAAACTGCCGGTCGCCCTGGCGGCTTCGCCGCCCCAGAAGAACGTTGGTGCCGCAACGTGTCCAATGGGTTCATCACAGACCCGTGGTTGCCGGTTGCCCGGCGCCAATCCCTGGCTGGCTCACGTTGCGGGCGATCCGCTGGTACTGCAAATCGGTGACGGCGGCACGACCTCCCATTCAGACCAAATGGCTGTCGCTCCAGTCCCCAAGTCCGGGCTTGCCGGCCGCCGTCGTTACTCATGCAAAGCAGCGCGTCACGTCAAACGGTTTGCGCTCGTTCAAAATGTGGAAGCAGGCCCGTGCCAGCTTGTGCGCCAGCGCCTTGATCGCCACGACGTTGTTGGTCTTCGCCCTCTTCCGTTCGTAGAAACGTTTCGCCTCGGCGCAGTAGCGCAGGGCAAAATTTGCCGCCTCGACGAAAGCCCAGGCCAGATACTTGTTGCCGTTCCTGGTGTTCCCTTCCCCTTTCTTCTTGCCGTTGCTGGTGCGCACGCTGTCGACGCAACGCGCGTAGGAGGCAAAGTTGCCGGCTGCGGCAAAGCGCTCAATCGGCCCCGTTTCGAGCAGGATGGTGGTCGCCAGCACCTGCCCGATGCCCGGCACGCTGGTGAGGAGTCCGTACTCGGCTCGTTCCCCGATCCTTTCCTGAAGACGCTTTTCAAGAAGATCGATCTGCGCGGAAAGCGTCGTGATGACCGCCACGTTGGTTTTGATCGCCAGCGCCACGTCTTCCGGCAGCGCCATCTGGTCGACGGTCTCCGCCGTCAGGCGTTTAACCTGATTGCTGCTGATCCGGGCGCCATGCTGGCGCGCGGTGATGTTTTCGATGGCAAGGATGTGCGTGGTGCGACTGCGCACCAGTTGCATGCGCTTTCTGGCCAGGTCGCGCACCGCACGTTGCGCCGGCGGCAGGATGGATCCCGTCGGCAGTATCCCAAGTCGCAGCAGGTGGGCGAGGTGGCGCGCATCGGTTTCGTCGCCGCTGTGCTTGAGTCCTGCGTATTTCTTGATCGCCGTGGTGTTGGCCAGATGTACCTCGAAGCCCGCCGCTTGCAAGCCATCAACCAGCCAGTACCAGTTGAAGGTCGATTCGACGACAACGCCGGCCATCTCTTCCCGCCAGGGCATGAGCAAGCCAAGAATCTTCGCCAGGTCGTTGGGCAGCCGCTTTTCTGCCACGACCCGGTCTTCTTCATCCGTCACGGTCACCACACTGTTGTTTGAATGCAGGTCAATTCCGCTATATTTCATTTCCGGCCTCCGATGGTTATCGCAAGTTCGCAAACTCACTTTAACCCCGCCGCAACCGCGGCGGCGGGAGGCCGGCTAGATGATTTTCAGCCCACGATTTTCGGCGTCAGTAACCATGAGTCAACCCGCAGTGGAAAACAGCTCGCCATCAGGCCGCAACCCGCTGAAAAACACGGATACGCGGCGCGATCCGGTCTTGCAGGGTACGGGCGGCGATCCGCAGGTCGTACTCGGTTTGCAGGTTGAGCCAGAAACGCGGTTCCATCCCGAAAAACAGGCCGAGGCGTGGCGCGGTGTCGGCCGTGACCGGACGGCGGCCGTTCACCAGTTCGCTGACGAGGCTCGGCGATACGTCGATGTCGGCCGCAAGCTGACGGACCGAGATACCCATCGGTTCCATGAAGTCCTCCAGCAGGATTTCGCCGGGGTGGATTTCGTCAAGTGATTCCGCCATGTTCAACTCCTGGTGGTAGTCCACAATTTCAACCCGGTGCGCGCCGTCTTCCCGCCAGACAAAGCACACTGAGGGCTTCGAGCTGGCTCCCCGGAGGAATCCTCAAGCCGGCCAAGGCCCGGATGGTATGCATGGGCCGGTTGCGGCCGCTAATTGAAGTAGCGCAAGGCTTGGTGCAGGATACGAACCACGGTGACATTACCGGCGGTGACGCGGTAGATCAGTGTGTAGGGGAAGCGCCGCATGACGTATTCGCGGGTACCCTTCTTTTTGCCTTCGCGATAGTGCAGCGGGTTCGCTGCAGCGGCCAGCGCGGCTTTGAGGATGGTCTGACGGGCTTCTTCGGCAACGAAGGGAGAGGCTTCCTGAGCGTAGAACTCAGTGATTTTCAGGCGGTCTGCCTGAGCGCGGCGCGACCACTCAAGCCGCTTTGCCATACTTTTTGTGCAGCTTTTCCATATGGGCGCTCATTTCCTTTTCCGCCTCTTCATGGGAAACGACGCGACCGGCCTCGATGTCGTCAAGCCCTTTCTGGACTTCGGCCAGATACCAGGCGTCGTAAGCGGCTTGCTTCTCGGCTTTGGTCATTGCTTGTTTCATGGCGGTCCACCTCCGTTTGACGCGAAGATTCTACCACCGGCAATGCAGGTTGCTTGCGTTTCCCGGATCGGCCATTGGCGCTGCGGCAGCCTGTGTACAAACTCAACCCGACCAAGGCCGGAAGGGCGGACATGGGCAGGTTGCGGTCGACGGTCAAAAACGGCCAAGAATCAACGCCGATACGCAGGCGCCACACAAGCGCCGGACGAAAAGCGGCATATTATTACAGACGTTATAACAAGCCCGGAAATCGCCATGTTCGCACTCAAACTGACCCAGATCGGCAATTCGGTCGGCGTCGTGCTGCCCAAGGAACTGCTGGCCAAGCTGCATGTGGAGAAAGGCGACACGCTGTATGCGACCGAGTCGCCGGACGGCGTGCGCCTGACGCCCTTCGACCCGGCCTTCGAAAAGCAGATGGAAGCCGCCCGCAAGATCATGAAAGCTAGGCGCAACGTGTTGCACGAGTTGGCCAAATGACCGAACGGGTGTGGATTGAAGAGTCCGTGGTCTGGGCTGTTCACGAAGCCCAGCTTGCCGAGCACGGCGGCTCGGCCGGCGTGCGCGACGCGGGTTTGCTGGCCTCGGCGCTGGCCCGCCCGCTCAATCTGGCGGCCTACGGCGAACCCGATGTCGCG
>JAFLDQ010000262.1 GCA_017302355.1 Dechloromonas sp.
GTCTTGACGTTCTCCATGTTCCGCTGGCGAAGCCTGCGGTGGCCGGCAGCCTCGACCCGGCGAACGCGCCATACGTGCTGGCAATGCTCGACCGCGCGCTGGCCGGCTGCCGCTCCGGCGAGTTTGCTGCGATGGTCACGGGGCCGGTGCACAAGGGGGTCATCAACGTAGCCGGCGTTCATTTCACCGGCCACACCGAGTATCTTGCCGAAAGGACGGGCACGCCGCTGGTCGTCATGATGCTCGCCGGCAGCACCGGGCATGGCCCGCTGCGGGTCGCACTGGCGACCACCCACCTGCCGCTGAAGGAGGTCCCGGCGGCGATCACGCCCGACCTGCTGGAGCGCACGCTGCGCATCCTTGATGCCGATCTCAGGGAAAAGTACGGGCTGGCGACGCCGCGCATCCTGGTCGCCGGCCTCAATCCGCATGCCGGCGAAGGCGGTTATCTCGGCCGCGAGGAAATCGAGGTTATCACCCCGGTGCTGGAAAAGCTGCGCGGCGAAGGCATGCAGCTTTCCGGCCCGCATCCGGCCGACACCATGTTTACGCCGCCGGTCCTGGCGCAGGGCGATGCGGTGCTCGCCATGTACCACGACCAGGGGCTGACCGCGCTCAAGTACGCCACCTTCGGCCACGGCATCAACGTCACGCTCGGCCTGCCGATCATCCGCACCTCGGTAGACCACGGCACGGCGCTGGCGCTCGCCGGCACCGGCTGCGCCGACCCGGGCAGCCTGTTCGAGGCGGTGGCCGAAGCGACCCGAATGGCGGTCCGCCAATGAAGGGTCACGTCGCCCGCAAACGCTTCGGGCAAAATTTTCTCGTCGACCAAGGCATCATCGCTGCCATTGTTTCCGCCATCAATCCGCGGCGCGGCGACACCGTCGTCGAAATCGGCCCCGGCTTGGGGGCGATCACCGAGCCGCTGCTGGCGCGCCTCGATCACCTGCATGTCGTCGAAATCGACGGCGACCTGATCGCCCGCCTGAAAAAGCAGCACCCGCCGGCGCGCATGACCATTCACGAAGGCGATGCGCTGGCTTTCGATTTCGCCAGCATCGGCCGCGATCTGCGCCTGGTCGGCAACCTGCCCTACAATATCTCGACGCCGCTGCTCTTCCATCTCGCCGACCATGTCGGCATCGTCCGCGACATGCATTTCATGCTGCAGAAGGAGGTCGTCGAGCGCATGGTCGCGCTGCCCGGCGACCGCGACTTCAGCCGCATTTCGGTAATGCTGCAATACCGCTTCCATCTCGAATGGCTGATCGACGTGCCGCCGGCAAGCTTCGAGCCGCCGCCCAAGGTCCAGTCGGCGGTGGTCCGCCTGATCCCCAGGGACGCTGCCGAACTCAACGCGAAGAGCCAGGAGAAGCTGGCGCAAGTCGTGCAGACCGCCTTCTCGCAACGACGCAAGATGCTGCGCAATACGCTGAAAGGCACCCTGAGCGACGCCGGTTTTGCCGAACTCGGCATCGTCCCGACCTGCCGGCCCGAAGACGTTTCGGTCGCCGACTACGTGCGCATCGCCAATTACCTGACGTAAAAAAACCCGCCGCGGCGGGTTTTTCGTTCAGCGTGAGCGAATCACTTCCTGGTCGCGCAGGTGTTCATGCCGAAGATCGAATAGGCCGGGCACCAGCCCATCAGGCCGGTGGCCAGCGGCACGATGCCGATGTAGCCCCAGACCGGCAGCATGCCGGCCACAGTGGCGCCGATCAGGCCGGCGCCGGCAACGATACGTACGATTTTGTCGATACCGCCAACATTTGCAGCCATGGTGTGTTCTCCGTCGAGTAGTGGGTACGGCTTCCACTTTATCCGTGGCGGACGGCTGCGTATGTAACCTTGGTCACACAGCGGCGAGTTTTTGCAGGCCGCTGCGGTCGGTGATGGTCAGTTGTTCGCGGCCGAGGGCCACCAGCCCCTGCGCCGCGAAGCCCTTGAGCAGGCGGCTGACGATTTCGCGCACACTACCCAGTTCGTCGGCCAGCTGCTGGTGCGTGACGTTGAGCACGGTTTCGTTGCGCGCCAGCAGCAGCTTGGCGAGGCGCTGGTCGAGGCGGGCGAAGGCGACTTCCTCGACCAGTTGCATCAGTTCGCCGATGCGTTCGGCAAACAGGTGGAAGACGAAATCGCGGAACGGGGCGTGCTCGGCCATCAGCGTCGCGAAGTCGCGGACCGGCAGGACGAGCAAGGCCAGCGGCGTTTCGGCGATGCCGCGGGCGTTGTAGTCGGTGTGGCCGAGCAGGCAACTGGAACTGATGATGCACGAGCCGCCGGGGGCGACCCGGTAGAGCATCAGTTCGCGGCCGCTGGCGGCCAGCTTGACGACCTTGATGCTGCCTTCGAGCAGCAACGGAAAGCCCTGGCAGGGCTGGTGTTCGGCGAAGACCTGGGCGCCGGCCGGCAGGCCCATGACGGCCTGCGGCCGCAGGAGCGCCGCCAGCCGCTCGTCCGGCAGGCCGGTCAGCGCCGGATATAAATTGACCAGTTTTTGACGGTCGACCGCAGCAGCCATCGCGCTTCAGTCTACGGTGGCCCACACCGGCGCGTGGTCCGACGGCCGCTCGCGCTTGCGCGGCGCGCGGTCGATGCCGGCGGCAGTGCATTTGCCGGCCAGCGGCGGCGAAAGCAGCACATGGTCGATGCGCAGGCCGAGGTTCTTCTGGAAGCCGAGCATCCGGTAGTCCCACCAGGAAAAGGTCTTTTCCGGCTGCTCGAACAGCCGGAAGCTGTCGCTCAGGCCGAGGTCGATGAAACGCCGGAAGGCCGCGCGCTCGGGGTCGGAGCAGAGGATCTGGCCGGCCCAGGCCTGCGGGTCGTGGACGTCGCGGTCGTCGGGGGCGATGTTGTAATCGCCGCACAGCGCCAGCTTCGGGTATCTGGCCAGTTCCTCCTGCAGCCACACGGCCAGTGCGTCGAGCCAGCGCAGCTTGTAGTCGTACTTGTCGCTGCCGACGGCATGGCCGTTGGGCATGTAGGCGCAGATGACGCGGGTGTCGCCGACGGTGCCGGCAATCAGCCGCTTCTGCTCGTCCGGGAAATGCGGGTTGCCGGTGACGACGTCGGCGATCGGCGAGCGGGCGAGCA
>JAFLDQ010000263.1 GCA_017302355.1 Dechloromonas sp.
CCGTGGATGACCAGCGCTTCGTCGTCGGTCTCGAAGCCGCAGACCAGCGGGTAGACGGTGCTGTGGCCGCTGCCGAAGATGTGCTCCATCTGGCGCCGGATCTCCTGCGTGTGGGCGATGGCGGCGGAGGTGTCGTAATGGAAGCCGGCGCATCCACGCCGGGGATTGCCGCGCGACCAGTGGTAGGTGATCAGGAACAGCACCCGGCGACCGCTGCCGGTCATGCGCAGGACATGGTGGGCGAGAACCTCGCCGAGATGCGGCCAGCCGAGGTCGAAGATACCGCCGAGGTTGCGGAAAGGCATCAGGATGCCGGTCGGGGTATGGGTGGCGACGGGAATGTTGATGCGCCCATCCATGCACTTGAGGACGCCGATGGCGGTCGGATGCTCGGCGAGATAGCGCTCGCGCGCCAGCCAGGCCTCCGGTCCGCGAAAGGTCTCGCCATGGCGGCGGGCGAGATCGAAGAGCCAGTCGATACGCTGGGCAATGGTCTGGTTGTGGATGTCGTTCATGTCCCCTCCGGCACGGCTTGCCGGCAATCCTGCGGCGCGGGTCTTCGTCGCCGTCGCGATCGCCGCGATTCGTTCTGGCCTCCTTTTACCGTCGACCGCAGGCGATGCCAAGCACGGCGATGGGTGCGGCGATGGGGCGGAACCGCAGGCGCCGGTGAATGCGAGCGAACGGCCTTCCTTGAATCAGGATACTCCCGCGGGGGATTGCCGTGCTGCTTGCGCTGTCGGCGGCCCGTCTTCACGTCGCCATGGATCGGGACATGGAATTACACGCAACCTGGCGACCTTCATTCGTTTCGGAGACCTCTTTACGCCCGCTTAATACGGCGACGGCAAACTTTTAGCATTTCTTTATGCGCGAGCGACTAACGTGGAGGGGTTCTGACAACCTGTCCATTTCGGAGGATTCATGGACCCGCTCTACCTGCTGCTCGCCGTGGCGTTCTTTGCCGTGACGGCCGGCCTCGTTCCTCTGTTTGAAAAGATCCGGAGCAAATGATGAACCCGCTCTATCTGATTGCCCTGGTCGGCGCCATCGGCGTTTTCGCCTACCTCGTCGCCGTGCTGTTCTACCCGGAGGACTTCTCATGACCGGCAACGGCTATTTGCAACTCGGCCTCTACCTGGCCGTCCTGCTCGCCTGCGCCTGGCCGCTGGGGCGCTACATGGCGCGCATCTATCGGGGCGACATTCCGTTCTTCGTTCGCTGGCTGCGCCCGCTGGAGCGGGGGATCTACCGCCTGGCCGGCGTGCGCGACGACGACGCCATGCCGTGGACGCGGTATGCCTTCGCCGTCCTCCTCTTCAACCTGCTTGGGTTCCTGGCGGTGTTCGCGCTGCAGCGCCTGCAGGGTGTCCTGCCGCTCAATCCGGACGGCATGGTGGCGACGACGGCCGACCTGGCCTTCAACACCGCTGTCAGCTTCGCCACCAACACCAACTGGCAGTCCTACGGCGGCGAATCGACGATGAGCTACCTGACGCAGATGCTCGGTCTGACCGTGCAGAACTTCGTCTCCGCCGCGACCGGCATGGCGGTGCTGATCTCCCTGGCGCGCGGCTTCGTGCAGCGCGAAGCCTCGGCGCTCGGCAATTTCTGGGTCGATCTGGTGCGCTCGACGCTGTACATCCTGCTGCCGCTGTCGATTGCGCTGTCGGTCGTGCTGGTCAGCCAGGGTGTCGTGCAGACCTTCAACGAGCATGCCACGGTCAACCTCGTGGAAAAGCTCGAATACGACCAGCCCAAGCTGGGCGACGACGGCCAGCCGCTGAAGGACGCGCAAGGCCAGCCGGTCACCGAAAAGGCGACGACCGCCGAACAGGCCATTGCCGTCGGCCCGGCCGCCTCGCAGATCGCCATCAAGCAGCTGGGCACCAACGGCGGCGGTTTCTTCAACGTCAACTCCGCCCACCCCTTCGAGAATCCGACCCCGCTCGCCAATTTCCTCGAAGTGCTGGCCATCTTCCTGATCCCGGCCGGGCTGTGTTTCACCTTCGGCATCACTGTCGGCGACAAGCGCCAGGGCGCGGCGATCTATGCCGCGATGAGCATCATCTTCGTCGCCATGCTGGCGGTCTGCGTCTGGGCCGAGCAGACCGGCAACCCGCTGTTCGAGCGTCTGGGCTTGGATACCAAGGCCTCCGAACTGCAGGCTGGCGGCAACATGGAAGGCAAGGAAACCCGTTTCGGCGTCGTCAATTCGGCGCTGTGGGCCACCGTGACCACGGCGGCTTCGAACGGCTCGGTCAATGCCATGCACGACTCCTTCACGCCGCTCGGCGGCCTGGTGCCGATGTGGCTGATGCAGTTGGGTGAAGTGGTCTTCGGCGGCGTCGGCTCCGGGCTGTACGGCATGATCATTTTCGCGCTGGTTGCCGTCTTCGTCGCCGGCCTGATGATCGGCCGCACGCCGGAATACCTGGGCAAGAAGATCGAGGCCTTCGAGGTCAAGATGGCCGCCGTTGCCATCCTGGTGCCGCCGCTGGTGGTACTGGTTGGCACCGCCATCGCGGTGATGGCCGATGCCGGCCGGGCCGGCATCGCCAATCCGGGCGCCCATGGTTTCTCGGAAATCCTCTACGCCCTGTCGTCGGCCGGCAACAACAACGGCAGCGCCTTCGGCGGTTTGAGTGCGAATACGCCTTTCTACAACACCCTGCTCGCCTTCGCCATGCTGTTCTCGCGTTTCTGGCTGATCGTGCCGGTCATGGCCATCGCCGGCTCGCTGGCCGCCAAGAAGAGCATTCCGCCGGGGGCCGGCACCTTGCCGACCCACACGCCGCTGTTCGTCCTGCTGCTGATCGGCACGGTCATCGTCGTCGGCGCGCTGACCTTCCTGCCGGCGCTGGCGCTGGGCCCGATCGTCGAGCATCTGCAGATGATCGGCGCCCGATAAGGAGAATTCGATGCAAACGACTCAATCCATGACCGATCCGGCGCTGCTGCGCGAAGCCGCGGTCGAGTCCTTCAAACGTCTGTCGCCGCGCCACCAGATCAGGAATCCGGTGATGTTCGTCGT
>JAFLDQ010000264.1 GCA_017302355.1 Dechloromonas sp.
TCTCCCCGGTATCCACGGTCTTCGAGCAGACGAATTCCATGTTGCCCTTGGGATGCGTGAAGATGCTGTCCGCCCCCGACACCGCGCCGACCTTGACCGTGAACACGTCGGCGAAGCGCACGCCGTATTCGTCGCGCAGGAACATCAGCTGGCCATCGACCTCGGTGAAGCGCCGGCCGTCGGCCATGTGACGGTCCATCCGCCCTTTCTCGAAACGGAAGATGGCGCAGTTCGGCGTGTGCTCGCCGAAGATGCGGGTATCGCCGGTCTCGTAGAAATGGGTGATGCTGCCCTGCTCGTACAGCCAGGCGTTGAGCTTCCGGGCCGCGGTCAGCTTGATGAACTCGCGCGGCACGATGAAGACCAGCTCGCCGCCCGGCTTCAGATGGCGCACGCACTTCTCGATGAAGAACAGGAAGAGGTTGCTGCGCGCATCGAAAAGCCCGGATTTCAGGCGTTTCCGGGTGTCGACCGCGACATCCTGAAAACGCACGTAGGGCGGGTTGCCGATGATGGTCTCGAACTGCTCGGTCAACGGGTAGTCGAAAAAATCGCCGATCTCGGCGCCGGGCGGCGCGACGCGCGGGTCGATCTCGACGCCGACGCAATCCGGGTGCCGCTCCCTGAGCAATTCAAAGAAGACGCCGTCACCGGCCGACGGCTCAAGCGCCCGCCCGCGGTTGCTGCACAGGGCGAGCATGAATTCCACGACCTTGGGCGGCGTGAACACCTGGCCGAGTCTAATTACGTCCTTCTGGCTCATGAAGCAACATACAGTGGAATGTGATGGTCGAAGCTCTCCAGTGCTTTCGCTCGCAACACGAAGGTTTGTCGCAAAACGCCAAGAATATAGGCTTGAGCCTCACTATGGCTTCGTTCGGTGCGGATTCGGTTCTTCGACCAGTTACATTGGAAAGGCGGGTTATTGCCATTCGGCGTCAAGGCAGGAAGGCGCTTAAGGCTGGTCCAAAAGACATCGCCTGCCTGAGATTTGTTGACGACGAGGAAGTAATAATCGGCATCCGGGTTTTCGGCCAAATGTCGGCCAATGGCTTCGCAATATCGGTCCCAATCGTTAATTTTCGCCATTTTGGGATCGACACCAGTTAGAGCGTAGAAAACCCCCTCCTTGCTTGCCAAGTTGTCGTTGCCTTCCAACGAGGAAACTTTTACGTTCACCGGCAAGAAGACTTCTGGCCCAGAAACCAGAAAGTCGTACCAAAACCGGGGCGGCGCTATGCAAATAGAATGCCGCGCCGACTGGAACTGTTCGTTTGCCAATGCATAGAGCCGCAACGCATCGCTGATCTGGCGCTCATTCAGTTGCGAGTTAATGCGGCCATCAGTTTGTGATCGGTCGAGACTCAGACTTCCAGACTTGAGTGATCGGGACAGGTAGTTAGCCAGGCTGTCCAAAATATCCGTGGAGGAGGCGGTAGTCATGGCAAATCGATAGGTGATGACACTCTGGGCGGTATTGGACTAGAAGCCCGAACCCGGCTGAGCGATATAGATCATCTCTTCGGGGGTCGACAGACGACCCAGCGCCGCATTGCGATGCGGGAAGCGACCGAAACGGGCAATGACTTCGTGGTGGCGGCTGGCGTAATCGAGAAAGCCCTCGCATCCTGAATGTTCGGTCGCCAGCGCGGCGAACAGCAGCAGCGAACGCTCCTGATCGGCCAGCACTTCGCTGTGTTCGAAAGGCAGATAGACGAAAACCCTTTCGACAGCCAGCAGCGGCCGGTCCCAGCCTTTGCCCACGGCCGTCGCTGCCAGTTTCAGCGCCCACGCGTCACCGGAAAATGCCCGCGCGTCACCGCGGAAGAGATTGCGCGGGAACTGGTCGAGGACGATCAGCAGGGCGAGCAGGCTCCTCGCTTCGTCCGCCCACGCCGCCAGTCGGCCGGCCAGCGCGGCCTCGACGATAGGCAGGAAACGCGAGCGGATTTCCGCATCGAAACCCTCGTCCTTGCGGAACCACTCGCCGCGGGGCTGGCCGTAACCCGGTTCGCCGGGACGGCCAAACCAAAAGGCGAGAATTTCGGCCGGTGTCGCGACGTTCATCTGCCCGCAGCGCCCCACGAATCCTTCAGCGTCACCGCCCGGTTGAACACCGGCTTGCCGTCGCCGGAATCGACGGGATCGACGACGAAGTAACCGTGGCGCTCGAACTGGAAGCGGTCTTCCGGCTGCGCATCGCGCAGGCATGGTTCGACCTGGGCGAAGATGGTCTGCTTCGACTCCGGATTGAGGTCGTCGAGGAAATTGCGCTCCAGTTCTGGGGCATCGCCCTCGCGCCGGGCGCCGGGCGCGGGAACCTTGAACAGACGGTCGTAGAGGCGGATTTCGGCGGCGCAGGCGTGAGCGGCGGAAACCCAGTGCAGGTTGCCCTTGACCTTGACGCTGTCGGCGCCCGGCGTGCCGGATCTGGTTTCGGGCAGGTAATCGCAGTGGACCGCGACGACCCTGCCGCTCTCGTCCTTGTCGCAGCCGGTGCATTCGACCACGTAGCCGTAACGCAATCGCGCCTTGTTGCCCGGGAACAACCGGCGGTAGCCCTTGCTCGGCACCTCCATGAAATCCTCGCCCTCGATCCACAGTTCGCGGCTGAAGGGCATGGCGCGCTGACCCAGTTCCGGGTGCAGCGGATGGTTCGGCGCGAAGCATTCCTCGACCTGGCCCTCGGGGTAGTTGTCGATGATCAGCCTGAGCGGGTCGAGGACGGCGATGCGGCGCGGGTCGGATTCGTTCATGACCTCGCGCATGGCGTCCTCGAAGAGCACGTAGTCGATCAGCGAATCGTTTTTCGAGACGCCGATGCGCTCGGCGAACAGCCGGAAACCTTCCGGCGAGTAGCCGCGCCGGCGGGCGCCGACCAGCGTCGGCATGCGCGGATCGTCCCAGCCGTCGACGTATTTTTCCTGCACCAGCTGGATTAGCTTGCGTTTGGAAAGGACGATGTAG
>JAFLDQ010000265.1 GCA_017302355.1 Dechloromonas sp.
CAGGTCATCCCGATCGGCGGCCAGGTCAAGCAGTACCGCGTCGAACCCGATCCGGCCCGCTTGCAGGCCGTCGGGGTAAGCCTGAGCGAACTGGAAACGGCGCTGAAGAATTTCGGCGGCAATACGGCTGGCGGCTTCGTCGATGCCGGCGGTCGCGAGTACCTGATTCGCAACATCGGGCGGACGACCCGCTTGGTCGATCTGCAAAACCAGCCGGTGGCTACGCGCAACGGCCAGCCCATTTTGCTGCGCCAGGTAGCGTCCGTCACCTTTGCCCCCGGTGTCAAACGCGGCGATGCAAGTTTCAAGGGCAAGCCGGCGGTCATTCTCTCGGTACAAAAGCAGCCGACGGCAGATTCGGTCAAGTTGACGCGGGCCGTCGAGCAGGCCCTGGCCGAGATGGGCAAGAGCCTGCCACAAGGCGTCGACACGCCTCAATTCCTGTTCAAGCAGGCCAATTTCATCGAAGCCTCGGTCAATAATGTCGAGGAAGCACTGCGCGATGGCGCGATCATGGTCGCCGTCATCCTCTTCCTGTTCCTGGCCAATTTCCGCACCACCTTCATTTCGCTGACCGCCATTCCGGTCTCCCTGCTGGTCACGGCCCTGGTTTTCAGCTACTTCGGCTTGTCGATCAACACTATGACGCTGGGCGGTCTGGCCATCGCCATCGGCGAACTGGTCGATGATGCCGTGGTCGATGTCGAAAACGTCTTGCGCCGCCTGCGCGAAAACCGAATCTTGCCCAATCCCCGGTCGGCGCTGGAAGTGATTGCCGCCGCCTCGAAGGAAGTCCGCTCCGGGGTCGTCTATGCGACCTTGATCGTCGTGCTGGTGTTCATTCCGCTGTTCGCCCTGCCAGGTATCGAGGGCCGGCTGTTCACGCCACTCGGCGTCGCCTACATCGTCTCCATCCTGGCCAGCATGGCGGTAGCCATGACCATCACGCCGGTGCTGTGCTACTACCTGTTGCCGAAGATGAAGCATATCGATCACGGCGACAGCGCCCTGGTCAGACAACTCAAAGCCTGGGACGAACGCCTGCTCAACTGGTCGTTTGACCGGGCGCGGGCGCTGCTGATCTGTGCCGTCGCCGTCGTCGTCGTCGCCCTGGCTTCCATTCCCTTCTTTGCGAAGTCTTTCCTGCCCCCCTTCAACGAAGGCACGTTGACCGTCAATGTCGTGCTCAATCCTGGTTCATCGCTGGCCGAATCGAACCAGATCGGCACGCAGGCGGAAAATATCCTGCTCGCCGTGCCTGAAGTGACCGAAGTCGGCCGCCGCACCGGGCGCGCCGAACTGGACGAGCACGCCGAAGGCGTCCATTACACTGAGATTGAGGTCGATCTGAAGGCTTCTGGGCGAGATCGGGAAGCGATCATTGCCGACATCCGCCAGCGCTTGGCCGTGCTGCCAGCCGTGGTCAATGTCGGGCAGCCGATTTCGCACCGCCTCGACCATTTGCTGTCCGGCGTCCGGGCACAGATCGCCCTGAAGATTTTCGGCGACGATCTCGACACCCTGCGCGGCCTAGCCGGCGACCTCAAGGAACGCCTGGCGAAAATTCCGGGCATCACCGACTTGCAGATCGAGAAACAGGTGCTGATCCCGCAGTACAAGATCCATCTCGATTACGACGCAGCCGCCCGCTACGGCGTGGCTTCCGGCGAATTGCTGCAACGCCTGGAGCAATTGCTGGCTGGCGAGCGGGTCGGTCAGGTCATCGAAGGCAATCGTCGTTTCGACCTGACCCTGCGCCTGCCGGAAGAAGCACGCGGCGAGCGTGGCCTGGAAAACCTACTGATCGAGACATCGACCGGCCGCGTGCCGCTGTCGCTGCTCGCCCGCATCGAGGATGGCGAGGGGCCGAACCAGATTGGCCGGGAAAACACCCGGCGCCGCATTGTCATCTCGGCCAATACCGATGGTTCGGACATGAGCCGCATCATCGCCGACATCCGTGGCGAAATCGACAAGAAACCGATGCCGGAAGGCTATTTCACGCTGCTCGAAGGGCAGTTCCAGGCGCAGGAACAGGCTGCCAAGCTGATTGCGCTTCTCGCTGTCGTCTCGCTGACCATGATCTACCTGGTGCTCTATAGCCGCTACCGTTCGGCAGTGCTGACCGCCATCATCATGGGCAACGTGCCGCTCGCCCTGGTCGGCTCGGTTATCGCGCTGTGGATCTCCGGCCAACCACTGTCGGTCGCCGCCCTGGTAGGCTTCATCACGCTGACCGGCATCGCCACCCGAAACGGCATCCTGAAGATCAGCCACTACATCAACCTGTGCGCCTTCGAAGGCGAAGTATTCGGGCGCCAGATGATCGTCCGCGGCTCGCTGGAGCGCCTGACCCCGGTGCTGATGACGGCGCTGGTCGCCGCTTTCGCGCTAACCCCGCTACTGCTTTCCGCCGACGCGCCGGGCAAGGAAATCCTGCATCCGGTCGCCGTGGTAATTTTCGGCGGCCTGATCAGTTCCACCCTGCTCGATACCCTGCTGACCCCGGTCATGTTCTATCTGTTCGGCGAAAAACCGCTGCAACGCCTGCTTGCCGAGAAGGCACAAGAGTCTTTCTAACCCACCTGATGAGGAAAAATCCGTGAAACTCCCCCTGATTTCCAGTCTGTTTTTATCCAGCGCCTTGTTGTTCGCCGGCAACGCCGCTTTCGCCCACGACGATGCCACCCTCGACAAAATGAAGGCCCCCAATGGCGGCCAACTCCGCATGGCCGGACCTTATCACTTCGAATTGCTGGTCGATAAAAACAACAAAGAGGCGAAGGACAGCCCGGTCACGGTCTATCTCACCGACCATGGTGAGAAAAAGATCCCGGCGGCCGGCGCCAGCGGTACGGCAACGATTCTGGCCGGCAAGTCGAAAGTGACGGTGCCGCTCTCTCCGGCCGGCGACAACAAGCTGAGCGGGGTTGGCAAGTATGTCTCCGATGG
>JAFLDQ010000266.1 GCA_017302355.1 Dechloromonas sp.
TCCACGCCGAATCCGGCGACTACGAAAGCGCCTGGCGGCACCTGACGAAGGACAACCCCTTCCCGGCGATCATGGGACGCGTCTGCTACCACACCTGCGAGGATGCCTGCAATCGTGGCAAGCTGGACCAGTCGGTCGGCATCAATTCGGTGGAGCACTTCCTCGGCGATGAGGCACTCAAGCGCGGCTGGAAACTGACGGCCCCGACCAGCGAGTCAGGCAAGCATGTCCTGGTGGTCGGCGCCGGCCCCTCGGGCATGTCGGCAGCCTATCATCTGCGCCGATTCGGTCACCGCGTCACCGTCCATGAGGCGGGTCCGCTGCTCGGCGGCATGATGCGTTTCGGCATCCCCAAGTACCGCCTGCCGCGCGACATCCTGGAGGCGGAAATGCAGCGCGTCGTCGATCTAGGCGTACACGTGAAACTGAACAGCAAGGTCGAGAACATTCTGGAGACCATGCAGGCCGGCCAGTTCGACGCGGCCTTCCTGGCAGTCGGCGCGCACATCGGCAAGCGCGCAATGATTCCGGCGGGTGATGCTGCCAAGGTCATCGACGCGGTTACGCTGCTGCGCAGCATGGAGGGCGAAGACAAGCCCATGCTCGGCCGTCGTGTCGTCGTCTATGGCGGCGGCAATACGGCCATCGACGTCGCCCGGACCGCCAAGCGCATGGGCGCCGAACCGCTGATCGTCTACCGCCGCACGCGCGACAAGATGCCGGCGCACGATCTTGAGGTCGAGGAGGCCCTTCAGGAAGGCATCATGGTCAAGTGGCTGTCGACCATCAAGCAGGCCGACGAAGCGTCACTGACCATCGAAAGGATGGCTCTCGACAGCAGCGGCTTTCCCCAGCCGACCGGCGAGTTCGAGACCATCGAAGCCGACTCGCTGGTGCTCGCGCTCGGGCAGGACGTCGACCTGGGCCTCCTCCAGGGCGTCCCCGGCCTGCAGGTGAGTGGCGGAGTCGTACAGGTCGCAGCCAACATGATGACCGGTCATCCGGGGATATTTGCCGGCGGCGACATGGTGCCGGCGGAACGCAATGTCACGGTCGGCATCGGTCATGGCAAGCAGGCGGCACGCCATATCGATGCCTGGTTGCGCGGCGAGGAGCACGTGCCGGAGCCGCAACACGAGGTCGCGACATTCGAGAACCTCAACACCTGGTACTACGCGGATGCGCCCAAGACCGTACGCCCGGTGCTGGACGTCATTCGCCGACAGTCAACGTTCGACGAAGTCCAGGGCGCACTCGACGAGACCAATGCCCTGTTTGAAGCCCGGCGCTGCCTGTCGTGTGGCAACTGCTTCGAATGCGACAACTGCTACGGCGTCTGTCCGGACAACGCGGTGATCAAACTCGGCCCCGGCAAGCGTTTCAGGTTCAATTACGACTACTGCAAGGGTTGCGGAATGTGCGTCGCCGAATGTCCCTGTGGGGCCATCAGGATGGAGACCGAAGAAATCTGATCGCCGTGCAGCAATCCCGGCGCCGCTGACCTGCTGCATCGGCGCAAACAATATGTGACCCGGCGCGGTTGGCCGGGTCACCAAATCTGGGGGCTCCTCGGGCGTTCCGTTCGAGGTGTCCTTTCCTTGTTCCCTGATCCGCGAGGTATTTATGTCAACTGAAGCAAAGAACGTTTATGTATTTGGCGCCGGCCGGACCGACGGCGACGCCAGGATGAAGAACCTGCTTGGCGGAAAGGGCGCCAACCTGGCCGAAATGTGCCGTCTGGGGATCCTGGTGCCGCCCGGTTTCACCATCAGCACGGAAGTAT
Organism: Dechloromonas sp.; assembly: GCA_017302355.1. The sequence goes on from JAFLDQ010000266.1 coordinate 1,784, forward strand.
GCACGGTCTATAGCGAACAGGGCCAGGACCCCGTAGTCAAGCTGATCGAGGCCGAAGTCCTGGCGGGCGTGGCTTTCGTCGAACAGGAAATGGGCAAGAAGTTCGGCGACGCCGCCGATCCGTTGCTGCTTTCGGTGCGCTCGGGCTCGCGCGCGTCGATGCCGGGCATGATGGACACCATTCTCAATCTCGGTCTCAATGACGAGGCGGTGGCTGGCCTGGCGCGCAAGGCCAACAACGAACGCTTTGCCTGGGACTCGTACCGCCGCTTCGTGCAGATGTACGGCGACGTGGTCATGGGCCTCAAACCGGTCTCGAAAGAGGAGCATGACCCCTTCGAGGTGGTCATCGACATGCTCAAGGAGAAGAAGGGCGTGCAACTCGATACCGAACTCGACACCGACGACCTCAAGGAGCTCGTTCTGCGTTTCAAGGGGCTGATCCGTGCGCGCGTCGGCCGCGAGTTTCCGACCGATCCCTGGGAGCAGCTGTGGGGCGCGGTGATGGCGGTCTTCCAGAGCTGGAACAACGACCGCGCCAAGGTCTATCGCGAGTTGAACGACATCCCCGACTCCTGGGGTACGGCCGTCAACGTCCAGGCGATGGTCTTCGGCAACCTTGGCGACCATAGCGGCACCGGCGTCGCGTTCACGCGCGACGCGGGCACCGGCGAAGATCTGTTCAACGGCGAATTCCTCATCAACGCGCAGGGCGAGGACGTGGTTGCCGGCATCCGCACGCCGCAACAGGTCACTCTCGAGGGTTCGCGGCGCTGGGCGCAGCTGGCGCTGGTCAGCGAAGAGGAGCGCCGCAGCAAGTTCCCGTCGCTCGAGGAACTGATGCCCGAGATCTACCAGCAACTCCTGCAGGCCGAGACCAGGCTCGAGAATCACTACAGGGACATGCAGGACGTCGAGTTCACGATTCAGGAAGGCCGCCTGTGGATGCTGCAGACGCGCAATGGCAAGCGTACCGGCGCGGCCATGGTGCGCATCGCCATGCAGATGCTCAAGCAGGGCATGATCGACGAGAAGGAGGCGCTGCGGCGGGTTGACCCCGAGCGCTTGAACGAGCTCCTGCACCCCGTCTTCGACCCGG
>JAFLDQ010000267.1 GCA_017302355.1 Dechloromonas sp.
ACAGCGCGCCCGGCGTCAAGCTGTCCGGCGGCCTGGTCAACCGTGTGCTGACCGAAGTCGATGTCCAGTGCCTGCCCAGGAACCTGCCCGAATTCATCGAGGTCGATGTCGGCGCCCTCGAGGTCGGCGAAAGCATTCACCTTTCCGAACTCAAGCTGCCGAAGGGCGTCAAGCTGACCCATGAGGACGACAACTCGCTGGTCGTCGGCATCGTCGGCAAGGGCGGCGCCGAGGAAGGCGAGGAAGGCGAAGCCGCCGAAGGCGAAGCGGCCGCCTGACCGTTTCGCATAACCCGCCGCAAATGGCCGCCGCTGGCAACATGCCCCCGGCGGCCATTGCATTTGGCAAGCCATGAGCCCACCGCGCCTGATCGTCGGCCTCGGCAACCCGGGGCCGCAATACGAAACCACCCGGCACAACGCCGGCTTCTGGTTCGTCGACCACCTCGCCGACCAGCTGAAGGTCGCGCTCGTGCCGCAGGCCCGTTTCTTCGGCAAGGCGGCGCGCGCCGGCGACCTCTGGCTCCTCGAACCGGCCACCTTCATGAACCGCTCCGGTCAGGCGGTGGCGGCGCTGGCCCATTTCTACAAGATTCCCGCAGCCGAGATCCTCGTCATCCACGACGATCTCGACCTGCCCGTCGGCGGCATCCGCCTCAAGCAGGGCGGCGGCAACGGCGGCCACAACGGCCTCAAGGACATCCAGGCCCGGCTCGGCACGCCCGACTTCTGGCGCCTGCGCCTCGGTATCGGCCATCCGCGTACGCTCGGCCTGGCGCAGCAGGTCGTCGATTTCGTCCTGCACCCGCCACGCAAGGAAGAACTGCCGGACATCGAACACGCCCTCGCCCGCTGCCTGCTGGCCTGGCCCAAACTTGCCGCCGGCGACTTTGCCGGCGCCCAACAACAGTTGCACGGCAAAGCCGTTTAGTTGGCAACCCCAAAGGAAAACCCATGTCTTTGAAATGCGGCATCGTCGGCCTGCCCAACGTCGGCAAATCCACCCTCTTCAACGCCCTGACGAAGGCTGGCATCGACGCCGCCAACTACCCGTTCTGCACCATCGAGCCGAACGTCGGCATCGTCGAAGTGCCGGACAAACGCATGGCCCAGCTGGCCGCCATCGTCAAGCCGCAACGCATGCAGCCAGCCATCGTCGAATTCGTCGACATCGCCGGCCTCGTCGCCGGCGCCTCCAAGGGCGAAGGCCTGGGCAACCAGTTCCTCGCCAACATCCGCGAAACCGATGCCATCGTCCATGTCGTCCGCTGCTTTGCCGACGACAACGTGGTGCACGTTTCCGGCGGCGTCGACCCGCTGCGCGACATCGAAATCATCGACACCGAGCTGGCCCTCGCCGACATGGCGACCGTCGAAAAGGCGCTCAACCGCTACCGTCGCCCGGCCAGCTCCGGCGACAAGGAGGCCAAGATCCTCGTCGCCGTCCTCGAAAAGTGCTTTGCCCGGCTCGACCAGGCCAAGGCCGTGCGCGGCCTCGATCTTTCCAAGGAAGAATGGGCCAGTCTCAAGCCCTTCTGCCTGATCACCGCCAAGCCGGTGCTCTATGTCGCCAACGTCGCCGAGAACGGCTTCGCCCACAACCCGCTGGTCGATGCGGTCCGCGCGCACGCCGCCGCCGAGAAGGCCGAGGTGGTTACCGTCTGCGCCGCCATCGAATCCGAGATCGCCGACCTCGACGACGAGGAAAAGCAGATGTTCCTCGCCGACCTCGGCCTCGAGGAGCCCGGCCTCGACCGCCTGATCCACGCCGGCTACAAGCTGCTCGGCCTCGCCACCTACTTCACCGCCGGCGTCAAGGAAGTGCGCGCCTGGACCATCCACCAGGGCGACACCGCCCCTCAGGCCGCCGGCGTCATCCACAGCGATTTCGAACGCGGCTTCATCCGCGCCCAGACCATCGCCTTCGACGACTTCATCGCCTGCAAGGGCGAAGCCGGCGCAAAGGAAGCCGGGAAGATGCGCGCCGAAGGCAAGGAATACGTCGTCAAGGACGGCGACGTGCTGAACTTCCTGTTCAACGTGTGATCTTCGGGACGTGCGCCATCTGCCGGCTGTTGTGGATTGATACCAGTATTTGATACCATAGCCCCATGAAACAGAAGCACCAGCGCACGCTGGAACTGATCTTCGCCCGACCCGTTTCGGCAAATGTTCGTTGGACCGACATAGAGGCACTGCTCCGCGAGCTTGGTGCGGAGTTCGAGGAGCGTGAAGGCTCGCGTGTCGAAGTATTCCTTTTCGGACTGGTGCGTGTGTTTCACCGCCCCCACCCTTCGCCCGATACGGACAAAGGTGCAGTCGCGGCAATTCGGAAGTGGCTGGAAGAAAACGGAGTGAAACCATGAATACGATGACAATCAACGGCTATCAGGCAGTTATCGCCTTTGACCCGGACATCCAGATGTTCCGTGGCGAATTCGTGGGCTTGAATGGCGGCGCCGATTTCTACGCCAAGGATGTCGATGGATTGAAGCATGAGGGCGAAATCTCCCTGCGCGTGTTTCTCGAAGCCTGCAAGCGCCGCGGTATCGAACCGCGCAAGCACTTCTCCGGCAAGTTCTCCCTGCGCGTCGATCCCGCCACCCACGAAGCCGCCACCATCGCCGCTGCAGCTCACGGTCAGAGCCTCAATCAGTGGGCGAACGAAGCCATCAGGAAAGCCGCGCTAGCCGGCTAACCAAGCACGGTTTGGCATGGTCAATGGCTCAAAGTACAGAATGCCTCTGCCCTTAGTCACTAACCACTTCAGTCTTGACAGATTCTGCGAAGAATTCAATGAGTAGCGGCCATGGCTGGAACGATGCTGAAGCGTGTGAGCGAGCAGGCGGCGGCGATGGCGGAGCGACCCAGGCGGGT
>JAFLDQ010000268.1 GCA_017302355.1 Dechloromonas sp.
TGCCGCCTGCCCTACACGCTGGTCGACGACAAGGGCAGGACGATCACCGAGAACCAGAACCTGCTGTCGATGAAGGACAACAACCAGACCGACAACATGCGCGAACTGGCCCGGGCCGGCGTCAGTTCCTTCAAGATCGAAGGGCGGCTGAAGGACCTCTCCTACGTCAAGAACATCACCGCCCACTACCGCAAGCTGCTCGACGAAATCATCACCGAACACCCGGAATTCACCCGCGCCTCCAGCGGCCGCAGCACCTTCACCTTCACGCCGCAGCCGGACAAGACCTTCAACCGCGGCTACACCGACTATTTCGCCAACGACCGCCAGGACGACATCGGCGCCTTCGATTCGCCGGCCTTCGTCGGCGAACTGATCGGCGATGTGGCCGAAATCGGCGACGGCTGGCTCACGGTCAATACCGACCAGACCTTCCACAACGGCGACGGCGTCTGTTTCCACGACGCCCACGGCGAAGTCGCCGGTATGCGCATCAACCGCGTCGAGGGCAACCAGCTCTTTCCCGCCGAAATGCCGGAAGACCTGACCGAAGGCGCCACCCTCTTCCGCAATCGCGACCAGGAATTCGAACGGGCGCTGGAAAAGGAATCCGCCGACCGCCGCGTCGCCGTGCGCGCGCTATTTGCCGAAACGACCGACGGCTTCGCGCTGACGCTGACCGACGAGGACGGCGTGACGGTTACGGTCGACCGCAAAAACGGGCCGAAATCCGAATGGCAGCTAGCCCAGAATCCCGAGCAGGCATTAGCCAAGCTCAAGGAAAACCTCGGCAAGTTCGGCAACACCATGTTCCGGGCCGAAGCGCTCGAAGTGCAACTGGCGCAACCGTGGTTCCTGCCCGTCGGCGCCATCAACGCCCTGCGCCGCGAAGCCGCCGAAGCCCTGCTCACCGCCCGCGTCGCCAGCCACCCGCGTCCGCCGCGCGCCCTGCCGGCCGAAAATCCCGTTCCCTACCCGCAGGAGGAACTGACCTACCTCGGCAACGTCTTCAACGCCAAGGCCCGCGCCTTCTACGAGAAGCACGGCGTCAAGCTGATCGAGGACGCCTACGAGGCCGGCAACGAGAAGGGCATGGTCTCGCTGATGATCACCCGCCACTGCCTGCGCTACAGCTTCAACCTGTGCCCCAAGGAAGTGAAACACCTGAAGCCGGACCCGATGACGCTGATCAACGGCAACGAAAAACTGATCCTCAAATTCGACTGCAAGGCCTGCGAAATGCACGTCGTCGGGAAGATGAAGAAGGGCGTGAAACTCAACCTGGGGACGATCAGTCGAGCGGGATTGGTCGTCGACAACCTATAAGCGCAATGCGTCGACCACCAGCTTGAATGCCGGCGAGGGTTGCCGCCGACTCGGGTAATACAGGTGATACCCGGCAAACGGCAGGCACCAGTCTTCGAGGACGCGCACCAATTGGCCTTCCTCGATATACGGCAGTAGTTCGTCATCCAGCAGGAAGGCGATACCCAGCCCGGCAAGGGCGGCCTCCACAATCGGTGGAGCGGTGTTGAAAACCAGTTGGCCGTCGACCCGAACATTCAGCTTGCGACCGCGTCGTTCGAATTCCCAGGCATACAGGCCACCGCTGCCGGAAGTGCGGAAATTGACGCAGCGGTGGTTTGTCAGTTCCTTGGGCGTCTTTGGTATCGGGTGCGCGGCGAAGTAGGCCGGCGAGGCGGCGGCGGCCATCCGCAACGGATGACCGATGGGCAGCGCGATCATGTCCTTCTCGACATAGTCGCCGAGGCGCACGCCAGCATCGAAGCGATCCGCCACGATGTTCCGCAATCCGTAATTGATATCGAACTCCAGCGTGATGTCTGGATAATCGTGCAGCAATGGCATCAGCTTTGGCATCAGCAGGGTTCGCAGGGGATGATCGGTGCAGGTGATGCGCACCGTGCCGGCGGGCTTGTCGCGCAACTCGGTCAACGCTTCCAGTTCGTCCTCGATTTCCTCAAAGCGATGGCCGATTGCCTGCAACAGACGTTCGCCGGCTGCTGTGGGCGTGACGTTGCGCGTCGTGCGCGCGAGAAGCCGGATGCGCAACCGCGTCTCCAGCCCGCCGATGGTCTGACTGAGCGCCGATTGGGTCACGCCCAGCGCAGCCGCCGCACGGGTGAAGCTGCCTTCCCGCGCTACGGTCACGAAAGCCTGCAAATCATTGAGATTGTGCCTTGCCATGCTCGACTCAAGAAAGCATTTATTAGCAACGCTTATATTGTCTTTAAGCATCCATTACCTAGTCAAGTCATGGCGCTTTTGCCACAATGACATACACCAACTTCAATCCCGCAAAAGGAGTCATTCGATGACCGTCAAGGCCTTTGGTGCCCACGCCAGCGACCAGCCGCTCGAAGCGATGGAAATCCCCCGGCGCACACCCGGTGCGCACGACGTGCAGATCGACATCGCCTACTGCGGCGTGTGTCATTCCGACCTGCACACCGCCCGCAACGAATGGCATAACACGCTGTACCCGTCGGTTCCCGGTCATGAGATCGTCGGCCGCGTCGTGGCGATCGGCGCGCAGGTGACCAAGTTCCAGGTCGGCGAACTCGTCGGGGTCGGCTGCATGGTCGATAGCTGCGGCCACTGCCCGTCCTGCCACCAGGGCGAGGAACAGTATTGCGACAATGGCTTCACCGGCACCTACAACGGACCGCTGCTGGGCGGCGAGAACACTTATGGCGGCTACTCGCAGAGCATCGTCGTCAAGGAGTCCTTCGTCCTGCGCATTCGCCATGCGGAAAAGGATCTTGCCGGCGTGGCGCCGCTTCTTTGCGCCGGCATCACCACCTATTC
>JAFLDQ010000269.1 GCA_017302355.1 Dechloromonas sp.
AGGGCGCCGGGGGCGAGGTCGGCGGCCAGCGAGGCATGGCTGCCGGCGGCCAGCGCCAGCAACAGTGTCGCCGCGCCGCGCCTGGCTCCACCGCGCTTGCCACGCGCCGAGGCGATCTCGGGGGCGGCGACCCAGGAGTTCCGTTCTTCGTTCCAGACCAGTCGATAAGCGCGGTTCATGTCGTTCTCTCAATACGCCCAGGTCACCCCGACCCAGCCACGCGAGTCGTTGTCCCTGCCGTCGGCGTCATAGCCCTTCAGCGAGGCGCCGGGGTTGTTGCCGATCCTGGTCGCGGCCTCGAGATTCGCCGTGAGCCCGTTCGGCAGGCTCCAGTTGAAGCCGACGCCGACGCCGGACAGGTTGTAATGGTTGGGGAGGCCGAAGCTGGCCAGACCGTCCCGCGTATCCTTCAGCAGCCAGACGGTGCCGGTATCGACGAACAGTCGTGTCGACAGGCTGCCGGGCAAGGCGGCGATCGGCACGGGAATCACCCAGTCGAGCCTGGCCAGCAGCGCCTGGTCGGCGGGCGCCTCGCCCTCCGGGTAGGCGCGGACGCCATTGACGCCGCCCATCAGGAATTTTTCGGAGGAATCGAGGTTGCGGTTGCTGGCCTGTCCGGAAAGGCGCAGGAGCAGCCGGTGGCCGTTGTCGAGGAAATGCAGGTATTGGTAGTCGCCGCGCAACTTGAGATAGCGTCCGGCGGTGTCCACCGTCGCGGCGTTCGCCTGGACGTAGGCCGGCGGTCCCGAGATGTTCAGGTCGCCGCCCGCCAGCGCCAACTGGTAGCGATTCTGTCCGCTGGCGGTCGCCGCCACGCCGTCGAGCGAGAGAATGACGACGTTGGCATCCTTGTCGGACAGTTCACCGAGCGCCGAGCTGTCGTTCAGACGCTTGCGCTCGAAGCTGAGTCCCGCATTCAGGATCCGGCGTTGCGACAGGATCAGCGGATAACGCGCCTGCAGACCGAAGACCTTGGCGTAGCCCTCCTGGTCGAGAGGCGCGAACTCGCAGCAAAGCTGGTAGTTGAACTGCGAATAGCTGGCGCCCAGGGTCAGGCCCTGGTAGCCGACGGGGGTCTGGTAGGCGGCGAAGACGGCGTCGGAATCTCTGGACTTCATCAGCCACAGGCTGGCGAAATCGCCGACACCGCGCGGGCTGTTGAGGTTGAGCAGGGCGGTGGCGCGATTCTGCCCGCTGTAGCGGTTGCCGTAGTTGTCGGCGCCGATCTGGCCGCTGAACAACGGGCCGGCCGGCGCCTCGATGACCATGTGCGAGGTGCCGACCGTGGCGCCGGGCTGCATCACCGCCCGCACCGGCGCGCCGCCGCGCTGTTCGAGCAGGATCAGACTGCGTTCGAGCGCCGAGCGCTCGATGGGCTGGCCTGCGCCGACCTGATGCGCGTCCAGGATGCCCTGCGCGTGCTGCTGTTCCAGCCGGGGCGAGCCGCCGGTCTCGACGGCGCCATAGCGGCCTTCGAGCACGGCGATGCGCACGACGCCGTCGGCAATGTCCTGCGTCGGCAGGTAGGCGCGGGCCAGGAAATACCCCTGTTCGCGATAGAAGGCGGTGACGCGCGTGGCCGCCTTGCGCAAATCGGCAAGACCAAGTTCCTGGCCGATCAGGTCGGACAGTTGTGCCTGCAATGGTTCCGCCGGCAACAGGCTGACGCCTTCGAGAACGAAACGCGAGACCCTGACCTTCGCGCCGTCGGGAACGGGCTTGCCGATCGCTTCATCCGGCAGCGCGGGCAGCGTCGACGAAGGCAGGGTGGGGACGGCGGCGGGCGGGGTGGCCTGGTTCAGCAGGCTGCCGGCATTCGGGTGAAACAGCGGCGGAACGTCGGCCAGGGCGCTCGCGACGCCGACGACGAGAAACACCGGCAGGATCGATCGTGCGGCGAACGGGTACGAAGGCTTGTGCACTTGGCTCGGGGACGTGATGGCCGAAGGAGATCTCATTATGCACACACTGGATCAACAAATACCCGGAAGATGTTATTTATAAAGGAAGATTCGTCGCGCCGGTGGTGAAAAACGCGACACCGGCGGGCAACGGTCCTGGCTACTCGCCGCGCCGGAAGAGCCGGTCGAGTTCGGCCAGCGGCAGTTCCGTCCATGTCGGCCGCCCGTGGTTGCACTGGCCGGCGCGTTCGGTTTCTTCCATCTGGCGCAGCAGGGCGTTCATTTCCGGGATACTGAGCAGGCGGCGGGCGCGCACGGCGCCGTGGCAGGCCATGGTGGCGAGCAGTTCGTTGCGCCGTGCCGTGGCGAGCTGGCTGATGCCGTGTTCGCGCAGTTCGCCGAGCAGCGAACGGGCCAGCGCGGCGGGGTCGCCGGAGTCGAGCAGGGCGGGGATGCCGCGCACGCCGAGCTGGTTGGGGCCGAGCGGGGCGATGGCGAAGCCGAGGTCGGCCAGTGCCTCGGCGTGTTCCTCGACGGCGGCGATGTCGAGCGGATCGGCGGCGAAGACGGCGGGGATCAGCAGGTTCTGGGTGGCGATCTGGCGACGGTCGAGGGCGGCCTTCAGTTTTTCGTAGAGGATGCGCTCGTGGGCGGCGTGCATGTCGACGAGCACCAGGCCGCGCGCGTTCTGGGCCAGGATGTAGATGCCGTGCAGCTGGGCCAGCGCGTAGCCGAGCGGCGGGCTGTCGCGGTCGACGGCTGCGGCGGACAGGAATCGGGGGGCGGCGGCGGAGGCGCCGGCGGGGGCGCCTCCGCCCTGGGCGG
>JAFLDQ010000027.1 GCA_017302355.1 Dechloromonas sp.
TCGAAGGCGAAGATGCGCGAGCCGCGATAGCGGCGGAACTGCATCGCCAGCGTGGCGAGCAAGACCGACTTGCCCATGCCGGTCGGCCCCGCGACCAGCGTGTGGCCCACGTCGCCGATGTGCGTCACCAGCCGGAACGGCGTGGCGCCATCGGTGCGTGTGACGATCAGCGGCGGGCCGTCGAGGTGGTCGTTCTTCTCCGGCCCGGCCCATACCGCCGACAGGGGCATCATGTGCGCCAGGTTCAGCGTCGAGACGATGGGCTGCCGCACGTTGGCGTAGGCATTGCCCGGAATGGACGACAGCCACGCATCCACGGCGTTGAGCGTTTCGGGGATGGTCACGAAGCCCCGGCCCTGGATGACACGCTCCACCATGCGCAGCTTCTCGTCCGCCACGGCGGCGTCCGTGTCCATGACAGTGACGGTCGCCGTCAGGTAGCCGAAGGCGACTTGATCGCTGCCCAACTCCTGCAAGGCGGCGTCGGCGTCAGCCGCCTTGTTGTTGGCGTCGGTATCCACCAGGGGGCTTTCCTGCTGGAAGATCGTTTCGCGCAGCAGCGCGATGACGTTCTTCCTTTTCGCAAACCACTGGCGGCGCAGGCGCCCCAACTCCCGTTCCGCTTCGGCTTTGTCGAGGCAGAGAAAGCGCGTGCTCCAGCGGTAGGCAAAGCCGAGACGGTTGAGGTCGTCCAGAATCCCCGGCCAGGTTGAAGTCGGGAAGCCCCGCACCGACACCACGCGCAGGTGCTGGTCGCCCAGCATGGGCGCCAGGCCACCGACCAGTGCGGAATCGGTCAGCAGCGCGTCGATGTGGAACGGCACCTCGGGCACGCCGACGCGATAGCGCCGCGTCGAGATAGTGGCGTGTAGGTAGGTCAGCGTCTGGCTGTCATCCAGCCAGGCGATCTCCGGCATCACGCCGTCGAGCAGGTCGAAGACGCGATCGGTTTCCGCGACGAAGGATTGCAGGCGCTCGCGCCAGTCCACGCCATTCGTCGGCGTGTTCTCGTAGAGCATCTTGGCTGCACGGGCACGGGATTCTTCCGGTGGCAGATACACCAGCGTCAAGTGATAGCCGCTCTCGAAGTGGTTGCCCGATTCCTCGAAGGTGGCGCGGCGTTCCTCGTCCACGAGCCACGACAGCGGCTCGGGAAACTCCGAGTGCGGATAGTCGGCGGCGGGTCGGCGCTCGGCTTCGATGAACAGCGCCCAGCCCGAACCCATGCGGCGCAATGCGTTGTTCAACCGCGCCGACGTGGCGATCAGCTCGCCTTGCGTCGCGCTGTCGAGGTCAGGCCCGCGAAAGCGCGCCGTGCGCTGGAAACTGCCGTCCTTGTTCAAGACGACGCCCAGCGCAACCAATCCAGCCCAGGGCAGCCAGTCGGCAAGCAAGGCCGGACGCTGGCGGTATTCGGCAAGGTTCAGCATGGCGGCGTCCCCTCACACGTCCAGCAGCGGGCGGTGCTTGATGTGCCGGGCGAACACGGCCATGAACTGCGGATCGACGCGCGCTCCCCACACCGCCAGCGAATGGCCGACGATCCAGAGCACCACGCCCGGAATCCACAGTTGCAGGCCCAGCCCGACAGCGGCGGCCAGCGTGCCGTTGGCGATTGCCACGGTGCGCGGTGCGCCGCCCAGCAAGATCGGCTCGGTGAGCGAGCGGTGCAAAGGCACCTCGAACCCGGCCGCGAAGGTATCCGGGGCACTCATACGACGGCCCCGCCGGAGAAGCTGAAGAACGACAGGAAGAAGCTCGAAGCCGCGAACGCGATGGACAGACCGAACACGATCTGGATCAGCTTGCGGAAGCCGCCCGACGTGTCGCCGAAGGCGAGCGCGAGGCCGGTGGCGATGATGATGATGACCGCGACGATGCGCGCCACCGGCCCCTGGATGGATTCGAGGATGGATTGCAGCGGGCCTTCCCACGGCATCGAGGAACCGGCGGCCTGCGCGGTTCCGGCCAGGAACAACAGCAGCGCGGCCAGCAGCAGCCCTTGCCCCGCAGGGCGGGCCAGGCAGCGCAGCCGCGCAAGACGCAAAGCCGGATTTGCAGAAAAACGGAAAGCAGGAATGGTCATCTGCGTCATGGCAGTTCTCCAAGTGAGTGAGGGGATGGGGAAGTCGCCGCAGCGGGGGCGGCATCGGGACGTGGCGGCAGCTCGGGAAACGGCGTTTCCAGCGCGTCCGCCAATTGGTAGCCCACGCCGTCGAAGCCGACGACGCGGGCGATGCTCTCGATGCGGCGCTTGCGCCCGCGCCCGGCGATGTGGATCACCACGTTGACCGCCTCTGCGATCAGCGCACGCGGCGGGTTCACCGCCACTTCGAGAATCAGTTGCTCCAGGCGCAGCAGCGCGCCCAATGCGGAGCCGGCATGGATCGTGGCGATGCCGCCCGGATGGCCCGTGCCCCACACCTTGATGAGATCCAGCGCCTCGGCGCCGCGCACCTCGCCGACGACGACGCGATCCGGCCGCAGACGCATGGACGAGCGCACCAGTTCGGTCATCGACACCACGCCTGCGCGGGTGCGCAGGGGAACGTGGTCGCGGGCCGCGCATTGCAGTTCCACCGTGTCTTCGAGCACCAGCACGCGGTCGCCGGTGGCGGCGATTTCGGCCAGCAACGCATTGGCAAGCGTGGTCTTGCCACTGCTGGTGGCGCCGGCGATCAAGACGTTCTGCCGCTCGCGGACGGCGCGAACGAGAAAGCCCGCCTGCGCGCTGGTCATCATCCCGTCGATGACGTACCGCTCCAGCGGAATCACGCCGATGGCGCGCTTGCGCAGCGCGAAGGCCGGTCCCGGCGCGGCCGGCGGCAAGATGCCCTCGAAGCGTTCGCCCGTTTCGGGCAACTCGGCGGACAGCAGCGGCTGGCCGCGATGGACTTCCGCGCCGACGTGGGCGGCGACAAGGCGGATGATTCGCTCGCCGTCCGCCTCGGGCAGTTCCACGCCCATCGGCGCGCGTCCACTGGAAAGCCGATCCACCCAAAGGGTGCGATCAGGATTCAGCATCACCTCCACCACGTCCGGGTCTTCGAGCGCGGCGGCGATCAGCGGCCCCATCGCCGTGCGCAGCATCTGGATGCGGCGGTCGAGCGACGTGGCACTCATGGACTGCGGAACGGCGCTCATGACACACGCTCCTGCGCTTGCGCGGCTGCCGCCGCGTCCTCCATCCGCATCGGGTCGGGATGCAGCTCCTCCACCACGTCGCGCACCAGGCTTCGCCCGCGCAGCAGGTGGCGACCCAACTGTTCAACGAACTGCTCGAAGCGCGCTTTGCCCTGTGCGCGAGCGGCCTCTTGGTGCGCTTCGGGGACTGGCGTGCTGACCGTGAGGTAGTAGCGAATGAACAGCGCCAGCGTCTCGATCTGGATGTTCTGGTCGCGCTCCATGCGCTCGGCCTGGCGCGAGAGGCGATCCAGCCGCTTGGCGATGGCTGCCTCGCGCTGGTCGGCGGCATCGGGCGACAGCCACGATGCAAGCGCCGCCGCGACGATGGATGACTTGGACACGCCTTTCTTGGCGGCCAGCTCATCGAGCCGCTTGGCGTGCTCCGGCTGGATGAACAGGTTGAGGCGGTAGTGGCTCATAGCTCGATTCCGTCGTTGGGGTCGAGGGAAGCCAGCCGGGCCGTGCGCTGCATGGCTGGATCAAGCTGGCGAGGAAGGCGAAGCGGCGGGTCGTCGTCGTCATCGAGCAGCCCAAGGTCGGCCGCGGGAGCGGCCAGCTCGGGGTCATAGGCGACGGTTTCGGCGAGTTCGGGCTGACGGCGCGGGCCGCCGTCGTCGGTCGAACCCAAGTTCTCCAGGCCATCGGCGGATGCGGCGGCCAGTGCAGCGGGCACGGCAGGAATCGCCAGCCCGCTCCAGTCGTCGGGCCGCGACGGCGGCGCGTCGGCGTACTGCCCGTCCGCCAGCGCGGGCGGCGGCAGCACGCGACGCTTGAAATTGGCGTCCGCGTAGTAGCGCAGCTTCTTGGCCTTGATCGGCGCCACGCTGGACACCATCACCACGGCCTCGTCGGGCGGAAGCTGCATGACTTCGCCCGGCGTCAGCAGCGGGCGCGCGGTTTCCTGGCGCGACACCATCAGGTGGCCCAGCCACGGCGCGAGCCGGTGGCCCGCGTAGTTGCGCTGGGCGCGCAGTTCGGTGGCCGTGCCCAGCGTCTCGGAAATGCGCTTGGCCGTGCGCTCGTCGTTCGTGGCGAACGTCACGCGCACATGGCAGTTGTCGAGAATCGAATGGTTCTGGCCGTAGGCTTTGTCGATCTGGTTGAGCGACTGCGCGATGAGGAAGCTGCGGATGCCGTAGCCCGCCATGAAGGCCAAGGCCGTCTCAAAGAAGTCCAGGCGTCCCAGCGCAGGGAACTCATCGAGCATCAGTAGCAGCTTGTGGCGGCGCTCGATGCCATCGGAGCCATCGAGCGATTCGGTGAGGCGCCGGCCGATCTGGTTGAGGATCAGGCGGATGAGCGGCTTCGTCCGCGATATGTCCGAGGGCGGCACCACCAAATACAGCGACACCGGATGCTCTGCCGCGATCAGGTCGGCAATGCGCCAGTCGCAGCGCGATGTGACTTCGGCCACCGTGGGGTCGCGGTACAGGCCGAGGAACGACATGGCGGTGCTCAACACGCCGGAACGCTCGTTGTCCGACTTGTTGAGCACTTCGCGCGCCGCCGAAGCGACGACAGGATGCGGCCCATCGCCGAGGTGCGGCGTGGTCATCATCCGGTGCAAGGTCAGCTCGAAGGGGCTGGCCGGGTCGGACAGGAAGTTGGCGACGCCGCGCAGCGTCTTGTCTTCGCCCGCGTAGAGCACATGCAGGATGGCGCCGACCAACAGCGCATGGCTGGTCTTTTCCCAATGGTTGCGCTTCTCCAGCGCACCTTCGGGATCGACCAGAATGTCCGCGATGTTCTGCACGTCGCGCACCTCATGCGCGCCGCGCCGCACCTCCAGCAGTGGGTTGTAGGCCGCCGACTTTGCATCGGTGGGGTTGAACAGCAGGCAGTGGCTGAAACGGCTACGCCAGCCGGCAGTGATCTGCCAGTTCTCGCCTTTGATGTCGTGGATGACGGCGGACGCAGACCAGGAAAGCAGCGTCGGCACCACCAGGCCGACACCTTTGCCTGAGCGTGTGGGAGCGAAGGTCAGGACGTGTTCCGGGCCTTCATGCCGCAGGTACTGGCGGTCGTGCTGGCCGAGGAATACGCCGGCCGGCTGCGTCAGACCCGCCTTGCGAATGTCATCCGCGTTCGCCCAGCGCGCCGAGCCGTAGGTCGTGACCAGGCGCGATTGCCGTGAGCGCCAGATCGACATGCCGATGGCGACCACCACCGCCAGCAGGCCGCTGCCACCCGCGATGGCGCCGCCGGTATCGAACACGCGCGGCGCGTAGGCATCGAAGAAGAACCACCACTCAAACAGCTTCCACGGGTGGTAGATCGGTGTGCCAAGAAGATCGAACCAGGGCGAGCCAAGGCGTAGCTGATAACCAAGGGCGGCTGCTGTCCATTGTGTGGCGCCCCACACGCCGGCGATCACGATGCCGAATACCACGGCGATCTGACCGAACAGCACGTTCGTCCCTTGCATTACCTGGCCTCCGATTTCTCCTGCGCTTCTTCCTCATGGAAAGCGCGGCACAAGGACGTGCCGCTAGCGTCAGGATCGGTGCCGGGTCAGTGCCGGTCAAAGACCGTTTCGAGCAGAAAGGTCGAGCAAAAAGACAGAATTCGCGCGGCGTCGAACCAAAGAAAAACGCCGCAAGCGATAGCGCATTGCGGCGTGTCGAACAGAAAATTGAAGCCGATGCGGCGAACTGCCAACGATCAGAACTTGGGCGATTCCTTCGGCGGCGTGTAGGGCGTTTCGCCGTCGCCATAGAACCGTTTGCGCGTGGCCTCGGCCACCCGATTGCAGAGCACGTCACCCAGCTTGGGCCGATCCGTCTTGCACTGCTGGCGTAGTTCCTTCAACCGTTCGGGATTGGCTGCCAGTTCCTCCACCGTTGGGATATTCGCTTCCGATGTGTTGGCCTTCTGAGACGTTTCGGACTGGCCGCAGGCGGTCAACACCGGCACCAGCAAGAAAAGGATGATCTTCGTCATGGCGCAGGTTCCTCCGGGGGATCAAGATTGCGGCCCAGCATGGGCCTGGGAGATTCCAGAGATTCGATGGCCTGTACGCGCTCAATGAATCGAGCCAGAACCTCCGATGGTTCGCCTATAGGGTGCAGCAGATAGGTTGTCAGGGGTGGGACACGTGATGCCAAGGGGCGGGCCACCACGCCCGGTTCTCTGCTAGCTGTAATGTGTGCTGCACCCGTAAGCCCAAGCGCGAAGCCGGCCGATACAAGCGCCATCATCAAATCGCAGGAGGCCACGCGCTCCGCGATCAAGGGTTCCATGTCCGCACGGCGCAGTACCCGATCAACGTGTTTCGCGTGGCTTTCGCAAACCTGTGGATCGCACAGAACCAGAGGGTAGCGGAGCAGTTCCTCCAACGGAATGCGCTTATGCGCCAGCAGAGGATGTCGAGCAGGTACAGCCACCATGAGCGCATCGCTCCAGACGGGTATAGCGACGATGCCCTCGCCCACTTCGTCTGATTGCGCGAATCCTACGTCATAAAGATCGTCGTGTAGCCCCTTGATTTGTTGCGACAACGGCACTTCGGAGAAGCGAATCTCGACTTCAGGTTCTTCCTGTCGGCACAAAGCGAGCACCGCCGGAAGGCGCGACGGTGTAATGCCGTCCGATAAGGCCACCCGCAACTGACCGTGAAATCCATTGGCCGCTGCTTTTACGCTGTCGCGCGCTTGTTGCAGAACAGCAAATACCCGGCGGACATGCTCCAGAAACAACTTACCTGCACGTGTTAGGCGAGTGCTGCGTGTGGTACGGGCAAACAGTACAACACCTAGTTCCTCCTCTAGCTCCTTAATGGCGCGAGAAAGTGGAGATTGTTCAATGTGCAGCTTCTCCGAAGCTCTAGCGAAGTGAAGCTCCTCCGCCACGGCGAGAAAGTATTTTAGATGTCTCAACTCCATAGACGAATAGCTCCCACGAGTGCGCATCGCAGGCGGTAGCCGCGACCTGTGAGTCGCGGCTACGCCCTAAACAATCAGTTGCCGCCGTTGGACGGGCGGCGTTCCGCAGAAGATTGCGCCGCGTTTGGCTTCTTCTTCGCGGCGTCGCATTGCTCCTTCAGCTTCTTTACTTCGGGATAAGCCACGTCACTGATATACCGCTTCGTATCTGCCAATTGCTCGCATGTCTTCGGTATCGCCTTCGCATCGTCGTCATGCCCGCCGGTATGGGCCATCACGAATGGCGAAGCGAGCGAGGCGCTGGCTAGAGCTGCAATCAAAACCGGACGAATGTTCATTTCAATATCTCCTGGGATGAGGCCCGGCCTATGTGGCAGGGCGGGAAACTTCGGCTTCCTGCCATGCAATTGGCATGGGGGGGAAGCCGGAGTGCATGGGCATGTGCCCGTAACCAATTTGCCAATCACAAGACGCGCTTCATTTCCATGTATTGACCGCGAGTGCGAACAATCACCGTCACGTCAGCGTCGCCACGGTTCCGCCAGAACCAACCGTGATTTCCACTAAAGGCAGCCTCGATCACGCCATTGCTAGCGGGCACCGCGCGACCCTTTTCATAACTGATGGACTGGCCGCCACCATCGCCGTGGGTATCGAAGTTCACAACGCCCCCTTCGGCAACCCAACTGAACTCGACCTGCTCGCCGGCCTTCATACTCAACTTCACCTCCGCCCCTTGGCCGGGCTTGAGTGCGACGCGCATTTCATCGCGCCAGGCGGCGCCGTTCTCCGCCTGCGCGGCGTTCTGTGCTTGTGCAGGCGCGGCGGTGCCTGCATTCCCTGTCGTCGCGGCAGCGGGCATGGCTGCATCCTTCGCGGCATCCGCAGCGGCTTCTTCGGCCAATTGCGCCTTGATCTCCCCCATTTCCGTCAGGCCGAGGACGCGACCAATCCCTGTTGGGTCGATCGCGTACTCGGAGGGAAGGACGATGCCGACCAAAATTGCGATGGCGGCGACGAGTGCAATGAGCGTCGAGCGCAGCAGTTGTTTCGACGATGGAAGGTCGTCGAGGGTTGGCTTGGATACGTTGTACATGGAATTTTCTCCGTGTTTGATTCAGGAAACGAAATAGCCGGTGAGCTGATAGCCGATCAGGATGAAACCGGCACACATCATCGCTACGTTGGCGGTGTACGCATGGCGCCAGAAACTAGCTGTTCGGCGCCAGTAGCTCATTGCGATCAGAATAGTGCCGAGCGCGATCAACTGCCCGATTTCAACGCCGACATTGAATGCCAAAAGATTTGGAATCAGGCCATCGGGCGAGATGTTGTATTCGATGATCTTGGTTGACAGGCCGAATCCGTGAAAGAGTCCGAATACGACTGTTGCGACTTTCGTGTTGGGCTGGAAGCCGAGCCAACGCTGAAATGCGCCGATGTTGTCGAGCGCCTTGTAAACCACCGAAAGACCGATGATCGCGTCGATGATGTAGCTGTTTATCCCGACGTTGAAATACACGCCAAGCAGCATCGTCGTCGAGTGGCCGATGGCAAATAGCGTCACATACAGGGCGATATGCTTCATCCGGTACAGGAAGAAGATCACACCGAGCAGGAACAGGATATGGTCGTACCCTGTCGCCATGTGCTTCGCCCCTAGATACATAAAAGGGATGAGGTTGACGCCGGATATTTCCTGGATGTAGCCCTTATCACCCTCGGCAACGGCATGGGCGAGCGCCTGATTCGCACACGCGAACAACAGGAGAACCGTCGCCATGAGAAACAGGGAAATCCGTTGCCAGATCGGTCGATAGCGATCCAGTATTACGTCAAGTGATCTTTCACGCATGAATGTCATACCTCAATTAATCTCCTAAAAATCCTTGTTGTTCGAGTGCGGCAAGCATCTTTCTTGCGTTCGCCGCACCATGTGAACCTGTTGATAAATTGGCATCGTGCTTACGCTGGCGCGGTGTTCTGGCGGTCGGTACGCCGATGAATGAGGCGATACAGGGCCGGCAGTACCAGCAACGTCAGCAGCGTCGAAGAGACAATGCCGCCGATGACGACAGTTGCGAGGGGTCGTTGCACTTCCGCGCCCGTTCCAACGTTGATGGCCATCGGTACGAAACCGAGGCTTGCAACCAGCGCAGTCATCAGCACCGGGCGTAGCCGCGTCATCGCGCCATTCACAATGGCATCCTGAATCGGCGCGCCATCGTGGTGCAGCTTGCGAATGAAGCTCACCATCACCAGGCCGTTGAGCACTGCCACACCGGATAGGGCAATGAAGCCGACCCCTGCCGAAATCGAAAGCGGAATATCGCGCAGCCACAATGCGGCAACGCCACCCGTCAGCGCTAACGGCACACCGCTAAAGACGACAGTGGCATCCCGGCCCGAACCGAAGGCCATGAACAGCAGGCCGAAGATCAGAACCAGTACAGCCGGTACGACGACGGACAGGCGTTGGCTAGCCGAGATGAGTTGCTCGAACGTGCCTCCGTAGTTGACCCAATAGCCCTCTGGCAGCGTGATTTCACGGCTTACGCGTTCACGCAGTTCTTCCACGAACGACCCTAGATCGCGTCCGCGCACATTGCTGGTGATAACGATCCGGCGTTTACCGTTCTCGCGGCTGATCTGATTGGGGCCGGGCGCCACTTCGATCGACGCAAGCTGCCCGAGCGGCACGTAGGCGGCTTGGCCCAGCCCGGCAGCAGCGCCGGCCGGAACCGGAATGGGCAGTGTCGCCAGTGCCTTCGGGTCTTGGCGTTGCGCTTCGGGCAGCCGAACTACGATATCGAATCGGCGATCGCCCTCAAACACCTGGCCGGCGACGGCACCGCCAAGGGCGATTGCCACCGTTTGCTGTACGTCGTCGATCGCCAAGCCGTATCGGGACAGCGCATCCACGTTCGGCGTGATCGTCATCAGCGGCAGGCCCGTAATCTGTTCGAGCGCCACGTCGGCAGACCCCTCGATACTCTCGGCCACGGCTTCAATCTTCGAGCCTATTTGGGCCAGTTGCTCCATGTCATCGCCATACACCTTGATCGCCACCTCGGCACGGACACCTGCGATCAACTCATTCATGCGCATCTGCACGGGTTGAGTGAACTCGTAGTTGTTGCCGGGAATGGCGTTCACCGCCTTCTCCAGTTCGGCAAGCAGTACGGCTCTCGGTTTGCGCGGATCGGGCCATTCGCTACGATCCTTGAGCATGATGAAAGTGTCAGCCACCGAAGGCGGCATGGGGTCAGTCGCAACCTCAGCAGTACCGATCTTGGCGACGACTTCCTCCACCTCTGGAAACTCCTTGATCCGCGCCTCCAACTGGCGCTGCATACCAATCGCCTGGGTCAGACTCGTTCCGGGAATGCGCATCGCGTGCAAGGCGATGTCACCTTCATCCAGATTGGGGATGAACTCGGTGCCCAAGCGCGTCGCAAGCAAACCAGATAGCACCACCAGCACTGCCGCCGCCGCGACGACGGCGACTCTCAGCTTGATTGCCTTCTGGAGAAGTGGCGCATAGAAGCGGCTGATGCCGCGCATCACCTTGGTTTCCTTCTCGGAAACCTTGCCGGTGACAAACAGTGCGACCGCAGCAGGCACGAAGGTCAACGATAACACCATCGCACCAGTCAATGCGATCACGACGGTGAGGGCCATCGGATGGAACATCTTTCCTTCCACACCAGACAACGCGAAGATCGGAAGGTAAACAGCCGTGATGATGAACAACCCGAACAGGGCAGGCTTGATGACCTCTGCGCTGGCGCTCGAAACCAGCGAGAAACGCTCATCACGGGTCAGCAGGCGACCGAGCTGGTGCTGTCGTTCACTGAACCTGCGCAAGCAGTTTTCCACGATGATGACCGCACCATCGACAATCAGGCCGAAATCCAGCGCGCCCAGGCTCATTAGGTTGGCCGAGATGCGGTTCTGCACCATGCCAGTGATCGTCAGCAACATGGCGAGCGGAATCACCGCAGCGGTTATCAGGGCTGCACGCAAGTTGCCCAGCAACAGGAACAGCACGGCGATCACCAGCAACGCGCCTTCCAGAAGATTCTTCTGCACGGTTGCGATGGTGCGATCAACGAGTTGAGTGCGGTCGTAAACCGCGTGCGCGCGGACTCCCTCGGGAAGTGTCGCGTCGATCTCAGCGAGCTTTTCTACTGTGCGCTGTGCAACTGCTCGGCTGTTCTCGCCAATCAGCATGAATGCCGTACCCAGCACGACCTCTTTGCCGTCTTTCGTGGCCGCGCCGGTTCGCAGTTCGCTACCCTCTAGAACTTCCGCCACGTCGCCAATTCGGAGTGGCAGTCCATCGCGCGTTGCCACGACAATTTTCCGCAGTCGCTCGATGTCGCGCACTTGTCCGGGGATGCGGATCAGGTACTGCTCGCCATGACGTTCGATGTAGCCGGCGCCGACGTTGGCGTTGTTCCGCGCGACGGCGTTCAGCACGTCGTTCATCGTCAACTCGTAGGCCAGCAGCTTGACCGGATCGGGCGTGATGTGGAATTGACGCACGTAGCCGCCGATGGTGTTGACCTCGGTGACGCCTTTCAGATTGCGGAGCTGCGGACGCACCGACCAGTCCTGCAACGTGCGCAGCGCGGTCGGCGTCCATATTTCCTCGTAGCCCTTTTCGGGTTCCAAGGTGTACATGAATATCTCGCCCAGGCCGGTTGCCACTGGCCCGAGAGAGGGATTCAGGCCCGCCGGAAGTTGCGAAGATGCCTGCTGCAAGCGTTCGGCGACCTGCTGACGGGCAAAGTAAATGTCAGTGCCGTCCTCAAAGACCGCAGTGACCTGCGACAGACCGTAGCGGGAAACCGAGCGGGTGTAGTCGAGCCGAGCGAGGCCAGCCAGCGCCGTCTCAACCGGGAAAGTGACGCGCTGCTCAGCCTCCATTGGCGAGTAGCCTGGCGCCTCGGTATTGATCTGTACCTGGACATTGGTAATGTCCGGTATCGCGTCGATCGGTAAGCGGCTGTAGTTCCAGATCCCCAGCCCGGACAGGGCGAGCACCAATAGAAGCACGAGCCAGCGATGCGCGATGGACGCGCGAATGATACGTTCGAGCATATCCGCGTCCTCAGTGATCGTGGCTTGCGCCAGACTTTTCGATGTCTTGGCGTATCAGGAAACTTTGCTCGGCCACGTAGTTCGTGCCGGGCTTGAGTCCTCCAGTCACCTCAACGTATTCACCATCACGATCGCCAAGTTCGAGCATTCGGACTTCGTATGTCTCGCCGACTTGCGTGAACACCACGGTGAAGTCGCGGAATCGCTGCAACCCCGACTCTTTTACCGCCAGCGGTACGTTGCGCGTGCCTACTGTGACCTCGGCTGCCACGGTCATACCTGGGCGCCAACGTCCCTCCAAGTTCGGGATGCTGACGCGGGCAATGACGCTCTGGCCGCTGCCGGCCACCGGCAACAGTCGCTGAATCTTTCCGCTGGCTTCGGTCTTCCCAGTCGCTGACCGGATTCGTACTGGCTGTCCTGGCTTTAGGGCTTCGGCATCGGTGCCAATGGCGCGCAGGTCGATCCATACGTTGGACGGGTCGGCCAGCTCGAACAGCGCACCTGCCTCGGCCACGTCACCGACGTTCGTATTGCGTGCGAGCACCACGCCATCGAACGGTGCGGTAATCGGGTAGGTACGCATACTGTCGTTGCCCTCTACGACGGCCAGCGTCTGGCCGCGGCGGACTCGCTCGCCCTGCTGCACGTTCACCGATCGCACGATGCCAGGGAAGCGTGCGCCAACCGCCGCGTGTCTGTCGGCATCTAGGACAACGGTTCCCATCAACCGCACAACGTCTCGGATGACTGCCGGCCCTGCTGATTCGGTTTTGATACCGGCATCCTTGGCGATGCCGGCCGGAATGCTTACGCGGCCCTCATAGGACTGGTAAGACCAAGTGGACTTCTTTCCGGCATGTTCGGCGGACACGGCGACATCGAACGAATGCGGCTCGATCACTTCACCGCTGCCGACCAGATAGTTGCCCTCTGGCGTGAACGTGAACTGGTTGACCTCGCCATCCAAACGGGAGAGTTTGATAGTCGCAACGACATCGGCGGGAGCGACTGGCTTGCCGTCGCGATAGGCGTAGAGCCTGTAATGCGGGGGCACATTGGTTTCGTAGATGGTGACTTCCAGGGCGAAGTCTCCATCACGGAGTAGTCGGCCATTGTTTGGCCCGCGCTCATAGCTTCCGCTGGCTTGGGCACTGGCCTCCTCTTTGGGTTTGTCGCCGCCAGGGCTGCATGCAGCGGCAAATACGCAAAGGAGTAACAGGGAGAGAATGCGAATCATGGTGCGGTGTCCTCAACGGTGGCGGTGAGGCGTTCCACCTCGACCAGCAGAAGGTGATAGCGGGTGGCGGCTTCGACAGCACGCGCACGCAGATCGAACAGCGTCCGCTGCGCTTGGGCCAGCGACAAATAAGAGAATCGGCCTTGCTCAAAGCCGCGACGAGTTGTTGTCAGGGCGCTTTCAGCCATAGGCAGCATTCGTGCGCGTAACGATTCAGCCTCTGTTCGCGCGTGCGTGAGTTCTTGATACTTGTCGAACAGGGTCTGGTGGCGCTCGAAGCGTTCGGCGTCACGCCGCGCTTCCAGCGCAGCAAGCTCCGCATTTGCCTGGGACACCGCGTATCCAGAGCGCGTCGGGCTACCCAACGGCACCGAGATCGACATCACCACGCCGTGATCCTTGAAGGCTTCCAAACGTCGCACGCCCAAGCTGACGTCAATGTTGGGTTTGGCTTCGGCCTCCGCGAGCCGGCGCCGGGCGCCGATGGTGTCGGCCCGCAAGCGCGAAGCCCACAGTTCCGGCGTCATAGGCAAACGGGTAGCCAACGTCTCGAATGGCGCCACGGTCGGCAAGGTTTGGAGGTCGCCGACGACTTCGCCGAAGTCGGGGGTCATTGCCCCCCAGCTCGCGGCCAAAGTCATCTTGGCGCTCGCCAATTCGAGTTCAGCACTCTCGCGATTGAGCTGCGCCTCAGCGACCGCAATATCGGCGGCCTGCAAATCCGACTCAGGATTGCGAGCGGCTTTTACCCACGCTGCAACCTCTCGACGGGTGCGCTCCGCTTGCTTGATACGCTCCTCGGCATACGTCAATCGCTGTTGCCTAGCGAGCACTTCAATGAAGCGGGCCGTAGTTGAACTGGCCAGGTCGATCCGCGTTTTGGTGGCCTGATGCTCTTGTTCTCTCAGTTCGGCTTGTCCCAGCGTTTGGCGAGCCTCGCGCTTGCCACCGAGTTCTATGACCCGACCGATGCGCAATGTCGTTTCGGCCGAGCGAATACCTCGCAGGTTGCCGTTCCCGGCGACGTTCTCTACCTCGCCGCCAATGGTGTAAGGCGGTGGCAGGGCTTCGCGCTGCGTGCGGGCTCGAACGGCCTGGAGTTGCGCCGTTTCGGCGGTAATGGATGGATGGGCGGCCAGCGCGCGGGAGACTGCTTCCTCCAACCGCAGGGGTTCGGCGGCTAGGGCTGCGGACGTACCGCAGGCTCCGACGAACACCAAGACTACTAAGCGGATCAAATTCATGAAAACCCTCACGACGACAACAGATGGCGAGCAAACGATTCCGCGTGACGACTTCCCGCGCACGCCGGAGCGGAATCGCCATAAGACCGATCGTCAATCGGTTTTTTGAGCAAAAAAACACAGCACGCGCGCATATGGACTTACCTCGTCATCACAGTGATGAGAGATTCGGTCACAGAATGCAGCCATCCTGTAGATAGGCTGCAAAACGCCAGAACAAGAATGCCTAGCATCGGCCCCAAGTATGAGACAGACGAGTGCTTGGGCGACAGCAACGCCTCGACACGCTCAGGGATAAAATCGGAAAAGAACGCCATCGCCAATGGCACCTGTTCCTTGGCGTGTTGCCGAAATATCTTCTCCACTGCAACGATGGTCTCGGCCACGGCGACAGGGCATCCCACTTCGTTTGCAGCAGCGAAATCACAACGCTGTTCCAAGGCGAGTTCCAGATCGCGCAACAGCCGGCGACGAGTGCCCGGCAACTGGATGCTCGACAAGACGACAGCGATCAGGCGATGCAGCACATCTCGATTGGCGATATGAGCCTGTTCGTGCGCCAGCACCACGCGCAATTGCGTTGGGTCGAGTCGCCGCATCAACGAGGTTGAAAGCAGGATGTGGCCATTCCCGACGCCACAAGCCAGCGCCATAGGCTGATCGACATCAAGCACGCGAAGTTTGTCTGGATGCCCCGGACGCCAGCTCAGGCGCACCATCGAGGCAAGGGTTCGACGAGCACGCCAAAGGCCAACTGCGGCCCGTAAAGCCAGCCAAACCGCGTATCCCGCCAACAATGCCAATGCTCCCCATAGCCAGGCACTTTGCCCATTGCCGCTCGGGTGCCAAACGCACAGGTGCAGCAGCGTGTCAGCGTGCGCAGAGCAGGCAGCGGCAAATCTGGCCGAATCATCAAACATCGACGGCATGGCTATGGTCATGGCCGTATAGGCAATACCCGCCAATGCGGGTGTTACCAGCATCCACCAAGACACTCTTGCTCGCTGATAGGGGGTCTTTCCCGACAGCGCACGGCGTAATGGGCGCTCGCAGGCTCCAATCAGCAGGGTAAGCGTTACTGCCAGCACGAAGCCGGATAGCAATGCGAACTGAAGTAGTGGGCCATAACTCGTCATCACGGCTGATCCAATTCAGCGCGACGACGGGCAATCAACTCCTCCAGCCTCTTGAGCTGGTCATCATCCGCCCTTGCAGCAAGATCGACAAAGGCGCTCAACAACGCATCCGGCTGCGGGCCTGCGACACGACGCACCGTGGACTCGACCAGCTTCTGGATCAGTTCCCGGCGAGATACTCGTGCCGAGTATTCGTAGGCATGGCTGATCTTTTCGCGCTGGAGCATGGCCTTGCGAAACAGACGTTCTAGCGTGGATTGCACGGTGTTCAAGGAAATCGAGCGAGACTGCCCAATGCGCGCGTACACCGCCTTGGTGTCGGACGGGCCGAAGCGCCAGATGTCTTCGAGCACGGCGATTTCCAGATCGCCAAGTGTTGGTACGCTGTGGTTGGTCAATGTTGTCGGCTCCGAGCTTTGACTCGAACTCAAGAGTATCCACCACAAAAAACCGACCGTCAATCGGTTTATTGTGCGACCCCGTGCCGGACACTGCTATCGTAGGAAGTTAACCAACGGCAGGCCCACGCTGCCGTCCTATCTCCCAGGACACGCCGCCGCCGCGCACCGTAGCGGCAAGCTGCTGGCCCAGCCGCTGCTCGACCACCGGCCGCCACGGCACCAGACTGAACCCCTTGCCGTCATCGAGCATGGCGTAGCGCCCACTGGCGAGCATGACGCTGCGCCGGTAGATACCGGCCACGCGCTGACCGTCACCCGCAGGCCGATGTTCCAAGCCGGTTTCGGCCGCAATGTCCTTGGCGGCCTGCACCAGCTCCCGATTGCGCAACGTGCCCAGCAGGTTGCGCGCGAGGATCACGCGCTGCCCACGCCGCTCGGCCAGCCCCTGTTCGGCCAGGAAGTCGGCGCGCTGCTGCATTGCCTGCTTGGCCTCGCCGCCAAAGCCTAGGTCGCCCAGGCCCGAGCCGCCGCCGATCAACTGCTGGTCAAGCCAGGTGGCCCCGATAACGCGGGCCTGCCGCTCGATGGGCAGGTGCGATTTCAGTTCCACGGCCACGCCGCCCAGGCGCTGCGCGTCGTAGCGGCGGCCCTGTTCGGCCAGGTCGTCCGGCACCTTCCATAGTCCCTCGGCCACGCGCTCCACGATGCCAGCGCGGCGCAGGGCTTCCAGCCGGCGGACGTGGGCCGCGACGACTTCCTGCGGATCGCGGCCCGGTACGGCCTGACCCTGCGCGATGGCGAGGTGATGATCGGTGCGGTACAGGCCACCGCTCGCCAGTGCGGCGATGTTCTTGTCGGCGGCGCGCACGTCGGCCGATCCCTTCACCTCCACCACGGCACCGGCTGGGTAGTTCGCCAGCTCGTCGCGGGCGTTGAGCGCGACGTAGTGGGCCTTGCCATCCACCCCGTCGATGACCAGATAGCCCCGGTCGCGCAGTTCGTCGGCCAGCCCCTTCGCGGCCACGCGGCCGAGGATGGTTCGGCCATCCTCGCCCGGCTCGAACACCGCCAGCTCGCGCGGCTGGCCGCTCATGGCCCGCTGCATGGTGCGGATGATGTCGCCACGCTCGCCCAGGGCGCGCAGGGTCTTTTCGGCGTCGGTATGGACCGCCCAGGTGCCCGGCTGCGTTTCGTCGGCCAGGCCCAGACGCTGCAAGCGTTGCAGCCGGCCGATCAGCAGCAGGCGCTGGCGTTGCAACCTCGGCTCGTTGAGCCGTTCGACATGCACCAGGCCATCGTCGCCCAGCTCGCGCTTGAGCGTGCGATCCAGGCTCGTCCACCGCTCCTGTTCCACCTCGCGCTGCAAGGTCTGCTGGATCTCCAGCTCGGTGCGTGGCCCCAGCCATTCGGTCGCCAGTTCGGCCGCACGATGGCGGAAGCCATCGGCGATGTAGTCGCCCGCGATGATGAGGTCTCTGCCCGTATCGTCGCGCCCGCGCACGACGATGTGCGTGTGCGGGTTGTCGGTGTTCCAGTGGTTGACGGCCACCCAATCAAGGCCCGTGCCCAGGTCGGCCTCCATGCGGCCCATCAGGTGCCGCGTGTAGGTGCGTAGGTCTTCCAGCTCGGCCCCATCCTCGGGCGAGAGGATGAAGCGGAAATGGTGCCGGTCGTCGGTGCAGCGTTCCTTGAAGGCGTCGAGGTCGGCGGCATCGGTCTGCTGCCCGTAGGCTTGGCCCGGCTCGCCATCGCGGCCTACGCCATCGCGCTCGATGTAGCGCAGGTGCTTGGCGAGCGACTGCGGGCTGGCTTGGCGCTGGTTGACCAGTAGCGTCTTGATGGTCACGCGCCGCGACATGGGCGTCAGCTTCGCTCCGGCGAAGCGCGCCGCCGTGTGGCCGCGCCCCAGGCGCGAGCCGGGCCGCTGGCCGTTGCCCCTCCCGGAGCCGCTGGCAGTGCCGGGACGGCGCACCGACGACTTGCCGCTACTGGCCTTGCCTGCCTGCTTGAGCACCTTGGAAACGAAGCTCTGGCCCCGGTTCTTCGGTGCGCTGGGGCGGATGCGGAAATCATCGTCGCGGCGGTCGGTCATGGCTGCGCTCCCTGCAAGCTCTGGCGTGTCCGGTCGTGTGAAGCACGCGGACAGCCCTGCATTGGCGCGGGCCTCGCGCCCCACGCGGCACGGCGGCGAAGCCGCTGCGTGCCGCGCCACCCCCATGTGCAGACTGGCTTTCGACGCGGCCCGGTGCCGCGTCCTTTTGTCTTGCCTTCCGCCTTTGCCCCTCGCTGGCGCTCCGGGCAGCGGCGGCCCGGCGGTGCTGCTGCGCGAGCAGCCAGCGCGCCGGCGAACGCGGCGACGGCCATAGGCCGGGCGCGTTCGAGGCAAGACGCCTGCACGTTGGACGGCTGCGCCGAAGGCAGCGCGAAGTGCGGTGCGAATGCACCCGCACTGCACGCGCGACGACACGGCGACGGCCAGCAGAGCGACACGCCCGATGGCACGACAAGATGCACGGCAACGTGCAGCGAGTCGGCGGCCATCATGGGCGGGATTCCAGCCAGACTGGATGCGCGACCCCGATCACGGCGGATGCGCTGACCGGCCCGAAATACCGGCTGTCGAACGACGCCGGGTTGGTCACACTCAAGAGGAACAGTTCGCCGGATTCGAGGCGGCGGCATTGCTGCCAGGATGGCAGCGGCCGGCCCCAGCGGTCGGCAGGCAGCACGGCGGCCGAAGGCACGCCGTCGATGCGGACGACGCGGCCAGTGCTGCACAACTCCTGCGGCGCGACGGCGCCCACGCGCTTGAGCAGCGGCACGCGCGCCGGCAGGTAGCCGCGCTGCGCGGCCAGCGCGGCGGCGTCTGGCGGCAGCGTGGTCAGGACGATGCTGCCCACGGACAAGGGACGTGGCAGCGAGCCGGTGCCGTGGCCTTGCGGATCGACGCGATACCAGCCGACCGCCACGCTGTCGGACGGGTTGTAGATCAGGCGCGGCAGCGGATGCACGAAGGACGCCCAGGCGAGCGCAGCGAGGCCGCAGGCGGACAGGCCCGCCAACACGAGGCGAGCGCGCAGGCGCGAGCGAGGATGCGGCGGGATGCCGGTTGCGCTGGCAACGGCGGATGGAAGCGTCATGGCAGCGTCCTCCCGGTTAGCCAGGCAGCGTGCCGCTCGGCGGTGTATTCGGGCAGCGGCAGGCGTGCAGCGAGCCGGTTGGCGAGCGTGCGCCAGTACGCGGGCGAGACAGCGGCGGGCGCGATGCCCAGCGCCTCGATGGCGTCGATGCACTCCAGCACCGCGCGCACCTGGTTCTCCCCTTCGGCGTGGAGCAGCAAGCGCGCCCCCGGCTGCACGCCGGGGATGCGCTGCGCTGCATCCAGCGGCGTGCAAGCCTGCATCACCATGAGCTGCCAACGCACAGTGCCGTAGTCGTTGGCCTGCCAGCGGATACGGCACAACATGGCGCCCGGCAGGAACACCGCGCAACGGCGCCAGCGGTCGAGCTGGTGCGTGCGCGCAGGTTCGCCGAAGCGCAGGTAGAGCTTGAAGCGTGGTTCGATGTAGGCAAGCGCCACGCGCGTCAGCGGCGCGCTGGCAGGCTGGCCGGCAAGTGCAGCCGTAGCCGCGCCAGCGGCAGGCGAAGCGGATGCAGTCATGGTGCGTTCTCCCTGCGGTGCTCTGGAAACTCCCGCTCCAACAGGCCACGCAGCAGGTCGGCCACGGTCACGCCTTGCGTGAAGGCCGACACCTTGATGCGTGCCCGCATCGCGGGTGTGATGTCGAGGGTCAGGCGGGCGGTGTAGAGGTCGCCCTTGCCCAGCGCATCGGCATCGCCCTGGCGAATCCACGCCTCGGCGTGTGGATTCGCGGGCGGACGTGCGCCGATGCCGACGCGCTTGACCGTGCGTTTGCTGTTCGGTGGCGGCTTCGCTGTCATGTCGGCCACCGCAACAGTTCATCCACCAGCGCGGTCATTTCGCGGGCGGCGGTGCTGTCGGGCGCCGTTTCGCGTGCAAGCCGGCCAGCGGCTACGCTGTCGGCGAACACGATGCGCTGATGCACTTCCGCGCGCAGCGCAGGAAGTGGCTGGTCGGCGAGCGCCTGGCGCGCTTCGCGCCCGATGATGGTGGTGCTGACGCGCCGATTGATGACGAAGGCCGCGCGCAGCGCGGGCCGAAAGACTTGCGCCTCGCGGATCAGCGCCACCATCTCGGCGCTGGCCCACAGATCGTAGGGGCTGGGCTGCACGGGGATCAGCACGCGCTCGGCCGCCAGCAGCGCGGAGCGCGCCAAGGCGGCGATCCTGGGCGGGCCGTCGATGACGACGTGATCGGCCCGCCTGGCGAGTTCTGGCGCTTCTTGGTGCAGCGTTTCGCGTGCAAGGCCCACGGCGCTGAACAGCCGTGGCAAGCCTTGCTGGCTTCTGCGCTGTGTCCAGTCCAGCGATGAACCCTGCGGGTCGGCGTCCAGCAGGACGACGTGCTGACCGCGCATCGCCAGCTCGCCGGCGATGTGCGTGGCGAGCGTGGTCTTGCCCACGCCGCCTTTCTGGTTGAGCAGAGCGACGATCATGGCGCGGCCCTCCGTGTTGGAAAGCCGGGCTTTTGCTGCTGCGTTTGTGGCCGCGGGGTGGTTGTCCACCGCAGCGGCGTTTCCCTACTAAAAGTTAGAGAAACTAAGTTAGGGAAGTTAGAGGACGCGCAAACCCAGTGCTGGCGCGGGTTTGCGGCCGATCGGCACGCCTGATAGCACGATAGTCCCACGCCTGATAGCACGATACCCCGCACGCCTGATAGCACGACACCATTCACAGGCTTTCCCGGAGTTATCCCCGTGCCGTCTGCGGCACGGGCCGGAACGTCAGCAGTTCCATGCCGTTGTCGGGCATCCGCTCGATGCCCAGGACGTAACCGGGCAGCGACTGCCGCGCGACGAGCGCGCGCAGATCGCAGGCGAAGTCGTAGGGCTTCGCGGTGCTGCCGGACTTCTGGTGCAGATAGCGAAAGTCGAACTGCCAGCCGTATGCCTGCTTGCCGCCGTGCTTGCGCACCAGGCGGTACAGCCACCGCTCGATGCCGCCGGTGAGCCGGAAATACGCCGGGTCGATGGTCAGCACCAGCGCGGCGTCGAGCACGCCGGCAAAGAACCAGTCCGGCAGGATCAGCTCGATGCCCAGCGGCGTGCCGCTGGCATCGGCCAGTTCCTTCCATTCGTTGATCCACGAAAAGCGGTGCAGGCGCCGGCCTGTTGTCTCGCGGATGGACGTGGCCACCGTGGTCGATTGCAGGCGATCCAGCGCGGCCTTGAGGCGCTGGTAGTCGCGCAGCGACTTGCCGCGCCCGATGAAGCGCAGGATCTCGTAGGGCGTCGCGCGCATCAGCCGCGACGGGCGCAGGCCCGCGTCCTTCGCTTCCACGATCTGCGAGGCCGCCCATATCAGCACGTCCGCATCCCAAATCGTGGCGATGCCGTGCTCCTGCGTGCCCTCTACGCGGATCGTCACGTTGCCCGCGCGGAAGTCGATGGGTTTGACCCGCTTGGACTTGCCGAGCGAGAAGAACGGATAGGCCATCAAGTCCTGGCTGTCGCGCGGCGCCATGTCGCCGGGCAAGGCGCGGAACAGGTCGAGCTGTTCGCGCTCCTGCAACGACCGCTGCCGGAACGGCAGCGCGGAGCTGGACATGGTGATGGCCTGCCGCGCGCCGCCGATCAGCGCGCACGGCTGTCGGCCGAGTGGTGCTCGGCGTACTCGGGATCGGAAGTCGTCTCGAAGCTGCGGTCGGCGGCCCAGGCATCGAGGTCGGCCACGGCGTACATGACGCGCCGGCCGAACTTGCGAAAGCGCGGACCACCACCGATCACGCGCTGCTTTTCCAGCGTGCGCGGCGACAGGCGCAGGTATTCGGCGGCTTCGTCGTTGGTGAGATAGCGTTGGGGCTGCGCGGCAGCGGTCGAGACAGTGGCGGCAGGCCGCAAAGGAGCGGGACGCATGGTGTGAACCTCCATAGCTTTCAAAGCTCCGGCCACACAGCGCAACCGGATGGAGGCAGTCTCAGAAAACCAAGCTGTCCTGCTCAGGGCCGTTTTGCGTCGTCCTCAAAACGACCCTTCTCAAGCGGCGGAAGCTGTGCTAGGCGGCGATAGCCGCCGCGCATCAGCGCATCGCCGCGCCGTACCAAGCGGCGTACCTTGGAGCGCAGGCCGCCGTCGCTGTACCAATCGGCTGCGGCATCGCCGCCGAACAAGCCTTCGGCCACCTCGCGCAAGGACGCACCCGCTAGGGTTGCGTCGAGCGCCTGCAAGGTGTGTAGCTCAAGCAGCGCGGCGGGTGCCGGCCTGGGCTTCGCAGAAGCCAGGGCCGCGCCGAGCGCATGGTTGCGCGCAGGTGCGGCGGCGCCGCCGCGGCGGGCATAGGCGACAGCCATCCCGTCTTCCAGGCCGGGCGCCAGCGCGAAGCGCAGGCAATGACCTGGGCTGTGCGCCATCAGCGCCAGCCCTTTGCCGTCATGGAGCAGTTGCTTGTGCCCGGCAATGCGCCAAAACGTGAACGCGGGAGCATACTGCGGCGGATCGGCGTCGGGATAGAGCTGCACCACGGCCACATGGCCGGGCAACCAGGCTGGATGCGCGTCGCGCGCATCCAACGCCGGATCTTCCAGCAGGCGCAAGCCCCAGCGATGCGCCGCCTGCTGCGCGGCTTTCGGCCGGCGATGATGGCGCAGCCAGTCGAGCCGGTAATCGGGGTTTCTGCGCAGATATTCCCAGGCCGTCCCAAGGTCGTCCAAGTGCAGCACGTACAGATACGCGGCAGTCGGATACCAGTGCTCGGCGCTGCGATCGACCATGACGCAACCTCCCTGCGAACAGGACTGGCCGCGACGGAAGAACTACGTGCTACATCGGTGTCATCAGAACGAAATGGGTTAAGGGAATAGTTGGGCTGTCAAGTCCGAC
Source organism: Dechloromonas sp. (assembly GCA_017302355.1). The sequence goes on from JAFLDQ010000027.1 coordinate 23,154, forward strand.
TGGCTCCGATGCGTTGCGGTATTCGTCTCAATGCTGCGGCGGCAGCGTCCCTCCCGTGGGACGCCGTACAGGCCAGCCTGCCGCAGTCCGCGTCAGGCATCATGTCCGTTTGGATCAGACTGGCGCGGCTACGCCGCAAGAATCTCGATTGAGACCTGCCCGGTATGACACCAGACTGAAAAAGTCACAGTAGGCTGTGTTCAGTCCGGGATAGCCCCGTCGCGCTCGGCCAGCCGGGTGTATTCCGACAGCGTGCGCGTGGGCCGGAAGTAGCGGTCGCGCATCACGGGCTGCTGATGCGGCCCGACGATGCCAGCCAGCTCGGACAGCTTGACGGTTCCTTGCGCCGGCATTCCGATTCCCAGGTCGATGAGGCCCCAGGCGGTGTCGCCATCGGCGGGATCGAGTGCGGCCAGCAGCCAGGTCACATGCGCGTCCGGCGTGAACAGCCGCACCACGGGCACCGGGTCGATGGCCTGGCCAGCGGCACGAGCCTCGCCGTTGGCGAGCAGTTGCGCGCGCTCCGGGACGGTGGCGAGTGGCTGGGGCATGGTTGGCAATCCCACAAATCCAATGATGCACGGATGCGGTTTCACGCCCAAGCGCAGAACCGCCAAACCGGATTTACGCCTTCGTGTGCAAGCACGGATGCGCTTGCGTGGCTTTGCTGGAACCAGCAAATGCGGATTTCCGTAAAGGCACGAAAACGTAGAACACCAAATGAACACTATAGATTGTAGCCCTATAGGGCGCAATGGGCTGTCATCTTGGTTTTTCGAGGGAAACCATAGGTGGCGGCTGGGAACTCATTGGCGAAGGCGTTGAAGACAGTCAGGAAGGCGCGTGGCTTGAGCCAGGAAGCCTTCTCTGACGTGTCCAGCCGCACCTATATGAGCACCCTCGAACGCGACCTGAAAAGCCCGACCCTGCATAAGCTGGCCGAGCTGTGCGAGGTGATGGAGATCCACCCGCTCACGCTGCTGACGCTGGCCTACGCGGGCGACAGCACGCACAAGGCCGACGAGCTGCTGGCGCAGGTGCGCCGGGAGCTGGAGGCGGTGCTGAAGGAGCGCGGCGCGGCGAAGCCGCGCGCGTGACGTGGTGATGTGCTGCGAACAGCAGCACAGCGCCCCGCCGCGATGGGCGGGGCGCTGCGGCGGTCACGCCGCCTGGGGCTTGCTGCGCGACCAGATCAGGTCGTGCGTACCGTCCTCGCCTTCGATCAGGCGGGCATAGACCGGAGCCGGGAACGAAGGATCGTCGAGGGTCACGGACTTGTATTCCCGCCCGGCCTCGCTGGTCTTGTTCCACGCCGCGCCGATGTCGTGGCCGGCGGCCTGGAGGCGGAAGTCGGGGGCGTTCTCGCTGCTGCCCTTGTCGTTGGGAACCAGCTTGACCTTGACGTTGAGCGTCAGGGTGCGCAGCGTGCCGGTGAAGCCGTCTTTGTCTGCGGTGAAGGTGCCGATGTTGGCCATGATGATTTCTCCTTTCGGTTGAACAAGGTTCGCGCCCATCGCGTCCTTGTTGTGATCCGGCCGGCGGGGGACGGGCTGGCTGCACCGCTTGCGGTCGAAACGCAGTGGAGAGCCGGGAGGCGAAAAGAATTTGCTGCGCGAGGAAGCCGCGCAGCGGCGGGGAAATTGTTTTCGCCGGACGGTTGCAGCCATGAAGCCCGAGGCGCAGCCGCGCCCCCGCCAGGATTCACAACGAGACAAGGACGCCTTGGGCCGAACCGCTCCGAAAGGAGATGGGGCCGACTCGGCATCCCCGCCCGAAGGCTTCTCCGGCTCGCCCGCTGACGCGGGCCAGGTCAACCCCGCAACGACAGGCGAGAACGCCCCCGCCATACCTTGCGGCGCCGGTCTTGAGGCGTGGCGTGGAAGCTCCATAGCGATACCGGGCGGGTTGTCCGTGAACCGTCCTTCGTGACGTGATGGGCAGGAACCGCCAGCGTTGAGGACGGCACGCACCTGCACAACCTGCCGCAGCAAGCGCCAGCGTGTTCGCCAGCGTCCCGTCCATCGCGGCGGGACGTTGGGCGGGCCGATCCGGCGCAGCCGGTTCGGCAGCATCGAGGGGCGCCAAGCATCGCGCGGCGGGGATAGCTCGCAGGGCTTTCCCCTGGAGGCAAGCGAAGCGCGCAGCGCCGCAGGCGCGAAGGCGTGAGGGATTGAAGCCGAATGGCCGTGACGGCAAAGACGGCACGGGGCGTAGCCCGAAAGCCCGGCGGCGCTATGCGCCGACACGCCCAGGCCGTTCCAGATTTCTAAGCAGGAAACGCGGACATGCCTCTGATGAAATGGGCGCGGCCCTACGCTGCGAGGTATGCACGCGGCAAGCCGAAAACCGCTGGTGATTCCCGCGCACGGCGGGCGCTACGGCTTGCAGGCCCATACGGGCCTGCCATTACCGGGCGGGAAGCCCGGTCACGTCAACGCCGCCGTCTGAGCTGCCGCGAGGGCGGCGGCGTGCCGATTCGGCTGGTGGCCTTGAACACCGGGCGCGGCCACTGCCGCGCCCGGATTTTTGCGTCCACCGCGCCCAGGACGGAACGGCCTGGGCGCGGTGCTGATCGCGGTTATTCCTTCGTCTCGATGAGCCACCACACGGCACGCGGCAAGGCGCGGCCCGTGATGGGGTGAATGTCGGTGAGGTCGGCGCAGGCCGTCCAGCCCGAGGGCGGGCGGTAGCCGCGCACGTCGCCATCGCCGTTCCAACGGCGGGCGCGTACCGTGCCAGCGGCGTAGATCGCCGCCATGCGCGGGCGGCTAATGGTGGTGCGGGTCATGGGGCTTCTCCTTCCAGCGAAGCGCCCCGGTCGAGGCCGGGGCGCTTGCCTTCGGCGCGGGTCAAGCGGCCAGCGCCTCGGCGGGTTCATCCGCTATTGCCTCGGCATCCTCCGGGGCGTTCTGCTCCGGGCCTGCCTCTTGCGCGGCGTCCTGCGGGCCTGCGGCCTCGAAGATGGCGGGCATCCAGCCCGTGCCATCGGCCAGCCGCTCGGCTTCGCTGGCAATGTCGGCCTTCTTCAACTTCGCCAGCCGGTTGGCCTGCTCGGGTGCGTACTCGCCCACGGCATCCAGAATCACGGCCTTGGAAACGTGCTTGAAGTAGCCTTCTGCGGTCGGCTTCCACCATGCGGCCATGTCGAGGCCCACGGCCTGCGCCAGTTCCTCGCCGGGTTGCTGCACCGTGGCGCGGGGCGTCACCACGTCCACCGTGGAAGCCACGCACACGGCCAGCAGCCGCACCAGTTCATCTTGCGACTTCGCCAGCAGCGCGGCGAACAGTTCGGCGCTGTCCTCCGGCAAGGCTTCACCTGCCACCTGTTGCAGTTCGCGCAGCGCCACGGCAGCGGGCGATTCCGGCCAGTCCGGGGCCATGCCTTCCAGCCGGTCTTGCACCGTGAGGCGCACGCCGAGCGGCAGGCCATCGCCGTAGGCGTCGGGCTGCAAGACAGTCTGCACCATGCCATGCACCAGCGCGGCCAGCGCGACGTGCGGATGCCGCGCGACTTCGATTTGCAGCGCCGCCGTGCGGTGGGCACTCAACCGCTGCGCCAGCCGATCGGACAGGCTCGCGGCCTTGGGTGCGTCGTCGGCGTCCTCGTGCTCGTCGTTGGCGGCTTCGCCTTCGGTGTTGCCGAAACCGCGCCGCAGCTTTTCCAGCGTGCGCAGCGCCTTGGCCTCGGCTTCGCGCAGCAGGCCGCGATGAATAACGGCCTCGCCGTTGCGGTCGATGGTGACGATGGCACCGGCCACCTCGCGCACCTCGGGAGCGTAACCTTGCAAGGCGTCCTCCGCGTCTTGTAGTTCGCCGACCACCTGATCGCGCCGCTGTTCCAGTTTCTCGGCCTTGGCCTCGTCCTCGGCGTCGCAGGCTTCTTCCAGCTCGGCGTCGATCTTTTCGAGGCGGCTTTCCAGCGAGGCGATGCGGCGGGCCTCGCGGCTGGTCGGCTCACGGCGGTGGCGCGGGGCGTTCTGGAACGCCTGCCGTTCCTCGTAGGCCAGATGCGGCACGGCCTCCACCCATGCCCAACCCTCGGCGCGCACGTCCTCGGCCAGCGTTGCCAGCTTGTCGCGCACCAGCGTTTCCAGCACTACGGTATCGGTCAGGTAGGTTCCGGCATCGCCTTCCGCGAACAGGTCGCGGCGGATGCCGCCGCCTGCCTGCCGGTAGGTGTTCAGTCCGACGAAGCGCACCAGCGCGTGCGCGGCGTCGATTTCGCGCTCGGTCAGGCGCTCGCGCAGCTTGGACGGGCTGCGCTGCCATTCCGGCGCACCATAGAACGCGGCTTCCTGCGCGGCGTGGTCGTCGGTGATGGTCAGGGCCATCAACTGTTCCAGCGTCACGCCACTGGCGCGATAGTCGGCCATGAGGCGCGGCGAGACATTCGCCAGCTTCAAGCGGCGCTGCACCACCAGCGGGGACACGCCGAAGTCGGCAGCAATGTCCTCGATGGGGCGTCCTTCCTTGACCAGCGCGGCGAAGGCCGCGAACTGGTCGGCGGGGTGCATGTTCTCGCGCTGCACGTTCTCCGCAAGGCTGACGGTGCGGGCGGAAGCGTCGGCCACCAGCAGGCACGGCACTTCGTAGTCGGCGGGAATGCGCTTCTTCTTCGCCAGCAGCTTCAAGGCGGTCAGGCGGCGATCGCCGGCCACCACCTCGTAAGTCTCGCCATCGGCGGAAAGGATGACGATGAGGTTTTGCAGCAAGCCGATGCGGGCAATGCTCGCGGCCAGTTCGGGGATGGACAGGCGCGGCATCTTGCGGGCGTTGCGCTTGGAGCGGCGCGGCAGCAACTGCGAGAGCGGAACCAGAATCAGGTTCTTGGACGGGTCGGCCATTTCCAGCGGGGCGGCGGCTTCGATGGCGACGGCTTCGGTTTTGAGTACGGCGTTCATGGTGATGACTCCTTGCGGTTGGGATGCAGCAGCGAGAGAAGCGGCAAGGGCTGCTGCCTGCCCCTGCCGCGTGGGGATTCAGGCTTTCAACTGGCGCAGGCCATCGGCCAGCAGCCACAGGGCGCGATTGAGGCGCACGCTTTGGTCGATGCCCTGCACGGGCCGGGTGGTCTGGCGGCGGCCATTCGCGGCGCGGGCGGACAGGCCGCCTTTGGTCAAGTTCTCCTGCGTGCGGTTGAACACGCTCCACAGGTCGCGGCGGTCGTCGTCGTGGCGGCGCGGCATCAGGATTTGCGATTCCGTGATGGGCGCGGGCTTGTCCTCGTCGTACTTCAATGCCAGCGCAGCGCGGGCGAACACTTCCGATTCCCCGGCGTCGAGCGTGATGGCGCGCATGGCATCGCGGGATTCCTGCGCCCGGTCGAAGCCGTGCAGGACTTCGTAAGCGCCTTCGATGACGTGCCCCGCTACGTCGCCCTTGTGGGGAACGCGCACGTTGGCCACGGTGTCGCCGCAGACAAGGCCATTGCTGCAAACGAAGCGGAACATCCCGGCCAGCATCTGATAGCTGCTAGTGCCGTCATGGGAGTTCAGCAGGATGATTTCGTTGGCCTCGCGGCCGTTGATCTGGCTGGCGTGGCGCAGCCGGATCATGTGCTTCGTGTAGTCGCGGCGGTCGTCGTGGCGCACGCGGGTTTGCGTCACCATGAAAGGCTCGAAGCCTTCCCCGCGCAGTTCTTGCAGCACGGTCGCGGTGGGGATGTAGCTGTACCGCTGCGAGCGGCTTTCGTGCGGGGCGTCCGCGAAGATGGACGGGGCCACGGCCCGGATTTGGTCATCGGACAAGGGACGTTCCGAACGCAGCACCGGGGAACGGGAAGCGAAGCGGGATGCGAGTTGCATGGCATTTCTCCTGACAAAGAAAAAAGGGTTTGCTGTTCACCGCACACCGGATTCCTAGATTCGGAAGCCCAGCCTTTCGGCTGTTCGGTGCGGTCGGCACGAGGAACCCGGTTGGCCCTGTTGCCACCGTCTTTCCTGAGTTCATCGCCCGCGACGGTCAGGAGCGCGCGAACGGGTGCCGTCAAGGAGGCAAGCGCAGGGTTGGTGCGGCCCGCAGGCGCAGCCGAGGACACGGCCCTGCGCGCCTTGACGGCACACGGGCGCGGGCTACAGTCGCGGTGAAGGTGATGAAGTCAGGGGAGACGGCTGGACATGGCAACGGCCCCTCAACACGCCGACCGCACGGCAAGC
>JAFLDQ010000270.1 GCA_017302355.1 Dechloromonas sp.
GAACGGTCAGTGAGGTCTCGGCGACGTTGGTGGCGAGCACGATGCGCCGCTGGTGGCCGGAGGGCTTGAAGATGCGGTCCTGCTCGGAAGCCGACAGGCGCGAGAACAGCGGCAGGATTTCCGGCGCGTGCGCGGTAGACAGGCCGGGCCGCGCCAGCGCGTGCTTCCTCAACGCTTCGGCCGCCTCGCGGATTTCCCGCTCGCCGGGCAGGAAGACCAGGATGTCGCCCGCTCCCAGCCGTGAGACCTCATCCGCCGCATCGACGATGGCGTCGTATAGATCGCGCTCGTCGTCCTGTTTTTCCAGATCGGCGACCGGGCGATAGCGCACCTCGACCGGGTAGAGCCGGCCCGACACCTCGATTACCGGCGCGCCGTTGAAATGCTGCGAGAAGCGCTCGGCATCGATGGTCGCCGAGGTAATGATCAGCTTCAAATCCGGCCGCCTGGGCAGCAACTGCTTCAGGTAGCCGAGCAGGAAGTCGATGTTCAGGCTGCGCTCGTGCGCCTCGTCGATGATGATCGCCTCGTAGGCGTTCAGGAAGGGGTCCGACTGTGACTCGGCGAGCAGGATGCCGTCGGTCATCAGCTTGACCCAGCTGTCCGCGGTCGACTTGTCGTGGAAGCGGATTTTCACCCCGACTCCGGCACCGACCTGCGTCTTCAGCTCCTGCGCCAGCCGCGACGCCACCGAACGCGTCGCCAGCCGCCGCGGCTGGGTGTGGCCGATCAGCCCGCGGGCGCCGAGGCCGAGGTCGAGGCAGATCTTCGGCAACTGCGTCGTCTTGCCCGAACCGGTTTCACCGCAGACGATGACCACCTGGTGTCGGGCGATCAGTTCGGCAATATCGGCGCGGCGCTCATGGACCGGCAGGTCGGGCTGGAATTCCGGCTTCGGCAGCCTGTTGCGCCGTTCGGCCACGGCGGAACGCGACCGGGCCAGCAGTTCGTCCAGCTCGGATTGCAGTTTTTGCCTCTTTTCGCCGGTCGACCGCGACAGTTCGCGCTCGATGCCGCGCAGGCGCTTGCTATCCGCTGTCAGGCAGGGGACGCTGGCCTTCACCGGCCGCCGGGCGTTCCTTGCATCGGGCATGGCGTCAGGCATCCAGCGGGCTCGTCACGCCATGGCCACCGCGGTTCAGGACATGGGTGTAGATCATCGTCGTCTGTATGTCTTCGTGGCCGAGCAGTTCCTGCACCGTGCGGATGTCCTGCCCCTTCTGCAACAGGTGGGTGGCGAACGAATGGCGCAGCGTATGCGGTGTCGCCGCCTTGACGATGCCGGCCGAGCGCACCGCCTGCCTGACGGCGCGCTGGATGGTCTGTTCGTCGAGGTGGTGACGCCGCGTCTTGCCCGAACGCGGGTCCACCGAACGGTTGCCGGAAGGAAAAACATACTGCCAGCCCCAGCTCTTGCCGGCGGCCGGGTACTTGCGCTCCAGCGCATAAGGCAGGTGAACCTCGCCGAAACCCTCGGCGAGATCCTTCTCATGCAACTGCCGAACGGTCACCAAGTGGCCCAGGAGCCGCGAAGCGACGCGATCGGGAAGCATCGTCACCCGGTCCTTGAAGCCCTTGCCGTTGCGCACCAGAATCTCCCGCCGCTTGAAATCGACATCCTGGACACGCAGGCGCAATGCCTCCATCAGGCGCAAACCGGCGCCGTACAACAAGGCAGCCACCAGCCAATGCACGTGGTCCAGGCGGGCCAGCACCTCGCGTACCTCGTCCTCGTTGAGCACCACGGGGAGGCGGCGCGGCTTCTTCGCCTGTTCCACATTGTTCAGCCACGGCAGTTCGCTGCCCAGCACTTCCTTGTAGAGGAAGAGCAGGGCGCTGCGCGCCTGGTTCTGCGTCGATGCCGCCACGTTTCCCTCGACCGCCAGATGGGTCAGAAAAGCTTCCACATCCACCGCTCCCATCTCGGCGGGATGGCGCTTGCCGTGGAAAAGAATGAAGCGCTTTATCCACTGGACATAGGAATCCTCAGTCCGTAAGCTATAGTGCTTGAAGCGGATCCGCTCGCGAACGCGATCCAGAAGCCTGGGCGGCTGGCTCATGACGGATTATCAGTATTTGTTGGGAGGCCTAATTTTAAGGCATCCCAATGATTTTATGAAATTTATTGCAAATTAATTTGATGGAATAGCCTGCCGTTTTGGGAGGCTTACTTAATAGTTAGCGGTATTAGTATGGCGACTTGGAAAAAGGTTGTTTTAGGGCTGTTGACCGTTGCAATTGTGACGATTGGAGGCTGCCTCGCCTTTCTCGATCACTACTTTTCCGACATGTGTGCAACAACAATAATCGACAAAATTGCTTCCCCAAACGGGAAGCTCAAAGCTGTCGTATTTCAAATCGACTGCGGTGCCACCAGCGATTTCAATAGCCAAGTGGCAATCGTTCCAGGGAATAGGGATATTTCCAAGAAAGATTCACTACCAAAAAGTTTTTTCGTTGCTGACAGAGATCATGGTAGAGCCCCTGAAGGCAAGGAACATGGGCCAGAACTTCGACTGAATTGGTTATCTGACAGCAGCTTGGAAATACAACACCATGAACTTGCTCGCATCATACGCGCAGAAAAATCCCTGAATCCGTGTTCGTAATATTTCAAACCTTCTCTGTGGCTACCAACGCATGATTTTCTGGCTGGTCAGCCCCGTGATGTGTGCCGAAGCGGCTGTCGTCGGGTCGTTTTGCCCCGTTTCGAACGC
>JAFLDQ010000271.1 GCA_017302355.1 Dechloromonas sp.
CGGGCCCGCCCTGGGGTGGGCCAGCAATCTGGCCTCCCACTCCGGGTGCGAACGGGCGAAGAAATAGGCGGCGAGAAGCAGGAATGGCGTCGTCGGCAGGATCGGCAGAATGGCGCCGGCCACGCCCATCGCCACCGACAACAGGCCGAGGGTGCGGTAGACCGGCTTTTTCATGCCGTTTTCACTCGAGGTCCCAATAACCCGGCCGACCGTAGGTTTCCTTCAGCAGGTCGATGAACAGGCGCACGCGCAACGGCAGGTGGCGGCGTTGCGGGAAGACGGCGTAGATGCCCATCGGCGGCGCCTGCCAGGCATCGAGGACCGAGGTCAAACGCCCTTCCCTGAGATCCTGCCCGACTTCCCACAGCGAGCGCCAGGCCAGCCCTCGTCCGGCCAGCGCCCAGTCGTGCAGCACGGCGCCGTCGTTGCACTCGAAGGAGCCGCCAACCTTGATGGTATCGACTTCGCCGCCGTGCGGACTGCGGAAAACCCAGCCGCGCTGCTGGCCGAGCGACAGGCAGTTGTGCGCCGCCAGATCGCCCGGTTCGCGCGGCACGCCACGCTCCACCAGATACGCCGGGCTGGCCACGACCATGCGGCGCATCTCGCCGAGGCGGACGCTGACCAGGCTGGAATCGGTCAATTCGCCGATGCGGATGGCGCAGTCGATATTTTCGTTGAGGAGATCGACCAGCCGGTCGCTCAGATCGAGGTTGACCGTGACCTCGGGGTTGGCGGCCATGAAATCGCCGACCAGCGGCGCCACATGGCGGCGCCCGAAGCCGGACGGCGCGGATGCCCGCAACTGCCCGCTGGCCCGAACGCCGCCAAGCGAAACGGCGGCTTCGGCATTGGCCAGGTCGTTGAGCGTCTTCTGGCAATCCTCGAGGAAGGCCTGGCCTTCGAAGGTGATCGTCAGCTTGCGCGTCGTGCGCAGCAACAGCTTGACGCCAAGTCGCGACTCCAGGGCATCCAGCCGCCGCCCGATGATGGCCGGCGACACCCCTTCGATACGCGCCGCGGCAGACAGGCTGCCGCGCGTTGCTGCGGAAACGAAGGCTTCGATCTGCTTTAGCCGGTCCATTCGATACATTACGTAAAAGATGAAATGATTCTAGCCGCCTTTTTGTCGAATCGAAAGATCAATAGAATTTGCAACGTTCCATCCATTCCTTCTTCTGGAGACCCCATGAGCCTCAACCTGCCCGCTGGCGTGCAAATCACCGGCCCGATCAAGCCCGGTTACGAATCCATTCTGACCCATGACGCGCTGGCCCTCGTCGCCAAGCTGCACCGCGCCTTCGAAAGCCGCCGCCAGGAATTGCTCAAGGCCCGCGTCGAGCGTCAGGCGCGCATCGATGCCGGCGAAATGCCCGACTTCCTGCCGGAGACTGCCCACATCCGCGCCGGCGACTGGAAGATCGCCCCGCTGCCGAAGGCGCTGGAGCGCCGCCGCACCGAGATTACCGGCCCGGTCGAAGCCAAGATGATCATCAACGCCTTCAACTCGGGCGCCGATTCGTACATGACCGACTTCGAGGATTCCAATTCCCCGAACTGGGACAACCAGATCCAGGGCCAGGTGAACCTCTACAAGGCGATCCGCCGCGAACTGTCGTTCAAGAACGAAGCCGGCAAGGAGTACCGGCTCAACGATACCATCGCCACCCTGCAGATCCGTCCGCGCGGCTGGCACCTCGACGAAAAGCACGTGCTCATCGACGGCCAGCGCGTTTCCGGCGGCCTGTTCGACTTCGGCCTGGTCTTCTTCCACAACGCCAAGGAACAGATCGCCCGCGGCGCCGGCCCCTTCTTCTACCTTCCGAAGATGGAAAGCCACCTCGAAGCCCGCCTGTGGAACGACGCCTTCGTCATGGCCCAGGATCACTGCGGTATCCCGCAGGGCACGATCAAGGCCACGGTGCTGATCGAAACCATCCTCGCCACCTTCGAGATGGAAGAAATCCTGTATGAACTGCGCAACCACTCCGCCGGCCTCAACGCCGGGCGCTGGGACTACATCTTCTCGTGCATCAAGAAGTTCAAGAAGAACAAGGACTTCTGCCTCGCCCAGCGCGGCGCCATCACCATGGAAGTGCCCTTCATGCGCGGCTACGCGCTGGCGCTGGTGCAGGCCTGCCACAAGCGCGGCGCCCCGGCCATGGGCGGCATGTCGGCCCTGATCCCGATCAAGAACGACCCGGTCGCCAACGAAAAGGCGCTTGCCGGCATCCGCCATGACAAGACCCGCGACGCCAACGACGGCTTCGACGGCGGCTGGGTGGCCCACCCGGGCCTGGTGCCGATCGCCATGGAAGAATTCGTCAAGGTGCTCGGCGACAAGCCGAACCAGTGGGAGAAGCAGGTTTCCGGCAACTTCGGCCCGGCCCAATGGCTCGACTTCCAGCCGGCCACCCCGATCACCGAAGGCGGTCTGCGCAACAACATCAACGTCGGCATCCACTACCTCGGTTCCTGGCTGGCCGGCAACGGCTGCGTGCCCATCCACAACCTGATGGAAGACGCCGCCACCGCCGAAATCTCCCGCTCGCAGGTGTGGCAGTGGGTGGTGTCGCCGAAGGGCATCCTCGACGACGGCCGCAAGGTCAGCGAAGACATGGTCCGCCCGATGATCGCCGAGGAACTGGCCAAGGTGAAAGCCACCGTCACCGCCCAGGGCGAGGATACCGCCAGCTACGATCAGGCCGCCGAAAT
>JAFLDQ010000272.1 GCA_017302355.1 Dechloromonas sp.
CCGTGGGCGCCGGAGAACCGGTGGCGTCCCTTCTGTTGCGAACGCTGCAAACAGATCGACCTCGGCTGCTGGGCATCCGACTCGTACCGGATCCCGGCCCGGAAAGACGTGAACGATCCGGGTCTCGGCCCCGATCCTACCAGCCACGCATGAGCGCGATGCCATGCCCGCCGTGGTCCTGGGCCAGCGGCAACATCCCCTTTTGCATTCCGCCAAGGGCGAAGACGGGAAGCGGGCTGTCGGCTGTCCGTCGTGAGAACTCCGCCCAGCCGAGACCGCCGGCTTCGGGGTGTGTCGGCGTCGGCAGCACCGGGCCGAGCAGCGCGTAGTCGAGGCCCAGTTCGGCGGCGCGGCGCAGTTCGTCGGCGCCATGACAGGAGGCGCCGACCCATTCGAATTCCGGTCGCCGGGTGCAGTCGGCCAGTCTCGCCGCCGAAAGGTGGAGCCCGTCGGCCCCGCTGCGCCGGACGATGTCCTCATCGTCGTTGATCAGCACCAGCGCGCCGCGTTGCCCGGCGATGCGCCGGACCGCTTCGGCAAACCACAGGCGCTGGGCGAACGGCCAGCCCTTGTCACGCACCTGGATCAGGCGCAGGCCCTTGTCCAGAGCCCCCGCCAGCCGCTCGAGCTGGCGCTCGACGCCCTCACTCTCGCCCATCGTGATGGCCATCGTCGTCGGCAGCGCCAGCGCCTTGAGGATCGGCGCATTGGCCGGCAGGATCGGTCCCACGGTCGCGGTTTTGCCGCATTTTTGCCAGTCGACCGCGTCGTGCTCGAGCGGGGCGCCGATGCCGATCTCGCCCTCCCAGGCGGTGACGCGCCAGAAGTTGAGGCGCACGGTCGCGTGCGGGTAGGTGAAGACGCGGGTCAGCCAGGGCGAGCAGGCGCCGACCGCAATGCCGAGTTCCTCGCGCAACTCGCGGACCAGCGCCGCGCGCATGGTTTCGCCGGGCTCGACCTTGCCGCCGGGAAACTCCCAGTAGCCCGCATAGACCTTGCCCTGCGGGCGCTGGGCGAGGAGGAACTCGCCGCCGTCCGCACGCAACAGGACGGCGGCGGCAACGTCGATGACCTCGCTCACTTCGCCTTCCTTCGCATGGACTTCTCGTGGCCGGCGAGGTCGCGGGCGAACTGCCAGGCGACTCGGCCGCTGCGCGAGCCGCGGCCGAGCGCCCAGTTCAATGCGTCGCGCTCGCAACTGGCGATCTTCGCCGCGCTGACGCCGAAATGGCGCAACCAATGTCTGACGATATCGAGATAGTCGTCCTGGCTGAACGGATAGAAGGAAATCCACAGCCCGAAGCGCTCGGAAAGCGAGATTTTCTCCTCGATCGCCTCGCCCGGATGAATCTCGTCATCGACGCGCCGGGTGTCGAGGTTCTCGGCGAAGTATTCGGGCATCAGGTGGCGGCGGTTCGAAGTCGCGTAGATCAGGACGTTGTCCGGCGGCGCGGCGATCGACCCGTCGAGGATCGACTTCAGCGCCTTGTACGCCGATTCGCCGGCCTCGAACGAAAGGTCGTCGCAGAAGATGATGAAGCGCTCGGGGCGCCCTTCGAGCAGATCGACGATATCGGGCAGGTCGACGAGATCGTCCTTGTCGACCTCGATCAGGCGCAGCCCCTTGCCCGAAAATTCGTTGAGCACGGCCTTGACCAGCGACGACTTGCCCGAGCCGCGCGTGCCGGTGAGCAGCACGTTGTTGGCCGGCTGGCCGGCGGCGAACTGGCGCGTGTTGGCGACGATGCGCGCCTTCTGGTCGTCGATGTTGCTGAGATCGGCGAGGCGGATCGGGTGCGGATGGCGCACCGCCTGGAGCCAGCCGCGCCCGTTGCGCGTGCGCCAGCGCAAGGCGATCGCGGTCTCCCAGTCGGGAGAAGGAACCGCCGGCGGGAGGCTCGCTTCGATCTGGCCAAGGACGGCCTCGGCACGGCTCAGGAGGCGTTCGAATTGCGGGATGTCGGGCATGGTGGCGGTTATACTTCGCGGCGAATCTGCGAACTCTAACGAAAGCCATGGGAAAAATCCAAGCTGCGGTGCCGATTGCTGTGCTGATTCTTGCCGCATGCACCGTGGCGCCGCCCAGCGAGACGCCTGCGGACAGCAAACCGTCTCCCGCAGCCCCGGCTCGCCCGCCTGCGGCATCGACCCCGGGCACGCCGCGTGCGGCGCCGGTTCCGGCCCCGCCGCCAGGGGGAGGCTTCCCGCGTACGCTGCAGCCGGCGAAGTGGTCGGATCTCCCCGGCTGGAACGAGGATGATCAGGCTGCCGCCTGGCCGGCCTTCATCGCGAGCTGCCGTGGCGTCGCCAGCAAGCCGCACGGCCCAGGCTGGAAGCGCGTCTGCGATCTGGCGCGGGCCGCCGACGGCAAGCCTGGCCATGATCCGCGGCGCTTCTTCGAGAGTCAGCTCAAGCCCTATGCGATTCAGGCGTCCGACGGCAATGCGACGGGACTCGTCACCGGCTACTACGAACCGCTGCTGCGGGGCAGCCGGACGCGCGTCAAGGGTTTCGAGCAGCCGGTGCGCGGCGTGCCGGACGATCTCCTGACCATCGATCTCGGGACCGTCTTTCCGGAACTGAAAGACAAGCGGGTGCGCGGCCGGCTCGAAGGCAACAAGGTCGTGCCCTACTGGTCGCGCGCCGAGATCGCCGCGCGCGGCGACAAGGTGCCGGCACGCACGCTGCTCTACATT
>JAFLDQ010000273.1 GCA_017302355.1 Dechloromonas sp.
GGCGCGCTCGCGGCGCTGGCGCGCAGCGTCGCCACCCCGGTCACGGCGCGGCGCGACAGCCAGCGCAAGAAGCTCGATGCCGGCGAACTGGTGCCGGGCGATGTCGTTCTGCTCGCCGCCGGCGACCGCGTCCCTGCCGACTTGCGCCTCTTTCACCAGCGCGAGCTGCACGCCGACGAGTCGATGCTGACCGGCGAATCGCTGCCGGTCGCCAAGGAGGTCGGCGCGCTGCCCGCCGGGACGCTGCTCGCCGAGCGCTGCAACATGGCCTACGCCGGCGCCACCATCCTCTCCGGGCAGGGCGCCGGGCTGGTCATCGCCACCGGCGACGCCACCGAGACCGGCCGCATCGCCGGCCTGATCGCCAGCGCGCCCGAACTGGCGACGCCGCTGACGCGCAAGATGGCCCGGTTTTCCAACTGGCTGCTCTGGGCGATCGGCGGCCTCGCGCTGCTCACCGTCGCCGTCGGTCTGATGCGCGGCGCCCCGCCTTTCGAGATGTTCATGGCCGCCGTCGCGCTGGCCGTCGGCGCGATCCCGGAGGGCCTGCCGGCGGCGGTGACGGTAACGCTGGCGATCGGCGTCGGGCGCATGGCCAAGCGCCGCGCCATCATCCGCCGCCTGGCGGCGGTGGAGACGCTGGGCAGCACGACGGTGATCTGCTCCGACAAGACCGGCACGCTGACCGAAAACGCGATGACCGTGCGCGCCATGTATTGCGCCGGCCGCCGCTTCACCGTTACCGGCCACGGCTACAACCCGGAAGGCGAGATCCGCCACGACGAGCGTGCGGTGGCCGGCGACGGCGCGCTGCGCGAATGTCTGGTGGCCGGCGCCCTGTGCAATGACGCCAGCCTGGCCAGGAGCGGCCGCCAGTGGACGATCACCGGCGACCCGACCGAAGCCGCGCTGCTCGTCGTCGCGCGCAAGGGCGGGCTCGACGAGCACACGCTGAACGCGCTGTTTCCGCGACACGACGAACTGCCTTTCGACGCCAGCCGGCAATTCATGGCGACCGCACACGCCGGCGACGGCGAGCGCATCGTCTACGTCAAGGGTGCCCTGGAGCGGCTGCTGCCGCGCTGCGTCGAGCAACTGTCGGCCACCGGCCAGGGCCAGGCGCTCGATCGCGAAGGGGTCGAGGCGGCCGCCGAGGCCTTCGCCGGGGAGGGCATGCGCGTCCTGCTGCTCGCGCGCCGGGCGGCTCCGCCCGGAAGCACCCTGTCCGACGACGCCCTGCACGGACTATGCCTGATCGGCATCGCCGGCATGATCGATCCGCCGCGCAAGGCGGCGATCAGCGCGATCCGCAGCTGCCACTCGGCCGGCATCCGGGTCAAGATGATCACCGGCGACCACGCCGTCACCGCGCTGGCGATTGCCCGCCAGATCGGGCTCTCGGCACGGCGGGCGTTGACCGGGCGCGAGCTGGCGTCGCTCGACGAGGAGGCGCTGGCGCTCGCCGCCCATGAAACCGACGTCTTCGCCCGGGTCGAACCCGAGCAGAAGCTGCGTCTGGTGCGCGCCCTGCAGTCGCGCGGCGAGGTGGTGGCGATGACCGGCGACGGGGTCAACGACGCGCCCGCGCTGAAGCAGGCCGACATCGGCATCGCCATGGGCCTGGGCGGCACCGAAGTGGCCAAGGAAGCGGCGGCGATGGTGCTGACCGACGACAATTTCGCCAGCATCGAGGCGGCGGTCGAGGAGGGCAGGGGGGTCTGGGACAACCTCGTCAAGTTCATCACGTGGACGCTGCCAACCAACTTCGGCGAGGGACTGGTCATCGTCGCCGCCATCCTGCTGGGCAGTTCGCTGCCGATCACGCCGCTGCAGATCCTCTGGATCAACATGACCACCGCCGTCCTGCTCGGCCTGCCGCTGGCCTTCGAGCCGATCGAGCGCGGCGTCATGAACCGCCCGCCGCGCCGGCTGGAAACGCCGGTGCTCGACCGCGCGCTGATCCGCCGCATCGTCCTCGTTTCCTTCCTCCTGCTGGGCGGCGCCTTCGGCCTCTACCTGCGCGGCCTGGCGCAAGGCCAGACGCTGGCCGAGGCGCGGACGGTCGCGGTCAACGTCTTCGTCATGGTCGAAATGCTCTACCTGTTCAACTGCCGCTCGCTGACCCGCAGTTTCTGGAGCCTCGGCGTCTTCTCCAACCCGTGGGTGTGGGGCGGGCTCGTGACGATGGCCGTCCTGCAACTGCTGCTCACCTACTGGCCGCCGTTCAACACCGCATTCTCGACAGCGCCGATCGGACTCGCCGAGTGGGCGGAGATCTTCGCCTTCGCGCTGTGCTCTTCGCTGATCATCGCGCTGGAGAAGCACTGGGCGAAAGCCGGACGTTCGAGGTGAACCGGGCCGCCTATAATTGTCGGGGAAAGGAGATTTCCATGAGTCATTTCAAGCATCACGTCTTTTTCTGCTGCAACCAGCGCGAGCCGGGGGAAACCTGCTGCAACGCGCGCGGCGCCAGCGCCATGCAGGCCTATGCCAAGGACCGCATCGCCGAACTGAAGATGAAGGGCGCCGGCAAGGTGCGGATCAACCGGGCGGGCTGCCTCGATCGCTGCGATGACGGTCCGGTCATCGTCGTCTATCCGGAAGCGGTGTGGTACACCTATATCGACGAGGAAGACATCGAGGAAATCATCCAGGAACATCTGGTCCATGGCCGGATCGTCGAGCGTCTGAA
>JAFLDQ010000274.1 GCA_017302355.1 Dechloromonas sp.
CGCTGGTACTGCTCGGTGATCGCCACGGTCAACTCGGTCGGGAACGGCGTTTCGACGATCCAGCGGCGGATCTGCGCGCCACAGGCGGCGAGCGCGTTCACATCTTCGATATCCAGCGCGTCGAGCGCGGCGTTGATCCGGTCGTCGAGGCCGCTCTGCGCGAGGAAATCGCGGTAGGCCAGCGCCGTCGTGGCGAAACCGCCCGGCACGCGCACGCCGGAATCGGCCAACTGGCTGATCATCTCGCCGAGCGACGAGTTCTTGCCGCCGACCTGTTCGACATCGGTCATGCGCAGCTTTTCAAAGGGAATGACGAGGGGCTCCATGCGGACTCCTTGCGGATGGGTCGAATCAGGAAATGGTGTAAGGCGGGAATTCGGTGCTCAGGCGGCGGGCCGCGGTTTCACGGCGCGCGGCGGCGCGCAGCGACTGCGCCAGGGTCTCGCGGACGAAATCGATATGCGTTTCGGCGGCGGCGCGCGCGGCCTGCGGCCGGCGCTCGCGGATGGCGGCGCGAATCGCCTCATGCTGGCGCAGCAGCAACGAACCGGCGGCGGGAACGCTGCGCAACTCACCGAGGTTCAGGCGGATGTTGTCGTGCATCAGCCGCAGCAAGGCGGCCGAGAGATGGCCGGCCAGCACATTGTGCGAGGCTTCGCCGATGGCCTGATGAAAGGCGATGTCGGCGCGCGAACGGCGTTCGAGATCTTCGGCCAGGAAGGCGTCGCCGAGGGCCGCCAGAGCCTGGTCGAGCCGCGCCTGGTCGGCTTCGGTGGCGCGTTCGGCAGCCCACTCGGCGGCCTGCCCTTCGAGCATCCGGCGGAATTCGAGCATGTCCTCGCGCAGATTGGGGTGGGCGCCCAGCATGTCGTGCCAGGGATCGAAGAAACTCGATTCGAGCCGATCGGTCACATAGGTGCCGCCCCCCTGACGGCTCTGCAGCATCCCCTTGGAGGACAGTTTCTGGATGGCTTCCCGCAAGGACGGGCGCGAAACGCCAAACTCGACCGCCAGTTCCCGTTCCGGCGGCAGACGGTCGCCGGGCTTGAGCGAGCCTTCCAGAATGCGGCGCTCGAGCGAGGCGGCGACGGCATCGGAAATGCGCGGGACGTGCAAGCTGTTATGCGGCATGGGCGGATTTGGCGACTGAATTGGTAAGACCACGCCATTCTAAGCAGCAATCCGGTAAAGCGCAAGCTGCGGAAAAACCCTGATATCATTTGACCGTACCACTGATGTATCGTACATTCCCGACCCAGGAGCTATTGGTTTGACCAATTGACCAACGGAGACAAGATGAGCGAACCACCCACCCCCCCGCGTCGCCCGGGCGATGTCTACTTCTTCGCCACCTGCCTGGTCGACCAGTTCTTCCCCGGCGCCGGCATGGACGCCATCACCCTCCTCGAACGCCTGGGCGTCCGCGTCCATTTTCCGCAGGAACAGACCTGCTGCGGTCAACCGGCCCATACCAGCGGTTTCCCCGACGAATCGCGCAAGGTGGCCGCGCACACGCTCACCCTGTTTCCCGGGGACTGGCCGGTCGTCGTTCCTTCCGGCTCGTGCGCCGGGATGATGAAGCACCATTACCCGAAGCTGTTCGCCGGCGATCCGGCGCGCAAGGCGCAGGCCGAGGCGCTGGCGGCGCGCATTTACGAACTCACCGACTTTCTCGTCCATGTGCTCGGCTGGCGGCCAGAGGACCGCGGCGGCGAGTGCACCGTCGTCCTCCACACTTCGTGCTCGGCGCGCCGCGAGATGGGCGTCCATGTCACCGGGCGCCAGCTGCTCGACGGGCTCGGCAAGGTCCGCGTCGCGCAGCAGGATCACGAATCCGAATGCTGCGGCTTCGGCGGCACCTTCTCGATCAAGCAGCCGGAAATCTCCGGCGCCATGGTCGAGGACAAGGTCAAGGCGCTCAAGGCGACCGGCGCCGAACGTGTCGTCAGCGCCGATTGCGGCTGCCTGATGAACATCCTCGGCCACGCTGCCTGGAAGGACCGGCAGGAAGGTCGCACCGCTCCGTCCCTGCCCGGCGAGCACATCGCCAGCTTCCTGCTGCGGAGGACCGCCGAATGAGCGCCCGCGACCGCATCCTCGCCAAATTGAAGGCTGGCGCGCCGTCGACCGCGGGCGACAGCCCCGACATCGCCGGCTGGTACGCCAGGCATCGGACGCCGGAAAGCAGCATGGACAAGGCCAAGCGCTTCCGCCACTTCATCGAGCTGGCCCATGCCGAGGTGCATCCGGTTGCCCGCGGCGGCTGGCTGGGGAAACTGCATGAAGTGCTGGCCGCACGGCGGATCGGGTCGCTCCTCGTGGCGCCGGGAACCGCGCATGGCGCTCGCGCCCAGGCCGAGCTGCCGGCGCTGGGCATCGCCTGCCGTGACTATGGGCAACCCATCGAAAGCTGGAAGGCGGCGATGTTCAACGACACCCCGGCCGCCCTCACCGCCGGCCGCGCAGCGATCGCCGAAACCGGCACGCTGATCCTCTGGCCCGACGAGCACGAGCCGCGCCTGATGTCGCTGGTGCCGCCGGTCCATATCGTGCTGCTCGACAGCGCCAATATCTACAACACCTTTTTCGAGGCGACCCAGGTCGAGGGCTGGAAGGACGGCCTGCCGACCAACGC
>JAFLDQ010000275.1 GCA_017302355.1 Dechloromonas sp.
TGGTCAACCGGACCTTCGAAACCGCGCTCGCCGAAGTCTGCCACCGCGAACAGGTCGGCCTGCTCGCCTATTCGGCGCTCGCCTTCGGCCACCTCACCGGCAAGTACCTCGCCAACCCGGCGGCGCCGGGCCGGCTGACGCAATGGCCGGCCTTCGGCCAGCGCTACGGCAAGCCCAACGTGATCCCCGCCGTCACCGCCTACGCCGCGCTGGCAAAGAAGCACGGCCTGACCCTGACGCAAATGGCGCCCGGCTTCGTCCGTTCGCGCTGGTTCGTCAGCAGCACCATCGTCGGCGCGTCGTCGCTGGCGCAACTGCGGGAAACCCTGCCGGCTACCCGAACGCCGATCGATGCCGGACTGCTGGCGGAAATCGACGCCATCCACCTGCGCTACACCAACCCGGCGCCATGAGCGCTTCGCTGTTCGCCGCCCTGGCCGGCGCGCTGGCGACGCCGGAAATCGAGCAAAAACTGGCGTTGACCGCGGCAATCGCCAGCGACTGGCGGGCGTGCAGGCTGGACTGGCAGGACGCAACGCCGGTCGACCTGGTCTGCGGCCGGCCGCCACGGCCCGCACTGGTGCCGCCGCGGCAGGCGCCGCAGCGCGGCGCGAAAAGCCCGGAAGGGCGCGCCCGGCTGTTGCACGCCATCGTCCATATCGAATTCTCGGCGATCAACCTGGCGCTCGATCATGCCGCCCGCTTCCGTGGCATGCCCGGGCAGTATTACGCCGACTGGATCGGCGTCGCCGCCGAGGAGGCCCATCACTTCACCATCCTGCGCCAGCGCCTGCGCGAGCTCGGTCACGACTACGGCGACTTCGCGGCGCATGCCGGCCTCTGGGACATGGCCGAGAAGACGACGGGCGACGTCCTCGCCCGGATGGCGCTGGTGCCGCGCCTGCTCGAAGCGCGCGGACTCGACGCCACGCCGCCGCTCCGGCGGAAGCTGGCGGAGGCTGGCGACGACGCCTCGGCGCGCCTGCTCGACATCATCCTGGACGACGAGATCGGCCATGTCCGCCTCGGCGACACGTGGTTCCGCCGCCTCTGCGGCGAACGCGATCTGGAGCCGGAGTCCACCTACCGTCGCCTGCTGCAGGCGTTCGACGGCCCCCGGCCGCGGGCGCCGCTGAATGAAAGC
Source organism: Dechloromonas sp. (assembly GCA_017302355.1). The sequence continues at coordinate 1,145 of JAFLDQ010000275.1, forward strand.
GCGCGCCTCGCGGCGGGCTTCAGCGCCGGCGAACTGGCGGCCCTGCTCGAAATCGAGTAAACTCGCAATTTCAATGGGTTGATGCAGCGCCCGCAGGTTTCCAGAGCAGCCAGCGCCCTTCCGCTTGTAGTGCAGGTTCCCGTTCACCATTGACTCGCCCCCGGCATGGCTGCATCGGGGAACTCAGGCCGCCCGACCCTCGGGCCAACGCGTCGCCCCGCAGAACAGAAGAAGGCGCGACGCCGAAAGGAAACACCATGTCATCTCCCGCTGAAAGCTTCGCCGATTTCGGCTTTGCCCCCGGGCTTCTCCAGGCGCTCACCGAGATCGGCTACGAAACCCCGTCGCCGATCCAGGCCGAGTGCATCCCCGTCCTCCTCGCCGGCCATGACCTGATCGGCCAGGCGCAGACCGGCACCGGCAAGACCGCCGCCTTCGCGCTGCCGCTGCTCGGGCAGATCGATGTCAAGCTCGCCCAGCCGCAGGCGCTGATCCTGACGCCGACGCGCGAGCTGGCGATCCAGGTCGCCGAAGCGCTGCAGAGCTACGCCCGCCACCTGCCCAGCTTCCACGTGCTGCCGGTCTATGGCGGGCAGAGCTACACGATCCAGCTCAAGCAGTTGGCGCGCGGCGCGCACGTCATCGTCGGCACGCCGGGCCGGGTCATGGATCACCTCGAGCGCAAGACGCTCAGCCTCGACAACCTGCGGACCCTGGTCCTCGACGAGGCCGACGAAATGCTGCGCATGGGCTTCATCGACGACGTCGAATGGATCCTCGAACGCACCCCGGAAAAGCGCCAGACGGCGCTGTTCTCGGCGACGATGCCCGAGCCGATCCGCCGCGTCGCGCAGAAGTACCTGGTCGACCCGCGCGAGGTCAGGATCCGGTCGGCGACGACGACGATCGCCGCCACCCGTCAGGTCTACTGGCAGGTCAGCGGCCTGCACAAGCTCGACGCGCTGACCCGCATCCTCGAGGTCGAGGAGGATTTCGACGCCGCCATCATCTTCGTCCGCACCAAGACCGCCACCGTCGAACTGGCCGACAAGCTCGCCGCCCGCGGCTATGCCGCCGCCGCGCTGAACGGCGACCTCAACCAGCAGATGCGCGAACGCGTCATCGAGCAACTGAAGTCCGGCGCCCTCGACATCGTCATCGCCACCGATGTCGCCGCCCGCGGCATCGACGTCGCGCGCATCAGCCACGTCGTCAATTACGACATCCCGTACGACACCGAAGCCTACGTGCACCGCATCGGCCGCACCGGCCGCGCCGGGCGCACCGGCAACGCCATCCTCTTCGTCGCGCCGCGCGAGATCCGCATGCTGCGCACCATCGAGCGCGCCACCCGCCAGCCGATCGCGCCGCTGACCCTGCCCAGCCGCGCCGACGTCACCAACAAGCGCGTCGCCGGCTTCAAGGAGCGCGTCGCCGAGGTGTTGAACGCCGAGGGCCTCGAGTTCTTCG
>JAFLDQ010000276.1 GCA_017302355.1 Dechloromonas sp.
CGTCGTCCTTGACCAGGCGCATGGCGTCGAGTTCGGCGCGCAGGTCGTGGATGGCGCGCGGCGCCCGCTTGCCGGCCCGGGTCTGGGCGCGCACTTCGTTCAGGGCTTTGGCGATGCGGGCGTCCCATTCGGCGTCGTGGCCGATGGCGTGCCACAGCGTGTCGCGGTCGACGAGGAATTCGGGCAGTTTCTTGTCAAGCTGGGAGATCGGGTAGGCGGCATCGAAGCCGAAAGCGGCCTTGGCGGCTTTCGGGCCGTAGCGGTAGCCGTCCCAGATCTCGCGTTCCTCGTGCTTCTCGCGGCAGAACAGGATGGATTTGGCTTTGCTTTTACCGGTGGCGCCGAGCAGCACGACGACGGCCTCCGGTTCCGGGAAGCCGGTCAGGTACCAGAAATAGCTGTCGAAGCGGTAAAGATGGTGCGCGTCGCGGTTGCGGATGACTTCCGGCGCGGTCGGCACGATGGCGACGCCGTCGGCTATGGTCTTCAGCAGGCGCTTGCGGCGGGCGATGAAATGGGTGTGGCTCATCGGGCCTTGTAAGGGGCGGCAGGTTCTTGCACGGTGGGCGTTTCCCCGGGAAGCTGATCGGGGGGCAGGCATTCAACAACCCCGTTGCGGCTGATCACGAGGTCGGTGGCGGTCTGGCGGGCAATCTCCCGGGCGCGCAAGGCAGCGCGTTCCATGGCCTGGACCGACAGCCGAAGATCGGGGTCGCGGGCGGTTTCGATGGGACGATGACTCATGATATTTCGCTCCATTCCAGCAATCGTGGGGTCAATCCGCCGTTATCGTAAAGCATCCAGGCGTCGACGCGCGGGGCGTAGTGACGATGGAAATTGTCCAGTCCGGCATGGAAGCGGCGCCGGATCACCGCCTCGGGAATGTCATGCCCACCTTGGCGAACGCGTTGAGCAACCCGGGCAATCGCTTCCTCCGGACTGTCGAGGCTCAGAAAAATCAGTTTGACGCGATAGCCGGCAGCTTGCCAGCGGTTGATCAGCCGCAGGTAAGTCCGCCCGGCCAGCGTGGTTTCAAAGGCGAAGCTGGTGCGTGAAGCAAAATGGCGGGCCAGTTCCCGCAACATCAGGCGTGCTGCTGGAATGGCTGCCGATTCCGGGGCAAACGGGGCCAGCCCCGCCGCGATCAGATCGGCATTGACGAAAACCGGGCAGCCTGCCTCGTTGGGCAGGAATTCGCGGGCAAACGTGGTTTTGCCGGCGCCGTTGGGGCCGGCAATGATCAGGATGCGGGGTTGGCGACCACGCTCATTCATGAGCGATCTACGCTGGACAACGCGGCATCGAGTTCGGCCAGGCGTTGCGGCGTTCCTACGTCAACCCAGGGGCCCGTGTGGCGTTGCCCGGTCAGCGTGCCGAGGCGAATCGCGGCGGCGAGCAGGGGATAGAGCTTCATGACCGAGCCGCGCGGAACGTCGACGAAGAGGGTTGGCGAAAATATCGCGATGCCGGAGTAGGTGAGTGTTTGTTCGCCCCGCGCGAAAGTGATGCGATCGCCGTCGAGGCTGAAATCGCCGCCGGGATGGTGCGCCGGGTTGGCGACCATGACGAGGTGCGCGACTGCCTGGTTGCCTGCCGCGGTCAACCCGGAAAAACGGCCAAAATCGATCTCGCACCAGACGTCGCCATTGACCACCAGGAAGGGTTGGTCGCCGAGCAGGGGAAGGGCGTTGGCGATGCCGCCGGCGGTTTCCAGCGCGCCCGGCGGTTCCGGCGAATAGCGGATCCGCAAGCCCCACTGCGAGCCGTCGCCGAGCGCCGCCTCGATCTTCTTGCCGAGGTGGGCGTGGTTGATGACGACCTCGGTGAACCCGGCTGCCGCCAGTCGTTCCAGATGCCAGGCGATGAGCGGCTTGCCGCCCACCGGCAACAGCGGCTTCGGCGTGTGGTCGGTCAGCGGACGCATGCGTTCGCCGCGCCCGGCGGCAAGGATGAAGGCTTTCATCAGAAGGTGTAGCCGACTTCGGCGCTCTTGCCGTCGAGGGTGTCGAGCAGGGTAAGCAGCGGCTTCAGCGCGGCGTAGCGGCTGGCCGTCTTGCGCGCGTAGTTCATGAAGCGCGGCAGATCCTCGATGTATTTGTCCTTGCCGTCGCGGTATTTCAGGCGGCAGAAGATGCCGAGCACCTTGAGGTGGCGCTGCAGGCCCATCAGCTCGTATTCGCGCCAGAAGTCGCCGAAGTCCTCGCGCACCGGCAGGCCGGCGGCGCGCGCCTTTTCCCAGTAGCGGACGACCCAGTCGATTTCCTGCTCCTCGTTCCAGGAGATGAAGGCGTCGCGGAAGAGCGAGACGACGTCGTAGGTGATTGGCCCGTACACGGCGTCCTGGAAGTCGATGACGCCCGGTGTCAGGCGCTCGGCGCTTTCGACCACCATCAGGTTGCGCGGCATGAAGTCGCGGTGCACGAAGACCTTGGGCTGGGCCAGCGCGCTGTTGATCAGGAACTTGAAGGTGCGATCGAGCATGACCTTGTCTTCGTCGGCCAGTTCGAAGCCGAGGTGGCGGCCGATAAACCATTCCGGGAAGAGGTCGAGCTCGCGGCGCAGCAGGTTCGCGTCGTAGGGAGGAAGGGTGCTCGCCCGCGAGGACA
>JAFLDQ010000277.1 GCA_017302355.1 Dechloromonas sp.
CCGGTGCTGGCGCGGATGCGGTGGCGACCGGCGGGGCGGGGGCTGCCGGCGAGCTCTGGCGAACGGGTTCCTGCACGGCCGGCGCGCCTGGGCCGGGGACCACCGGCTGGCGCGCCGACAGGGCGAGATAGCTGGCGCCGGCGGCCAGCAGCAGTCCGGCCGTCGCCATCAGCGGCAGCCAGTAGCGTTGCCGCCGGCCGCTTCCGGCGTCGCCGCCCGCCAGGGGAGCTGGATCATCGGGAGGTTTCCCGGCGGCAGGTGGTTCGGCCGGCCGGGATGATGCAGGAAGGGCCGGCTTGCCGAGAAAGTTTTCGAGGTCGGCGACCAGCATGCGCATGCCGTCGAATTCGCGCGAGCCGTCCCAGCCGGTGAGGTCGGCGGCCTGGATCTCGCGGAAGCCGGCCGGCGGGCGCACGGCCTCGATCAGCACCGGCACCAGCTTGCCCTGGCGGCGCCCCTCGGTGGCTTCCTCGTAAACCCACTCGCTGGCGATGGAGCGGGACGACCACAGCACGATCATGCAGCGCATGCTGGCGAGCGCCTTTTCCAGCACGTTGCGCCAGGTGTCGCCGGCCGGGATGCGGCGGTCCCACCACACCGACCAGCCGACCGTTTCGAGCATCGCGGCGAGGCGGCGCGCCTGTTCGCGGTCCTTCTCGGTGTAGCTGAGGAAGATGTCGGCCATCTCCTGCTCCGCGCCCCTACAGGGTCTTCAGGTACTCGACGAGGGCGTCCTTTTCCTCCGCCGACAACGCCGTCCCGAACTCGTGCCCGTGGTTGCCGCCACCCTTGCTGGCGGTGTCGAGCTTGGTGCCGACCCGCTGCGCTTCCGGGGTGTCGCTGACGAAGCCGGCCTTCGCCGGGTCGTAGACGTCGTAGCCGCGCCAGAACACTTTCGGCCGCTGGGCGGCGGGTTCGAGCAGGTCGCGCAGGGTCGGCACAGAGCCGTTGTGCAGGTAGGGCGCCTTGAGCCAGACGCCGTCGAGGAAGGGGGCGATGTAGCCGATCAGGTCTTCCTCGACCAGGCCGCGGCGTTCCAGGCCCATTTCCCGGACCACCCGATTGGCCTTGATCGCGGCGCCCTTGTTCCACGAATCGAGGCGGCCGCGGTCGGTGCCGACTTCGGCCAGCAGGAGCGGCGTGCCGGTTCGTTCGCTGGCGTGGCAGACGGCGCAGTTGGCGTCGAACAGCGGCTTGCCGGCGGCGGCGCGGGCGGCGTCGACGGGGAAGGGGTATTTTGGCGGCGGCAGTTCCGACATGTAGTCCTTCAGCCACTGCACCTGGGCGAGAAAGTCGGCCTTGTTGGCGGGCGGCGCGCCGAGCACGCCGAGCGCGGAATCCATGATGACCGAGTGGGCGTCGTGGCTGTCGCCGGCGTAGTTCATGCGGTGGCCCTTGTCCCAGACGTATTTCTTCAGGTTCCACACCGAGGGCATGTCGGTCGGGCCGAAGGTGTCGTCCATCGGCGCCCGGATCATGAAGTACTTGGTCAGGTTCATCGCGTCGTCGCGGCCGCGCCCCCATTCCGGAAAGTCGGGGCGGTAGAGCCAGGCGAACTGGGTTTCGCGTTCGAGCAGGCGCTTCTTGGTGATCGGGATGATCAGGAAGCGGTAGAGCAGGCGGTCGACAAAATCGAGATCGGTGACGCGGTTGATCTCGGCCATCAGGATGTCGGCGTTGAAGCGCGGGTCGCGGGCGCAGTCGATGAGCAGCCGGAAGAAGCCCTGGACGTTGGCGGTGTGGGCCGAGCCGCCGACGACGAAGACCGGGTTGGCGTCCGGTGTCGCGCGGTAGCTGGTGGTGTGGCAGACGGCGCAATTGTTGGCGACGCGGGCGAAGCCGATAGTCTTTTTGGTGAAGCCGACCGGCAGTTCCTGGCCCTGTTCCCAGGCGACGCCGAGCCCGGCGAAGCCGCCGGGGGTGACCTTGCCATCCTGGACGAACTTCTCGGGGAAGACGCGCGGCAGCACGTAGAAGATCCAGTAGGGCACGCCGGCGTCGTGCTCGGCACCGATCGAGCCGTACTTGAAGCGCATTTCCGGGGTGGCGGTCACCCAATCGGGCTGCGGGTATTCGCGGAAGCCGCGGTCGTAGCCGATCATCGCGCCGATGACGGCGATCACCGCCACGGCGAGGCCGATGGCCTTGAACCAGGTCTTGCAGGCGCACGAGGTCGTCATGATGTCGCTCCCTCTCAGAAGGTCTTGAGGTACTCGACCAGCGCCGCCTTCTCGCCGGCGCTCAGTTCGGTGCCGTAGGCCTTGCCCTCGTGGCCGCCGTTGCCGTTGCCCGGCACGGCGGTGTCGAGGCGGAAGAGTTTCTTGCCGTTGGCTTCCGGCAGGTCGGAGACGAAGCCGACCTTGACCGGGTCGTAGACGTCGTTGCCGCGGTAGAAGGCCGGCGGGCGGTTGGCGGCGGGTTCGAGCAGGTCGCGCAGGCTGGGTACCGAGCCGTTGTGCAGGTAGGGCGCGCGCAGCCAGAGGCCGTCGAGCGGCATGTTGGCGTAGCCGTGGGTCTTCTGGAAATGGGTGAAGCGCCACGGGTAGCCGGCGTAGAGCGTGGCCTGGTTGA
>JAFLDQ010000278.1 GCA_017302355.1 Dechloromonas sp.
CCAGTCGGCGGTCGTCCGCATCACCGTCGCCTGACGGAGCAGCGCGATCAGCTGGCGGCGGTGGGCGACGCGCGCCGCGTTGGTCGCGAAGCGTTCGTCCGTCGCCCATTCGGCATGGGCGGCGATGGCGCAGAAGCGGGCGAACTGGCCGTCGTTGCCGATGGCCAGGATCATGTCGCCGTCGGCGGTCGGGAAATCCTGGTAGGGCACGATGTTGGGGTGGGCGTTGCCCATGCGGCGTGGCGGCGCGCCCGAGACGAGGTGGTTCAGCGCCTGGTTGGCGAGGCAGGCGACCTGGACGTCGAGCAGGGCGAGGTCGATATGCTGACCCTCGCCGTAGCGGAAACCGGCGCGGTCGCGGTGGGCGAGCGCGGCGAGAATGGCGTTGCCGGCGTAGAGGCCGGTCAGGATGTCGGTCAGCGCGACGCCGACCTTCTGCGGGCCGGCGCCTGGCTCGCCGTCGGGCACGCCGGTCAGGCTCATCAGCCCGCCCATGCCCTGGATCAGGAAGTCGTAGCCGGCGCGCGCCGCGTAGGGGCCGTCCTGGCCGAAACCGGTGATCGAGCAATAGACGAGCGCCGGGTTGAGGGCGCGCAGGCTGGCGTAGTCGAGGCCGTAGGGGGCGAGTCCGCCAACCTTGAAATTCTCGATGACGACATCGGCGTCCGCCGCCAGCTTGCGGACGATGGCCTGGCCTGCGGGCTGCGCGATGTCGACGGTCAGCGAGCGCTTGTTGCGGTTGGTGCAGAGAAAATAGGCCGCCTCGCCGGTCGGCTGGCCATCGCCACCGGCCAGCCAGGGCGGGCCCCAGTGTCGCGTGTCGTCGCCGCTGCCCGGCTTCTCGACCTTGATCACCTCGGCGCCGAGGTCGGCGAGCAGCTGGCTAGCCCACGGCCCGGCCAGCACGCGCGACAGGTCGAGCACCTTGAGGTGGGCGAGCGCGCCGGTCATCGGCTTGCTGCATTCCGGGTAGCTTTGGGGCTGCGTCAGTTCCCAGTGACGAATCTGTTTCCCCCATCGATCTTGCACCTCTTTGATGATCGCCTCGTAAAACGGCCTATGCCTGGGCTGAAGCGCCATGAGAAACACAACACGAGGAGTCGAGAACGCCTCTACGAGACCCTTTGGCACATTCTCCTGAAGTCGCGCCAAGAGGCGCTGAATGAATGCTTGTCGCTTTTCGCGAATGAAATGCTGGTAGATCAGCAGAGACTTTCCGGAGGACCAAAGCGCATCAACTTCCTCCCAATGCAGGTATTTCGACGAATTGCGCCGCCTGCGGGGGCGTGATTTGACTTCCAGCCCGTTGTCGGGGTCGAGGAACACAAAGTCATGCGATTCGGCGCATTGCTGAAGACGTGAGAACCACCCTTTGCGCCCATCCTTATCATCCGGAACGACTGCGGAAAAATATGCACTGCGTTCCAGGAGTCTTGTGGCTTCAAGAAGTGCGACATTGCGCTCTTGGTCGGAGCTGATCAACCTTTTGAGTTCCCTGAAGAGCGTTTGGTCATGGCTCTCCCATCGATTTGGAGCTTCCAGATAAGCGGTGAGATTTCCATCCCGGCCGCCATCGTCAGGAGTCAGCATCCAGGCCACGAGGGGGCGCAAATCCGTCGCGGCGATGATGGCGCGCAACAGGCCATACTTGCGGTAGTCGTTGATGTCCCCGAAATACTGATTCTTCATCGTCGCCTCAGAATGCCGCGATGCCGGTCTGCGCCCGGCCGAGGATCAGGGCGTGGATGTCGTGCGTGCCCTCGTAGGTGTTCACGACTTCGAGGTTCACGACGTGGCGGATGACCCCGAATTCGTCGGAGATGCCGTTGCCGCCGAGCATGTCGCGCGCCGTGCGGGCGATGTCGAGCGCCTTGCCGCACGAATTGCGTTTCAGGAGCGAAGTGATCTCGACCGAGGCGCTGCCATCGTCCTTCATGCGCCCGAGGCGCAGGCAGCCCTGCAGGCCGAGGGCGATTTCGCTCTGCATGTCGGCGAGCTTCTTCTGGACCAGCTGGTTGGCGGCGAGCGGGCGGCCGAACTGCTTGCGGTCGAGCGTGTATTGGCGCGCCGTGTGCCAGCAGAACTCGGCGGCGCCGAGCGCGCCCCAGGCGATGCCGTAGCGCGCCGAGTCGAGGCAGGCGAACGGGCCCTTGAGGCCGCGCACGTCGGGGAAGGCGTTCTCCTTGGGGACGAAGACCTCATCCATGACGATCTCGCCGGTGATCGACGTGCGCAGCCCGACCTTGCCGTGGATGGCCGGCGTCGAGAGGCCGGCCATGCCCTTGTCGAGCACGAAGCCGCGGATGGCGCCGGCGTCGTCCTTGGCCCAGACGACGAAGACGTCGGCGATCGGCGAATTGGTGATCCACATCTTGCTGCCGGAAAGCCGGAAGCCGCCGGGCGCGGCGCGCGCCCGCGTTTCCATGCTGCCGGGGTCGGATCCGTGGTTGGGCTCGGTCAGCCCGAAACAGCCGATCCATTCGCCCGTGGCCAGCTTCGGCAGGTACTTCTCCTTCTGGACCTGGCTGCCGAAGACGAAGATCGGCGCCATGACCAGCGACGACT
>JAFLDQ010000279.1 GCA_017302355.1 Dechloromonas sp.
AGATCTGGAAGTACCGCTTCTTCTACCGCGACCTGAATGACCTGCTGACGCGCAATCGCCTGCTGGAAATCCATTTCCGGCAGATCCTCGCGCACAAGGTGCGGACGGCGACGACCCTCTGCGAGAGGTAACGGTAGCCGGTCCATGCCCAGGAGCCGCCGATCCAGACATAGCCGACCACAGGCGCGTACCCCGGGTATTCGACTCGTGGCGGCGGCGGCGCGACATAGACCGGCTCGTCGTAAAAGGAGTCGTCGTAGAAGGACTCGTCGTAGATCGGTGCCGGCGCCACCGCGCAGCCGGCGAGGACAGCGGCGGATACGGCGATTGCGGCGGACAGCAGTTCCCTCTTCATGGCATGGATTCCTGGCGGCGACGGTGCTGTCAAGTCTAACGCACCAACCGCAGGCGGGCTGACGCGGTCGGGCGGCTGTTACGAAGCCTTACAAATGGTCGCGTGCGCCGTGGGCGGAACGCGCCGCGGCCGCCCACGGCGCAAGGATCGCGGGAGCCACGCTCATTTCGACCGGCAACCGGGCGACCATGATCAAGCCGAGGCGATTCGGATCCAGCGCCTCCCCTGAACAAGCCATGCCGCCCCAACGATCATGGTGGCTGGCAGCACCACCGGGGAATACCGGCTTGCGCAGACACCGCCAACGTGTCGGCGGCAGTTTGATTCGAGATCACCGCCAAAAGGCTGGTCTTGCTTCAGACCAGCACTTCCAGCCCCTTGCGCTCAACTACCGAAAGCAATCGCGCTGCGGCGCCGCTGGGTTTCTTATCCCCGTTTTCCCACTTCTGAACGGTGGAGGTGCTGGCGTTGAGATAGGCAGCGAATACCGCCTGGCTGACGTGCAGGTTTTCCCGCAGACGCCGGATCATTTCCGCTGTGTAGGCCGGTGGTGGCAGGCATTGTGTTGGTAGACTGTATCGCCAAGTGCAATCTCACGGTCAATGATGGACGATACTCGGCGCCGGATTTCGGCAGTCGCCCGTGAGCGCCTGAAATCGGCCAAAAGATCCGGTTGACCGCAACAGCCCGAGCGTCGGGAGGTCAGTCCGCCTCGCGGATCAGCGCCAGCAGTTCCGCGCCATAGTGCTCGATCTTGGCGCTGCCCATGCCGGTGATGCCTGACAGTTGCCCAAGGCTGACCGGGCGGGACTGGGCGAGTTCGCGCAGCGTCTTGTCGTGCAGGATGACGTAGGCCGGCACGCCTTGCTCGCGGGCGGTGTCGGCGCGCCAGCGGCGCAATAGCTGGAACAGCGCTTCGTCGGCCGGGGCGAGGCCGGATACCGGCGCGCGGCTGGTTTTGCTCGGCGCCGGCTTGCGGCGTGCCGGGCGGCGCAACTGAACGTCGCGGCGGCCCTTGAGTACTTCGCGGGCGGCTTCGGTCAGCTGCAGCGCGCCGTGCTCGGCCATGTCGACATGAACCAGGCCGGCGGCGGCGAGCTGGCGGAAGACGCTCTTCCAGGCGTGCTCGTCGAGGTCGCCGCCGACGCCGAAGGTCGGCAGGCGGTCGTGGCCCCACTGCCTGACCTTGTCGGTTGCCTTGCCGCGCAGGATGTCGGTTAGATGCGTGACGCCGAAGCGCATGCCGGTGCGGAAGATGGCGGAGAGCGCCTTCTGCGCCGCCTGCGTGCCGTCCCACAGTTCCGGCGGGTTCTCGCAAACGTCGCAGTTGCCGCAGGGTTCGCGCTGCTCGCCGAAGTAGTCGAGCAGCACCTGACGGCGGCAGCGCGGCGCCTCGCAGTAGGCGAGCAGCGCGGTCAACCGCTGTGCTTCGAGGATTTTCTGGTTCTCGGCGGCGCCCGATTCGGCGATGCGCGCGTGCTGCAGCGCGACATCCTGCATGCCATAGGCCATCCACGCTTCCGACGGTTCGCCGTCGCGCCCGGCGCGGCCGGTTTCCTGATAGTAGGCCTCGATGCTTTTCGGCAGATCCAGATGCGCGACGAAGCGCACGTCCGGCTTGTCGATGCCCATGCCGAAGGCGATGGTGGCGCACATGATCAGGCCGTCCTCGCGCAGGAAGCGGCGCTGGTTGGCGGCGCGCTCCGGGGCCGGCAGGCCGGCGTGGTAGGGTAGCGCCGGGTAGCCCTGCGCCGACAACCACTCGGCGGTCTCCTCGACCTTTCTGCGCGACAGGCAATAGACGATACCGGCCTGGCCCTGGCGGCCGGCGAGGAAGCCGAGCAGCTGCTTCTTCGCGTTGTCCTTCTCGACGACGGTGTAGCGGATGTTCGGACGGTCGAAGCTGGAGAGGAAGACGCGGGCTTCGGCCAGGCCGAGGCGGGCGAGGATCTCATTGCGCGTCGCCTGGTCGGCGGTGGCGGTCAGCGCGATGCGCGGCACTTGCGGATAGCGTTCGTGCAGCGCCGACAGCTGCAGGTATTCCGGGCGGAAGTCGTGGCCCCACTGCGAGACGCAGTGGGCTTCGTCGATGGCGAACAGCGCCAGCTTGCCGCCTTCGTACAGCGCGTCGAGCAGGGCCAGCGTGCGGTCGAGCAGCAGGCGCTCGGGAGCGATATAGACGAGGTCGAGGC
>JAFLDQ010000028.1 GCA_017302355.1 Dechloromonas sp.
GATAGGTGGCAATCGTGTACGCCTCCTTGCTCTCCCGCACGGCAGGATCGTCATGGTGAAGCTGATAGCGCCGCTCGCCAGCATCCTTCTCGCCATAGACACGCACAAGCTCGGCCTGGAAAGCCTGGTCTGCAAGTTTCATGGCCTTGTGCTGGGTGGCGGTCAGCTCGGCCACGGTCGGCTGCTGCTGCACGTCCTGCTCCTGCGCTTGGCCTTGATCCTGAACCTGCTTCTGCTCGAAGGCCATCACATAGTCTTTGATCTTCTCGGCTTCGGCCGCCGCCCGGAAGATCTCCAGCGGGTCATCCTCCAGGGCCTTGATCCACGAACCGACATACGCGACGTGCTGGCCAGGTTCGTGGCCGATGCCCAGCTCGTCGCCGACGATCATGGACGCGATTTCCGCCCGCAGCTCTTCCTTGGCGTATCCCTCGCTGCCGAATGGGTGCACCAAGTCGCGGTCAAGCCGGGACTCGTGCCCGGTCCAGTGCCCGAGCTCGTGCAGCGCCGTCGCATAGTAGTTGTCGGCGGTCTGGAATTGGCCCCTGTCAGGAAGGTGGATGCTGTCGGTCGCTGGCCGATAGAAGGCGCGATTGTTCTCGCCGTGGCGGATGACTGCACCTGAGGCTTGCAGAATGTGCTCGGCCCGCTCGACAGCATCCCACGCCTGCTCCTTGCGCTCGATGAGCGGAAGACCCTCGATCTGTTCCGCACTGAACACGGTAGCGAAGAACACGCGCGGCCGTTCCAGCATCACGGTTTGCTTGACCGGCTTGCCGTCGCCATCCAGGACGGGCTTGCCGTGCTCGTCCCGCTTCTCCTGCTCTTCGCTGAACTTCCAGTATTGAACGGAGGTGCCCTTCTCACCCTTGCGGACCTGGGCGCCGGCCGCCGCCGCCTGCTTGTAGGTCATCCAGCGGTTATCCGTGCGCCCCTGGCTCATCAGGTGGATCGCGTTGATGCCCTTGTATCGCTTGCCGGTGGTCGGATTGACCGGCAGGAAGCCGCCCGGCTCGCCTGGCTCCCAAGGCCGTTGCCAAGGGGCTACGCCCGCCTTGAGCTGTTCGATCAGCTTTTCAGCAACGACTTCATGAAATGGCTTCTTCAGCTCCATGGCTTGGTCCTTTCTGAATAGTTCATTGATCTGTGGGATGGTCGGCTGTGTCCTGGAACCTTCCACGGGCTGTCGGCTTGGCTCCGGAAGCCGGGCGGACAGCTCGACGCTGGCGTCAGCGGCACCCTCGGTAGTCCCGCGACCTTTCTGGAATAGGTCAACCACGGGCTTGGACGCGGTGATGCGCTCGAACACGAAGAGCCCCGTGTCGCCGGCTGGAATGAATACGCGCTCCTGCCAGTTGATGCGCTCGACAAAAGCACCTTGCTGCGTGAGCACGCGCCTTTCGGCATCGGACAGCCGGCCTTTGACCTCAACACGTTCCTCGCGGTTGACGGCCGCGAGAGAGACTTCCCAGCCGTTCGATAAAACAGCCCGCTGCCCGGCCTGGATAGCCGCGAAAAGTTCGGCGGTCGATAGCTTCGCCGTCGCGGAATCCAGGCCCAAGTTTTTCAGGGTTTGCTTGGCTGCTTCCGGACCGAGCAAACGACCGAGGAGTTGTTCACCGTCATCGGTCTGAAGGCGGTAAATGGTTTCCGAACCGGTCACACGGTCCCAGATCGGCAGAATGACGCCGACCAGCATGCTGCTGGTGGTGGTCTCGGTCTTCGGTAGCACCTCGAGCTGAGCATTCCAAAGTGGTTCGGCGTCGGTTGCATCGATCTGCCGCGCCAACGTCACTTTCGTGGAACCGCGATACTCCCATCCGCGATGGATGACGTCGGCGTTATCGATGTAGCGGTGTCCGCCCTTGTTGAGCCCGTAGATCACTCCCCGCCGTACCTGCTCACCCTCTGGATTCAACCGCTGACCCAGGTCGGCCATGAAAAACACGCTGCCTTTGTTGCGCCCGTGCTCGGAAACAAACCACCCGCTGAGTGAGCCAGGTTGTTGTTGCTGCTGCCGGTGATTGGCGATCGCGGCGATTTCGTCCCATGTCTGATAGGGCAGCGCATTGGTGATAGCCAACTCAACATAGCGTGTCTGCGCGCCGGTTTTGGGATCCTGGTAGGCGACCTCATCGCGAGTTTTATGGATGCTGAGCGCGCGTAATGTCTGCAGCCCTTCGTCGAAGAGCCCGTGCTGCTTCGCGTATTCCACCGCCTCGACCAGCCGAGTTTCGAACTCGCCGAACACGGCGTTCTGTTGGTCGGTCTTGAGCGACAGCAAGCGGTTCAGGAACTGCGGAATGTCCGGGATCTTGGAGTGCTCGAAGCCGCCATCGCGGTCGAGCAGATTGAGCCCCATTTCGCGTGTGACGCTCTGGAAGTTCAGGCCCGTGCGTCCCTGGTAAAGGTCAACGAAGAAGGTATACAAGGCCGTTTTCGCATATTCGCTTTCCAGATTGTCAGCCGCGGTAAACATGCCCTGGCTGGTCGCCTGCCGCTGACCACGAGTCAGTGCCCCGAGTTGGTCGAGCCGCCGCGCGATCGAGGACACGAAGCGCTTTTGCGCCTTCAGGTTCGTGGTCGGCAGCACGTAATGGGGCTCTGTCGCCTGGTTGGTCCGATGTGTGCGGCCAAAGCCCTGAACGGCCGCATCCGCGCGCCACCCGGGTTGCAGAATGTAGTGAATGCGCTTGCGCGTGTTCACCGCCGTGTTGTCGGCGTGGAACGAGTAACCGGTTCCACCGGCGCCAGAAAAAACCAGGATGCGTTTCTTGTCGGCTTGGAATTGTTCGGCGTCGAACTGCGATGAATTCTTGCCGCGCTTTTCCTCGACGACCTTCAGATTGCCGTCGTCGTCGCGCAGCTGGACGAAACGCCGACCACGGCCGGTGACCTCGGCCACGGTGTCGGAGCCGAAGGCGTTGATGATCGAGTCGAGCGGGTTTTCCGGGACCCGGATGTTGGTCAGGTTGTCCAGCAGCGCATCGCGTAGCGCGATCGCTTCGCGATCGAACACTTGATTGCCCTCGGCGTCCTTGACGGGCCGATAGACTTTGTTGCCGTTGTCGTCCGTGGCTTCTTCAAATGCCGCGACCGGGAAACCGTTGCGGACGTAGTCCATCAACATTTGCCGGGGCGTGAAATCCAGATCCTCAAGATCGGTATCGTTGGCCATCGCATCGGCGATGAGCCGCTCTTGTGCGGCTTCGTTGGTGTTGACGATCTGAATGACCGCGGCGTGGCCGGCGTCAAGCTGCTCCTTGATATGCTCGATGACCGCCGGCGTTTGCAGGGCGGTGATGATCTGGTTGAAAAACCGTTGGTGAGCGCCCCAGAACTGGGCCAACGCCGCACTTTTCCCTGGACCGCTCTTGTCGGCTTGGGTGATCTCCAAGGCCGCTTCAACATTGTTCAGGACGACTTGCCAGGCCCCGGCCAGTTCGTTGTAGATGTCTTCCTGCAACGGGCTCAGCGTGTGCTCGAGGCGCTCGTAGCTCACGCCGTCGTATGACAAGGAGCGCGCCATGTACATACCCAGCGCTTTCATGTCACGGCTGATCAATTCCATCGAGGCAATGCCACCGGCAGACACACCATTGATGAAAGCAATTGAATCGGCAAAGGGCGTGCCTTCGCCCCACAACCCAAGCCGATCGGCATAGCTGAGATTGCTGACCTCGGTGGCTCCGGTCGCGGACACGTACACCACGCGGGCGTTGGGAAGTTCGCGCTGTAGGTTGATGCCTGCTATTGCTTGCTGCGACGGCTTGCGAACGCCGCGCTTGCCCTTGATCGCAATCGCGTTCCCCATGCTATGGGCCTCGTCGAATGCGATTACGCCGTCGAAGTCCTTACCGAGCCAGTCGATCATTTGCTGCAGGCGGGATTGGCCACCTTTCTGGCCTAAATCGGTCGCCTGCTTCTTCTCGCCGCCGCGCAAGGTGGAATAGGTGGTGAACAGGATGCCCTCGGACTGAGCAAGCGGATTGCCAGCCTTGGTCGCGCCCTGAAAGAAAATGCTTTCTGGATTGCCTCCGATGGATGAGTAATCACGCCGGGCATCGTTGATGAGTCCAGCGTTGAAACTCACCCAAACCGCCTTCTTACGGCCCTGGCCAAGTTGGTCGAGGATGATCCCGGAAATTTCGCGGCCTTTGCCTACGCCAGTCCCGTCGCCGATGAAAAAGCCCCGGCGCGAACCGTTCGGCAGCACTTCAGAATGCGCCTGTCCCGCGTAGACAATCGATTCAAGTTGAGCAATCGACAACAAACCTTGCCGAACCACGCGGGCCGGCAAGGCTGGCGTGTAGGTCGGGGCGGGCGGCTCCACGGCGGACATCGCGGCCGACTGAACCAATTTGCCCGGGTGCGCATGCGCATCCTGGATGCTCAGACGCTGCGGCGTGTAACGCGCGAAAACGGAATCGGTAAATTCGGCGGCGACGGCTTCGGTCGCCGCTACGGCGATGCCGGTTGCTGAGCCATCAACGTCGCTATCAGCTCCTCCAAAATCGTCGCCGCCGCTTCCTCCAGGCTCTCCGGGAGCACTATCTCGATTGGCATTCCGGGTTCCGATTCCGTCATCAGACTCATTGCCATGGACGGATTCGCCGACAGCTTCGCTAGCAATAGGAACGGCTCGGGGATCGTTGCCGTCTCCAATAGACTCCGATCGAGCGCCTCTCGAATCAGAGCCAGCGCGGCCAGTTCCTGGCTCGGGTCGAATGGAATCGCGTGCTTCGCCAAAATCGCCGCGGCTTGTTGATTCAACGGGTGCTCGTTGTAGGTGCTTACGGTCATTGCGGATGTCCTCCAAGAGAGCGGGCAGCTCGAGGACGGCGGCGACATGCCCCGTTAAAACCGCCCGTGTGGTTGGCCCGGTCTTGTCGATGACCAGGATTTGGTTATCGAAGCTCGTGCCGTATTTGGCGTACTCACGCCCGGCTATGCCGACGTTCGCGCGCACGTTGTATTTCGCCTCGATCTCCCGCCACCAAGGGCGGAACGCCGGCCTGTCGTGGGCCATCCCTTGGCCCACAATTGCGACCAGGCGCCCGCCATCGGCCAGTCGGCGAAGCGCCTGCTCGAGGTGCCGGGCACCATTCGCGGTACTTCTCTGGCTATGAACGCGCCCCGCCGTCGATGAAAACGGCGGATTCATGACGATCGCGGTGGGAATGGTGTCGGTCGGCAGGACGTTGTCGAGCTGTTCGGCGTTTTCGCGGAACAGCGTCGCGTCGGGGAACAACTGGGCCAACAATGCATGCCGGCGGGGAGCGAGTTCGTTCAGCACGACATCGGCGCCGGCAATACGCGACCAGACTGCCAGGTCGCCAGTGCCGGCGGATGGCTCCATCATCCGGTCGACAGGTCGAATATTCGCAACCCAATTTGCGATAAAGGCGAGAGCCGGTGGCGTACTGAACTGCTGGAATTCATCCATTTCCGGGTCGCGCCGGGTTTGCGTCGGTAGGTGCAGGATGCGAGCAGTCAGCTCGCCCGCTTTCGCCTGTGCCCACCCGGCGCTGCCGTCAATCCAGTTGCCGGATTCCGTTGTGAGCAGGTGCAGATTGAACGCGGCCTCCATCGCGTCGTAGGCGTCCTTCGGCGAATACGTGCCTTTGGACTGGGTTCCGCCAAAAATGCGATTCGCGGTTTGGGTCAAGAACGCGCTTGTGATCGCGCCTTCACTGTTCAGCTGGGCGGCCAGTTCAACCGCCAGGTGGTAGCGAGACTCGTCGATGTTCGGCACCGATACCGGCGTGGCCGCGATCTCTGGCGGAAGCGGTTCGGTAGTCGGCGCCGGTTCCGGCGTGGCTTGAGGAGCGGGTGACGCAACGACAAGCCAGTCATCAAACAGGTCTAGCTGGCCTGGATTCCGTGACTTTTGTCCCATGTCATTCTTCGTCCGCCGCATCCGCCGCGCTTTCGGTCGCATCCTGCTCGCTCAAGGCGTCCTCCACGAAGGCGCCCGCACGCTCAGCTTCCTCGGGATCGAACTCGGCCTGGTAGCCGGGCGTCATCGCATCAGTTAGCTTTTCGTGCACAACCTCGGCCGCCGTAGCGGCGTCGTCAATCTCCGGCAGGTTCGGCAAGCTATCGGCGGTGGTGGTGATGCTCTTGGTCATGGTCTTGCTCCTTCGCGGTGATGGTGTGGTTACGCGGCAGCCGGGCCGTTGCGGCCGGCGCTGTAGTCGGGGCGCCCCTTGAGCTTCGGGTTCTTGCTCTCGGGATAGCTCTGCTTGCAAGTCGGGAAGTTGCTGCACGCCCACCAGAAGACACCTGCCTTCTTGGTCGGCCGACGAATCAGCCCATGCCCGCACGCCATGCACTTGTAGAGAGTGGAAATCGGCAATGCTTCACGGCCACCGGCAATGGTGACGGCGCCATCGTTGGCCTTCGCCACCTGGTCGCGGATGAACGTCTCTTGCTTGGCAATGAAGGCGGCCAACTCGGCCGTGCCCTGCTCGATACCCTTCAACATGCGTTCGTAAAGGGCGGTCAGAACGGGGCTCTTCACGACTTCGGGCAGGGCGTCGATCATGCTGCGCCCCAATGTCGTGCTGATAATCTGCTTGCCCTTGGTTTCCAGGAACTCGCGGCGTTTCAGCTCGGAAATGATGGATGCGCGGGTGGCGGAAGTGCCGATACCATCCCCCTCGCGCAGCATCTTCTTGTGCGCCGGGTCGGGCACGAACTTATGGATGTTCTCCATCGCACGAATCAGCGTGCCCTCGGTGAAGCGGGCCGGTGGCTTCGTCTTAGCATCCTTCCGGGTGGCCTGCTTGCAGGTCACGCCATCGCCCTTCTGCATAGCCGGAAGGCTTTGGTTCCCGCCGTCGTCCGCGTCTTTCTCCGCGTCCTGCTCGTCGGCTTCCTGGTAGACGTCGCGCCAGCCGTTGCGCGTGACAACCTTGCCGGTCGCAACGAATGTTTCCCCCTCGACCTCCACGCCGACCGTGGTGCTCATGTACTCATGGACGGGGTAGAACTGCGCCAGATACGCCCGCACGATCAGGTCATAAATGTGGCGCTCCTTCTCGCTCAGGCCCGCCTTGCTGCCCTTGTGCATGGTCGGGATGATTCCGTGATGCGCGGTGATCTTCGAGTCGTCCCACGTCTTGGACTTCAAGCGCGGATCGGCGCCGGCCACGATGCCGGCCAGCTCCGGGTGGACGTGCTGGATCGCCTCGAGGACGCGGGGCGCATCGGCGTGCTGCGACTCGGGCAGGTAGGCGCAATCGGTGCGTGGGTAGGAAGTCAGCTTGTGGGTTTCATAGAGCGCTTGGCAGGCGTTCAGCACGTCCTCGGCGCTGTACCCGAACTTGTTCGACGCAAGCAAGGTGATATCGGACAGGGCGAACGCGAGCGGCTGGTTCTGCTTCTTGGCCTCCTGCTTGTATTCGGCGACGGTGCCGGGCTTGCCCGTCACCGTCGCCACCAGTGCGTCCGCCACGGCGGTATCGACAAGGCGGCCCTCGGAATCGAGGCCCGCCTGATCATCCTTCGCCCGCCACGAGGCGAGGAAGGCGCCGCCCGGGTGCTGAATCGCGGCCCGGATGGTGTGATACGGGACCGGCTTGAACGCCTCGATTTCCCTGTCTCGCGCGACTACGAGGGCGAGCGTCGGGGTCTGCACACGGCCAACGGTGAGCAGCGCCCGAGAGCCGCCACGCTGCGCGCGCAGGGTATAGGCGCGACTGAGATTCATGCCGATCAGCCAGTCGGCCCGCTGCCGTGCTCGCGCAGCGTCAGCCCAGCCGTGATAGGTGCCGTTGTCCTTGAGGGCTGCGAGACCGCGCTTCACCGAAACGGAGTCCTGCGCAGACACCCAGAAGCGCCGGGCGGGCTTCTTGCAGCGAAAGTGCTCCAGGACCTCATCGACCAGCAATTGACCCTCGCGGTCAGGGTCGCCGGCATTGACGATTTCCGTCGCCTCCTTGAGCAGCTTGCCGATGACGGTGAGCTGCTTCTTGGCATCGTCCTTCGCCTTGAGCATCCAGTCGGTCGGGATGATTGGTAGCTCATCGACGCGCCAGACCTTCTTGCCGCTGCCGTTCCGGGGAACGTCGTCGGAGGTGTAGTCGTCGGGCTCGGCCTGTTCGAGCATGTGGCCGAAGCACCAGGTCACGGTATCGTTGCCGCACTGGATGAAGCCCTCGCCCTTTCCGGTTTGTCCCAGCTCGCTTGCGATGGCTTTTGCAACGGATGGCTTTTCAGCGATGAACAATCGCATTGTTCTTTCCTCCCTTACCAGGTGATGACCGGGGAAACGGCGGTCTGGATCTGCGAACGATTGATGGGGCCGAAGTAACGGCCATCAAAGGATGTGCCGCTCACGTCCGACATAAGCAGCACTTCGGCGCCACCGAGCGTATAGCGGTCGGCTTGGAACCGGGGCAGCGGACGCCCGCCGGCATCGACCGTCCTGGGGGCGCTCAGGGGCAGCAGCTCGCCGTTCACGCGCACGCCATCGGCGGATACGGCAACGTCATCGTCTTTAGCGGCTAAAACCCGCTTCATCATGTAGCCGTACCCGCCGGGGCAGAAGCCGGCGCCGATGTAGCCGCGCTCCCTGGCCTCGTTGAATACCTGGACTTGTGGCGGGCAGAACAGGACATAGGCGCCCTTCTCCACCGCCGCGCTGCTCGTCCAGTACAAGCCGACCGGAATGCTCTTGGTGGTGTTGATGCGAGCGCCGGCCGCATAGGCCAGCGCCGCGCCGGCCATGCCGGCAACGCCGGCAAGCGCCACCCCCGCGGCGATCTTCTTGAAGAGCCTATTCATGCGCCGATCCTCGCCAGGCCGATGACGCCGTGGATGCGCTGGTAGACCTCGGGGCTCCGCGCGCTCGCAATGCGCTCCTGCATTGGCTCGCCACGACGAGCAACAGAATCAGCAGCGTGCTCATATCGTGATCCCCTCCCCTGCTTCCGCGAACTGGATAAGGCGATCACTGACCTTCGGCGCGGGCACCGAAGCGCGCGCCTGGAAAACCGGGTCTTTGAAGTAGAGCGGTTGCTTGCCGTAGATGGCGGGATAGCCGGCCACATACACAACCATGTCACCCGCCTCTTCGATGTTGCCGTCTGCGTTCTTCCGGGGACCGGGCATCCGCAAGCACTCGTCCGGTGTCAGCAAGGGCCGTTGCACTTCTTGGAACGTGCGGGAAACCTGCCCGAGCATCGCGGCCGTCCGCCGGCCGCTGGTCGTGATCTGCTCCTTGACCACGGTGGTCTGACCGGTGAGCCGGGACAGGTGCTCGGCAGTCTCAACGCGGTTCGGCGGATAGGCGTTCTGCACATGGCAGTTGGACGTGATGGTTTCGTCCGGCCCGTATCCGGTTTCGCGGCTCTTGAGCTGGTTGATGTCTTGGCAGATCAGGTAACACTTGATGCCGTAGCCCGCCACGAAGGCCAGCGACTCTTGCAGGATTTGCAGCTTTCCAAGGCTGGGGAACTCATCGAGCATCATCAGCAGCCGGTGCTTGTAGTGAGCCACCGGCCGGCCGTTCTCGAAGTCCATCTTGTCCGCGAGCAGGCGAACAACCATGTTCACCAGGACGCGGACCAGGGGCCGCAGGCGATCCTTGTCATTGGGTTGCGTGACGATGTAGAGCGTCACCGGGTCGTCCGAATGCATCAGATCGCGGATGCGGAATTCGGACCGGCTCACGTTGCGGGCCACGACGGGATCGCGGTACAGGGCCAGGTAGGACTTGGCCGTGGACAGCACCGAGCCGGCCTCTTCCTCCGGCCGATCCATCATGTCGCGGGCCGCCGAACCGATGGCATGGTGGTTCTGGCCGGCGACGTGCCCGTAGGTCGCCATTTCCATCCAAAGCTCGCCGATATCGCGGTTCGGATCGGCCAGCATCGCGTCGACTGACGGCAGCGTGGCCGTGGCGCCATCGTCCTTCGCCTTGTAGAGCGCGTGCAGGATCACGCCGACCAGGAGCGCAAACGCGGTCTTCTGCCAATGCGAATCCAGGCCCTTCCCGTCCGAGTCAACGATCAGCGTTGTCAGGTTCTGAACATCGCCCACCTCGTATTCCGTACCCAACCGGATTTCGTCCAGCGGGTTCCAGCACACGCTACCGCTCGCGGTAGCCGGCTCGAACCGCAGCACCTTGTTCTTGGCGTGCTTCTTCCGCCATCCGGCGGTCATGGCCCAAAGCTCGCCTTTCAGGTCAGTGACAACGGCGCTGGCACCCCATGACAGCATCGTCGGCACAACCAAGCCCACGCCCTTCCCGGAACGGGTGGGGGCATAGGTCAAGACGTGCTCCGGGCCGTTGTGGCGCAGGTAATGGAAATTGCCGTCCTTGTCCTCCCAGCCTCCGACATAGACGCCCGTGGATATGGCGGCATCCTTGCCCGTGACAACTTCCAAGAAGTTGCGCGGCCGGGGCAGCAGCCCGGCAGCCTGGATGTCTTTCTTCCCGGCCCAGCGCGCGGAGCCGTGCAGATATTCGTTCGCCTTGGACGAATTCGAGGACACGACTTTTGCGACCGCGACGCCAAGCAGGCCGACCGTGGAAACCATCATGCCGACGCTCGCCGCCTTCATGATTTCGTTCGGATAGTGGGAATACCATTTCGATGACCACTCGAGGATCGACCACGGCGCATAGACGTGGTTGAAATGGCTGCCAAGGTTGGCCTGGTAGTTGAAGGTGTGGGCGAAGAACTGTGTAGCCGACTGCAAGCCGCCGCCCAGCGACAGAGCCCCAAGGGCGGGCAGCAACGTGCCGCCCGTCGCTTTCTTGGTGCGGACTTGAGGCCCGACCGCGTTGTTCATCTTGATCTTCATCTGCTCCGTCCTTTCGACGTTTGGATCGAACCCCGAGACGTCACGGTGATGGGATCGCCGATCGCTACACGGGACAAGCGCCGGGCTGTGACTTGGTCGATGGGCAGAACCATGACAGCGTCAGCATCGCCTCGCCTGAGAAGAGCCAACGCCTGACCCTCGACATGACGAAGACCAGCAAATGAAATGACACCGGCACCGCCATTATATAGGCTGTGTTTCGGTATATCGACGCCTTTTGAACGCTTCCCTTCGCGCTCGGCGATGTATTTGTCCGCTGCCGCCAGTTGCGCCGGTTTCAGCCGTCCTGACCCAAGAACGCCCCGTCGCAATGCGTGATCTGGTTGGGCTCCTTGCCGCTCCAAGTGACGAGGAACATCACGCGGCAATAGCACTTCACTTCCGCTGGCGATGCGAACCACACCGAGTTCGGACATTCCTCGCAAACGGTGCTGGCTTTGGGGCGGCGGGACTCGTCCAATGCGCCCAACGTTGGGCTTGCGGGCGGCATGGGCGGGGGCGTCCATGCCTGCCCCGCCTCGGCCGTCGCTGCGGCCTCGGCTGGCTCCAGCCCCGGTTCGGGCAAGGTTGTCGTCGGCAACGGCGCTTGATCCAGCGCCGCCAAGGCTGCGTCGATCAGTTCGTCCTCGCTCGGCTCGTGCTGCTCGCTCATGTTCTTTCTCCTTGTTCAAAAGCTGTTGCCGCCGCAGCTCCAATGTTGGGTCGGCAAAAGTGATGGGTAGCTGGGAATCGACGGCCGCCCGGATGACTTGCGCCTTGAACTCGGGGTTGCCGTTGACGGTGATCTGGTTGCCGTACCGCTCCATCGCCAAGCGAAGGGCGGCTTGTACGCCCTCACGCGTGGCTTCGCGGGAGACCTGGAGCTTGTCGCCATCGTCGCGGACGGCCGACTGGCCGGTGCGGAAGATGATCGTGCCCTTCTTGGTAATGTTGTCCTGGACGTGGGCATGGCCAGGCTTCGCCTCGCCACGCCCTGCGACTGTGTTGCCCTTGAGCCCCTGGGCGGCCTCGCGCGCCCGCAGAGCGGTCAGCGCCTCGCCATTGCCCTGCAGCGCCTCCTGCTTCAACCAGTCGGCCCACGCCCGCCGCTGGAAGCCCTGGTAGAGCTTTTCCCGCTCTTTCGCATACTCCTTGTGGATCTCGGCCAGCCGGTCGCGCAGGGCGGTACTGGCCTGCGAATAGAGCACCCTCTTGCTGATGCCCTTACTGTCGACAACCTTGACCGTCGCCCGCCGCAGTCGGCTGGCCCGCTTGGCGTCCTCGACGGCGCGATCCTTGCGCCGCTGGGCTTTCGTCAACGCGTCGGCGCGCGCTGCCGTGAGGTTCTGCTGCTCGGCCTTGTACCGGGCATAGAGTTCGACTGTGTTGACCCGCAGACGGATCGGGGCCTTCTCGTATTGCCGCCGGATCTTGGGCGGCGCCTGCCGCTCGGGCGGCGCCTCGAACGGGCCAAGCCGGGCCTCAAGGCCGGGCTTGGAGAGTTCGCGGGCGATGGTGCTGGCCTTCACCCGCGTACCGTCTGCCGCCTCCACAACTAAGCCGTTTCCGCGCTCCCGCAGCTCGAGTCCGCTTTCCTTCATTAGCTGATGCAGATCGGTCCAGGACTGTGCCCCGCGCATTTCCTCTAGGCATTCCCGCCGAACCCAGCCGACAAGACTTTCGACGCCTGCATGGCGCTCCATGTCGGACGCTCGCCCCTCTGCCACGGAACGCCGCGATTGGTGGTTGTCCTTCTCCAACCCGTAATCGCGCTCAAGGGTCGCGCACAACTCGGCGAGCGTGCGATACGACTGGAACGGCTCGTGCATCGTGTGCCGTTCCGGGTGGATCTTGTTGATCGCGATGTGAAGGTGAAGGTTGTCGGTGTCGTGATGCGCCGCGCTGACACGCTGATGGTCGCCGTAGCCGAGGCCGGCACAAATACGCTCCTCGATGGCTTTCAGCGTCTCGGGGGCAGGACGCTCGCCGGGACGGAAGCTGACAAGCAAATGAAACGTCTTGTCGCCGGCAGCACGGGTGTTCTGCCGCTGAGTGGCAAGCACTTCGCCGATGACCGCCTGCATGGTGGCGGCGTCGCAGTTCGTCGCGGTGACCAGGCCAAGCCGTTCCGTTTTGTCCTGTTCGTCGGTGATGTACTCCACCAGCTCGGCGAAGTCGCTCTTGGCAAGGGAGCGCATCGGGACGTGCTTTGCGATCACGTGCGACCCCTCGGCCTTTTAGCCGCTAAAAGGATCATCGGTCGACCCTCGGCATGACGACGTTCAGCATCACCTGTCCCATTTGGTCCTGGGTGGCCTCGATTCGGGACAGCACCGCGCGGATGGTCGCCTCGCCAAACTGCGCGGTGCGTTCATCGTTGGTGAGCCAAAGTTTCAGCAGTCCGCCGAGGCGGCCAAGGTCGCCATTGATCCGGGCCAGCTCGCGCACTTGCTCGTAATCGACCACGCCACCAATTCGATAGCCCTGCCCGACTTCGCGCAGGAATCGGGCGACGCTCATGCCGGCCCGCTGGGCTTGTTCTTCGATCAGATTCTTCTCGTCCGGGAATACGGGCACCCGTAAGTGGTGCTTGCGTTTCCCGGCCGTTGGCTTTGCGTCTTTCCCCATCGTCCAAACCTCGCTGTTGATGCCGGCGGTAGCCGGCCAGCCTCGCAGAGCAGGATGCCCGTTGAGCGCCCCCGGCGCGAATAAGGGCTAGCGAAGATAGATAACCGGCTCGCCCGGTTAGCTAACTTCGCCCATCCTGCCCGCCTTACGGCGTTGCCAACTCCAAGGAAAGTCTACACCAGCCATTTCGTTTTATCCTGTTTTTCGCTAGAAAAACTGGCGGATATATCGGAGAACGGGCTACAATGCAGCAAAACCGCGTGGTATGCAGCGGTAATCCGCTGCTATACACGCGCTTTCCATAGACTTTCCAATGCGTGATACAGGACAATGCGCACGGTATGCACAACACGGAATAGGAACGATGGCGAAGAGCTACACCGAAGAGTTAGCCGCGTGGGTCGAGAAGCGAGCCGAGAAAAAGCGGCGACAGGATGCGGCCGCCGTGGCTTTCATGGCGGTCAAGTCGGACGTGGTTGCCGCTATGGAAGCCGGCTACGCGCTGACCACGATCTGGGAACACATGCACGAAACGGGGAAGGTGAAGTGCAGTTACGAAACCTTCCGCAAGCACGTCCACCGCTTCATCCGAAGCGCGCCCGTCAAGCCGGCCCCCTCGCCGGCGTCGGTCGAGCCGAAGGGTGGCGGTACGAAACCCGAGGCAACGGGTGCCGCCTCGAAGAAGCCCGAGACACCCAAAAAGAGCGAAGCGCCGAAAATCGGCGGCTTCACGTTTGACGCGACACCTAAGAAAGAGGACTTACTGTAATGGCGAAAATCCACATGGTTTTGCAGGGTAAGGGCGGCGTCGGCAAGTCGATGATTGCCGCCACGATTGCCCAATACAAGATCGGCAAGGGGCAAAAACCCCTGTGCATTGATACCGATCCGGTCAATGCCACGTTTGAGGGTTACAAGGCCCTCAACGTGCGCCGCCTGAACATCATGGACGGCGACGAAATCAACACGCGAAATTTCGATGCCCTGGTCGAAATGATCGCGTCGGCCGAAGGCGACGTAATCATCGACAACGGGGCCAGTTCCTTCGTACCCCTCTCGCATTACCTCATCAGCAACCAGGTGCCGGCATTGCTCCAGGACATGGGCCATGAGCTGGTCGTTCATACGGTTGTCACCGGCGGCCAGGCCCTTGTCGACACGGTGAGCGGCTTCGCCCAGCTCGCCAGCCAATTCCCGACCGAATGCCTGTTTGTGGTCTGGCTCAATCCGTATTGGGGGCCAATCGAGCATGAGGGCAAGGGCTTCGAGCAGTTGAAGGCGTACACGGCCAACAAGGGCCGCGTGTCAGCCATCATCCAGATTCCCGCACTCAAGGAAGAAACCTACGGGCGCGACTTCTCGGAAATGCTCCAGGATCGCCGCACCTTCGAGGAAGCCCTTGCGGATTCGGCCCTCACGATCATGTCGCGGCAGCGCCTCAAGATCGTGAAGAGCCAGCTTTTCGCGCAGCTCGACAACGCGGCGGTGCTGTGATGGCGGCGGCCGACAAGATCGAGGACATCATCAAGGAAATCGCGGTCAAGCACGGCATCGCC
The DNA here is from genome assembly GCA_017302355.1 of Dechloromonas sp. Next base: position 15,000 of record JAFLDQ010000028.1, read on the forward strand.
GTTGGCCGCGATGACCCGATCTTGATCCTCCAAACGATCAACGAGCGTTTGATGCAGGACAGCGCCGCCGCCCAGCAAGAAATTCTGGATCGCTTCAAAGAAGAGCTTGAGAGCATCGCCCACCGCTGGGGCGATGACGCCAAGAACAAGGCCGAAAGGACGCTCAACGCGGCCTTGACGGCCAGCCGCGAGGCGATGATGAAGGGCATGCAGGACGGCGCGAAAGCGGCGGCCGAAACGGTGCGCCGAGAGCTTGGGGCGGCGACGGCGCAGCTTGCCGCGCCGATCCGCGAGTCGAAGCGGGTAGCCCTCATGAACATGGTGGCCGCCGGCATGGCGGTCGTTGCCGCCGGCCTGGCCCTGTGGGCCTCGATGTGAAGCGGCCGCACCTGGTCAGAAAAAAGCCCGGCGATGCCGGGCTTTCTTTTTGCCGGGTAGATCCGGCATCGTCGGATGTGGCGATGCTGGCCAAGTCCGGGCCTCCATCGCCAGAAGTGGCGATGCTGCAGCTCGATCAGCTCGTCGGCCGCGACAAGGACAGGGATTGAGAGCGCCCGCGCTCCTGGGTTTGCGTGCGCTCCTTTTCCTTGTCCTTCTGCCTCATCAAGATTTCGTGTTTGCGCGCTGCTTCGCGCATCGCATCCCAATCGGACGCCAGTTCCGGGTTTTCGGCCCGCATCTTGCGGGTCGCCAATTCCTCGACGCGGGGGGCATGGACGCCCATGCCTTCCTTGATTTCGCGCACCGCATCAAGTCGGTTGTGCAAGGTCTGCAAGCGCGCCTGCTGCTGGGTCTGCTGGGCCTGCCAAGCGCGCCGCGTACCCGGCCGGGACAGTAGGCCCGGCGTGTTTGCCTGTGTTCGCTGCAAGCGGGCTTCCTGCTGCTCGATCATGGTTTCAAGCCGATCTTCCAGGCGCTCAACCTGGTCGTGCTTCCCCTCGACGTAAGAGGCAAGGGCGGCTTGATAGGTCTGCTCGACCGGGGCAGCGCCAAGCATGGCCTGCTGCTCGGCCTGGGCGGCCTGGGCGGCCTCTAGGACGCCTTCCCCGGCTCCGGGGTCGGTCAGGGTTGTTTGCTGCGAAGCTCCCGCCGTCGCTTGAGTTCGGCCCGCATCCAGGCGCTCGAAGCCTGCATTTCGTGCTTCAACGATGCGAGTTCGGATTGCGTCAACGCTCGGGGCAGCTTTGAGGTGTCCGGCTTCGCCTTGGGTGAGGTGGTCAATGCCATAGCCAAAAGTCTCCTTCCAGAAAGTATCCATCGCCGGGCCATGCTTCTGAGCGATGGCCGCCAGCATGGCGGGTTTTGCGGCAAGATCGACCGCGCCGGGATGCGCAGTCATTACGGACGCGGCGACAACCTTGCCGCCCCGGTTTTCAATGTAGCCCCGCAGCGAAGCGAGGGTGCCGCCCATTGTTAAGGTGTCGTCCAGGATCAAATACTTTTGCCCCGGCTGCACACTGCCTTCAAAGGTCGGATTGAACGCCAGGCGGTGGTCAGAGCCGGTGCCGGTTCGGCTGACCTTTTCACGTTGCACGATGCCCAGCTCAACATCGAGGCCAGTCCGATCCGCAAGAACCTCGGCCATCGCCAAGGGAATCTTGTTCGTGCCGGCGTCCTCGACGGCGAGAACAGGAACCAGCAAAGGCCGATCATTCCCGATGATCGCCTTGATCTGGCTCACGGTGTCATCCGTGACCAGGCGATCAACCAGGTTCAACGCGGCTTCACGATCACCGCCCTTGGCGGCAAGGTACTCCGGTTCATCTTGCAGCGCGCCCAAGTCGCCGTTACGGACGACTTTGGGGAAGGCTCCCCAAGGGGCACGCTCGCCCATTCCGATCTTATTCAAAGGTCGCTCCCATTTTTAGCGGCTAAAACTAACGGGAGCGCCCTCGACTGAGCTTGACGGCCTCGGCGCTGACATTCGCCTTGCCCTGGGCGTCATAGCTTATGCTCTTCGCACTCCCAATATCAGGTACTTTATCGAAATCTGAGCGGGAATGCATGACAAATTGCTTGCCGACTTGCTGGAATACGCTACTGCTGTCGGCGTGCACAATTACGCCTTCGTGGCGCTGGGACTTATCGGCCTGCTGCGCCATGTACAAGTTGTAGATGCCCGGCTTGAGTTCGCCAGCTTTGTCCACCTTCTGATTTGTCCATGCGCCGCCTTGCTCGCTCTGAACGATCCTCTGACCGTTCATGACCAATAGGCGTTGTTTCATTGAGGACTCCTGTAATTATCCGCCGTTCAAGAATAGGGTGTTTGCCGCATTGACGCGCACAAGAAAAAAGCCGACCTCGGCAGTTCGAGGCCGGCTTTCCCTGTGGGCCGGTTTGTAGTGTCAAGGTGGGCCTACCTATTTTAGTGAAAAACCTCCGATTTATCAGGTCTTTTTTGCCCCCGAAGGCTTCTTTTCGCTCGCCGGGAGCATATTTTCGAGCGCCTGGGCGCGGCCGCGAAGCGTGGCCGCCTCTTCTTTGGCCGTGGCCGCATCCCGTCGCGCCTCGTCCCGCTCGGCCTGAATGGCCGTAAGGCGTTCGGCCTGGCGGTGGGCTTCCTGGGCGGCCGCCCGGCGCTGCTCCTGGTGCGCCTGGTCGGCGGCCTCGGCCTTAGCTTTGACGGTCGCCAGCTCGCTTGTAGCGGCCTGCAAAGCCGCTTGCAGGCTCTCGACCTGGGCGCGCAAACGCTCGGCGGCCTGGGCGGCTTCGCTGCGCTGCTCCTGGTGCGCCTGGTCGGCGGCCTCGGCCTTGCCCTTGACGGTCGCCAGCTCGGCGTTTGCCTCATAGACAAGGGCTTGCAACTCGTTCACCCGGTCGGTCAGCCCGAAGCCATGGGCCTCGGCCTTCTCAAGTTTGGCGCGCTGCGCGGCGGCGTCGGTGTGTGCATGATCCAGCTCGGTGCGCAGCTCGCCGGCGCGGGCTTCGGCCGTAGTAGCACGCTCGCGCATGGCGGCCAGCTCGTCGCGCAGCGCGTCGGCCTCGCCGCGTGCCGCCGCCTCGGCGGCCTCGATGGACGCCAAGCGGGACTTCGTTTCGTCCAGCTCGATGGTTAGCTGGTCGGCCAGCTCGGCGGCCTCCTGACGGGCGGCCTCCATCTCAACCCGGACACCCTCCAACGCCTCGCGCTCGGCCGCCAGTCGGGTATTTGCCATTTCAAGTGCCACGCCCCACAAGTCGGCCCCCAGCTCGGCCAGCTTGTCGGTGACGGCTTGAGGGGCCGGCTCGCGCATCGGTGCAGCCTGGGCGGTCTTGCTGGCTCGCCACTCGCTCATTGCCTCGGAAATGGTGGTGAAACTCCCGCCGCCGACCGCCTTGCGCACGGCTGCGAGGGTGGGGTTTTGGCCGGCTGCATCCAGCTCGTCGGCGGCCGCAAAAATCTGTTCCTTCGTGATTGCCATGATCGCGCTCCTTTTCGTCGGCGGTTGTATGTTGTAGCGTGTAGCATACTACAACATACAACACAGCGCAAGCGGTTTAGCTGAACTTTTTAGCGGCTAAATTGCGGGCAAAAAAAAGCCCCGCACGCGGCGGGGCAAGGGTGGGTGTGGTCGGTGATGGTCGGCGGTCAGCCTTCCAGCAAGGCAACAAGCTGCACGCTGGAAAGATCGGCCTCGAACTCGTGGCCGTCGTCCTCGTACTTCAACCAGGCCCAGCCCTCGGCGGGGGGTCGGCGGTTGAGGATCAGGCGGGCAGGGCGGTCGTCGTGCTTGACCTGGATGATGGCCTTCTTGAGCTTGTCCGGGTCGGCCTCTTTCTTCTCCTTCTTGGCGTCCGAATCTTCCGGCCCTTGCTCGCCGCCGCCGGCCTCGGCATCGGTCTTGCCGGTCAGCACGTCGATGGTGTTGGGGTCGCGCTCTTCGCCGTCGCCGTCGCCGTCGCCCCGGCGCTTGTCGTCCAGGTACTCGCGCAGCAGCTTGACCGATCCCCGCGTCAGTTCCTGGCTGTCGTCGGCCAGCCATGCCGTAACTTCTTCGGGGTTCTTCTTGTAGGCCGTCACCAGCTCGTTGATGACCGTTACATCCTTGGCGCGGCCGGTATTGAATGCCTCGGCAATCGGTTCGGGCAAGTCCAGCAGCGTGACATGCTGCGTGACGAACGCCGGCGACTTGCCGATTTCCTTGGCAATATCGCCCTTCTTCTTGCCCTTCGCCAGCTCGCGGCCGATGAAATCGGCAATCTCGCGGGCCGTCAGCTCGTTGCGTTGCAGGTTCTCGATAACCTGGTCGGCTTCGTTGTAGTCGTTATCCACGAAAGCCGGGATGGTTTCCTTCTCGGCCAGCTTCGAGGCGCGGTAGCGGCGCGCACCGTGGTTGATGATGTACCGGCCTTCGGCCTCGGGATGTTCCCGCACCGAGATAGGCGACTTGACGCCACGGTCGCGGATCGTCACGGCCAGTTCGCCAAGGCTTTCCGGCGAGAAGCCGGGGTTGTCGGCCTTGCGCGGCTGGTTATCGTCCTCTTCGATCAGGTGCAAGGGCAGCTCCAGGGGGCCGGCGCTGCCGTTGTTGGCGGCCGCTGGATCGTCCAGGAGGCTCGAAAGGTCGCCCAAGCCATCAAGGCCCAAGCCAGCGCCTTGCGGCTTGTCTGCGGCCTTGCTGGCCGGTTTGGTGGCAGTCTTTGCGCTCATTGAGCAATCTCCATTTTCGTGAATACATATTCGCCCAGCGCACGGACTTCCTGGGTCGCTTTGCGGGCTGCGGTTTTCTTGATCTTCCAGACGGGCATTTGCTCGCCCAGCGCCTCGGCAATGCTGTCGCGTGCGCCGATACTGAACGGAAGCACCAGTTGCGGGTAAGCCTGTTGCAGCATCGCCAGATTGGCGACGTGTCGCGGCTTCCTGGCGTCGACCTTGTTCGGCACCATGCCAAGGAAGCGCAGTTTGGGGTTCATCTTGCGAAGGTTGCCGATGACGGAAACCATCTTTTTCATGCCCTGCAAGCTGTACGCTTCCATTTCGACCGGGGAAAGCATGTAGTCGGCAGACAACACGGCCGCCGTCATTGCAACGCCAAGGGAAGGGGCAGTGTCGATCAAACACACGTCGAAGAACTCGCCCAGCGCCGCAACACTGGCGCGCAGCGAGGCCGCCGCCTGGGGCAGCTCCATCTTGTCCAGGTTCGCAAGCGATGAGTCAGCCGGAATCAATGCAATGCCGTTGTTTTCCCGCTGACCAAACCAGTAGCGCAGCCCGTCCGTATCCCCGCTAAACAACTGGCTGGCGAGGTAGCCCGACTGATGCGCCGCCAGCGTGAAAGAGGCGTTGGCCTGGGTATCCAGGTCGATCACGGCAACGCGAAGGCCGCGCTCTTGGAAGTCAAACGCCAGATGACAAGTGGCGAAGGTCTTACCCTGGCCGCCTTTTTGAATTGCCGTGACAAGTGTTTTCATGACTTGGTTTCCCGTTTCCTTTTCCTGGCGTCCTCCGCCCATTTTTTCACGATGAATGCTTGATGCTCCGGCAGTACCGCCGTCACTCGCTCGAACCCCTCGGGTAAGTTGCCCTGCGAGGCCGCCCAAACGCGGCTGACCGCCTGCGATACTGCCCCCTTCGTCACTCCCAGCGCCGCTACAAACTCGGCTTGGGGCCTGCCCTCGACCAGCACGCCCCGCGCTATGTCGATGGTCTGCTGCCCGATTTCCAGCCCCTTGATGGCTGCTAGAAATTGGGCTTCGGTTAGTCGTTTCTTCATGGATCGCACCCATTAGACTCTCCACACCCTGGTTATTGAAAATGGCGGTGCCAGCCGCCGACCATGTGCAAAGTTTAGCTAAACTCGGCGCGCTCGTCAACTCCTTTAGCCGCTAAAATTGACGCCAAGGCGAGAAAAAAGGGCGGTGGTTTCCGCCCTGGCGCTCAACTCGATCCAATAGGGGGTTCCGACAACGCAGGCGCAGCGCATGCCCTCATCGCCATGAAAAAAAACCGCCCCACGCTCATCAATCCAAAATTGATCTGCCGGCACGCCAACATCAGCGGCGACCAACGCCAACACGGCCCGCTGTTGTTCTGTTAGCTGCATCAAATGCCTTTCGGTTTGTAGAGCGACACGAAATAGGTTAGGGCGGTCAGAACGGCGAAATGCACCAGGAACGTCCAGCCGGCATAAACGCCGGGCGTGTCCCAGTGGTAGATCATGCGCACGAACTGAAAGAAAACCTCGATGGACACAACCCACTTGAGGACAGGCCAGACAAGCACCGTCGCAACCCATACAAAACGCACCAGGCCAGCGAGCAAAGCCTTCCCCTTGGCGTTGAAACCATTGGCCGGCTTGACCGGCACCGGGGCAGGGGCCACCGGCGGGGTATCGCCTCGGGGAAACTTAATGATGTTCGTCATACCTTGACCCTCCACGCTCTAACGTGTCCAATGATGAGTTACTTCTCCCACCCTGGGAAAGTGCGGCCTCGGTGTGCCAGCACCAGGTCAAGGCCCCGGAGAAATCCGGGGCATCCTACCTGTGCCGGGCTTACCACCCAACCCGCGCCTTCGCCTGCTCAACCTCTTGAATCGACCAGTGCGCCTTTGCATCGCCTTCCAGCTTGCAGGACGCGAAATAGGCTTTCGCCCTGGCCGCCTCGGATTCCTTCGGCTTGCCTTGTTCCAGCAGCTCGGCACCTTCGCGCACGGTCGCGGCAACCTCGTCGCGGCGGGCTTGGAAGTCGGTAGCTTGGACGTTCGGCAGCGCGTCAATCCAGGGCATGATCTTGTTGCTCATCGGTACTTTCTCCGGTTGTAGACCTTGGCGGAATGCCCGGCCTTCAAGTGCTATAATAGGGCAAAATGCCCTAGCACGTCAAGCGGAATATACGAAATATCGAAGAAAAGCGCAACAATTTAGCCGCTAAAAACCTCTTCCCTGGCGTTCAATCTGCCTTCCAAATGGCTCCCAGCCCGGCGTAATCGCACAACAGCGCCCAATTGGCGTAAGAAATAGGGGATTCCCCGCCAGTCCAGCGCCGCACCGTGCGGCCGCCGTCTGTGCCCAGCGCCAAGGCTTTCGCGGCCTGGCTGCCGCTGAAACCTGCCAAGTGCAGGACTTCCTTGATTTCCTCGCCGTTGGGTCGCTCCCACTCTTCGGCACGGCGTAGGCACTCGGGCCGGATGTTCGGTTTGCTCATGTTCTAGTTCTCCTGGTCAAGTCAAAATGCGTAGGTCGTCAAAACTGTAAATGCTCTGAATACAGCGCGGGTCATGGTCAACAACGCGCCGCCCGGCGCGATTGGTGCGGTACGTTACCGGCTTATCTTCATGCGCCCACACCTGGCGCGTGTCGGGGTGCACCTTCGTGATGATGATGCGCTTCCCGATGTAATGGGAAAAACACGGATGATGCACGCTGACAACCTCGCACCGCACGCCTGGCGCGAACGGCCCGACCTCGGCATCGTCATTTCCGACGATGGAGGCCCGCGCCGGCTCCGGGATGTGTTCAAGCTCGTTCGGCGTCACGGAAAACTTGTGAGAGCGCAGGCTTGCCTTGCCAGCGTCTGGATTCGGCACGCCGCCGGCCAGCTTGTCGGGCACCAGGTAGCCAATAAACTTGTCATCCCCAAGGACGAAAACCCCGGCCGTTCCTACCTCCTTGGTTCGTACCCGGTCGCCCGTCTTGAAGCCGGCCCAATATGCCGGCTGCTGCGGCTTCTCATCGTCAGTTTTGACGGTGCTGCAGCTCATCGCCGGCTTTGACGATGCCGGATCGCGGCCTCGCCCCTTGACCTTCTCCCTGGCGTTCAAATCGGCGGCCCTGGCCGCCTCGACCTTGGCCTTGGCCGCTTCTGCCCATTTCTTCACGATGAAGGCTTTTTGCTTCGGCAAAACCACATCGACCAGGACGAAACCGGCCGGCACCGTGACGGTCGCCGGCTCGCGCCTGGCAGGCGGCACCAAGCAGGCGCACCAGCTCGGCAGCGGCGAAGCGGCAAGCCGGTCGCGGTAGCTGGCCTGGATCATCACCGGCCGTTTCTTCTCGGCCAGCATGGCCGACAGGATGCCGCCGGCAACCTCGGCAACGGTCATGCAGCCTCGGGCCGTGTCGAAATGCGAGCGGTAGCCGGTTTCAGAGATAAAGGGCTTGTCCAGGTCAAGCGCATGAAACTGGAAGTGTGCGCCCAGCGGGCCGCCGAAACCGGCCTCATACTCGACCAGGGCGCGCACGTTGCCGCGCTCGACCAGGAACTGGCCGCGCTGGCCCCACAAAGGCACCTCTCCGGGCACCGCCGCACAATGGCGCTCGATCACCCGACCGGGCGCGTCGTCGTCGGCCATGCTGCCGAAGTGCGTACCGCCGTTCATCTTCCAGATAATCGCCGCGTGCTTCTCGGCCGCCAGCTCGGCGGCCGCATCGTCGCCGCGCATGATCGCCGCGTCGATCTCGACCACGGCCGACACGGCCGCCGCCAGCAGCTCGTCGCGGTCGGTCGGCAACGTGGCGGCCAGCGCCGCCGCGATTGCCTCACGGTTGGCCGGCTTCTGCTCCTGCTTGTCTCGCTTCGCCATCGCCGGCCGCCCCTCAAAAATCAAGTCCGGTGTCATCGGCCCACAAGGCCCGCGTGAAGATCACTTCGCCAACATTGGCCGGCTCTGTGCACTCGGTCGCCCGCGTCATGAAGCCATCGGCGCACTCGCCCAGGTACTCGCCTTTGCCCTGGTAGTCGGCCAGCGGCTTGTTACCGGGAACGCAGGACGGGACATAGACCGAAAACCGCACCTTTTGCCCTTTGGCCGGTTGCTCCCGGCCCCATGTGAAATAGCTCTTGGACATTTCGCCTCCGCGTGCAGCCCCGGCGCTGCCGGGGCCGCCCCTCATCAGTCAATAGCGGCGAAGATCGCGCCAGCCTCGGCGTGGGTCTTGGCGAAGTCACGCAAGAAGTGGTAGCGGTCGATCAGCACGTCGCCGGCGTCGGTGCCTTCGGCCTCGGCCGCGAGCTGGCCCAGCGCGAAGAGGGTAGCCACGATGCCGGCCGCGTCGGCCGACATTTCGCCGGAAAAGCCGTTGCCGTCGACTTCGAGGCGCATGCGCTTGTCGCCGGCCGGGGCCATGTAGAAGCCGCCGTTGGTCAGCGTGTAGAAGTTCCAGAAGCCGCCGTTGTAGTCCTCGGACAAGGCATCGAGCCAGCCGAAAACCAGGGCTTCGCCGCGCATCATCAAGCGCGGGCCAAAGAAAGCGGGGAGAAAATCAAGGCGGTCGCCTTCGGCAACCAGGTTAGCGGCCAGCGGGGCCAGTTCTTGAGCTTGGATCATCGGAATCTCCGGTTGTAGACCTTGGCGGAATGCCCGGCCTTCAAGTGCTATATTAGGGCATAATGCCCTAGCCTGTCAAGCCCCGGAACAAAAAAACCCGGCTTGGTGCCGGGTCATGGTGCTGCCTGGTCGCGTTGGTCAGCGGGTGTGCCGGATGTTGCAGGCGTAGCCCTCGCGCTTGCAGTAAGCAATGATCGAGGCGCGTTCGGCCAGCCGATCCGTGCCGGCCTGGATCGTCAGAAGGGCATCCATTACCTGGCGTTCATCCTCGACCAGCCAGCGCAGCGCAGCCCGGCCGTTATCGCGCAGCAAGCGGCGTGCTGCCCGGTAGGCGCGGCGGTTCATCGGGCACCGCCAGCGTAGTAGCGCGGCCCTGTAGTGCCCGGCCGAAGTTGCTTGTTCGCCTGGGCGGCTCTGCCTACCAGGTCGGCCGAGTAGGTGGCGCGCTCGAAGTCGGTGCCGAAACAGACCTTGACCACGGATGAAACTTGGCCGTCCTTGTGAACGGTGATCGAGCGCCGGCCGAACACCGGGAAACCCAGCAAAGCGCGCTGCGTTTCAGCATCAAGCCGGATGCTTTGCTCTTCCAGGCCGGCGAGCGCCACGGCCTCAAAGAACGTGTAGACGCTCGGGGCCTTGCCTTCATAGGCCCATGCCGGGATCGCGGCGAAGTGAAGGGCGCTCATTGCAGGCACCCGACAGCGGGACGGGCAACGGCTTCGAGCTGGGCGATGCGCTGCGCGGCCTGGCTCATGCGTTCGCGGGCGGCCTCGATGCTGCGGCGCTGCTGCTCGCGGTCGTCCTGGTTGGCGCGCTTGCATTCCAGGGCATCGACTTCGGCCAGAACACGGCCGGCGATGCCTTGCCAGTTGCGCAGCTCGGCCGCGCCTACGCAAGCGTGATAGTCGACATTGACCACGCGGAAAAGGTGGTCGACGGCGTTTCGGAAGGTGGCGACTTTAACGATCATCGGAAGTTCTCCGGTTGTAGACCTTGGCGAAATGCCCGGCCTTCAAGTGCTATATTAGGGCATAATGCCCTATGTTGTCAAGTGTTTGGCGCTCTTCCTGGTCGAAAAGTTTTGACTCTTGAGGGGCGGTAGCGGCTGGCCTGGCCGACCTCCTTCTTGGCGTTCAACCTGCGGCGGTTGCGTACCGCTGACCTTCCAATCAGGCGCAAGCCGTGTTGCTGCCTCGGCTTGAAATCCGGGGAGTCCAGAGGGGCGGTAGCCCCTTTGGGCATAGCGCAGCGTAAGCGCACGAACTCTTCACCAGGCGCTTGTCGCCTGGTGGGCCAACACGGACGCGCCAACGGCGCGCACGATTGCGGGGTGAGGCCGCTACGCGGCCGAGGGGCGCAGCGCCCTGGGGGGATGGGAGGACGGCGAAGCCGGCCGGGAGGGATCGAGAAGGGGGGGTTTCCCCCCCTTCGGCGGCCTCTTTTTTCAGCGCGCCCGATTTTTGCCTTTGCTGCCTATTTTTTCAGCACGCCGGTTATGTATTTTGGTTATAAACGGTTAAACCTGGTTAGAAGAGGGTTAGCGGCCTCGAAAAACGGCGCTAAACCGTTGTCACGCCAAGGAAAACGGAAAAGCTGCCGCCCCTCATCAGTCAATAGTCGCGCCCCTCAAGAGTCAATACTTCGCCCCTCAAGAGTCAAAAAAACGCCCCTCATCAGTCAATAGTCGCGCCCCTCAAGAGTCAATAGCAAACAGGGGTTGCCAACAGGGTTATCCCCAGAAACTGTGGATAAATCCACTCGGGCGGCTGCTGGATGCACCAGGAAACGGCCGAAAACAGGCCGCGCCCCTCAAGAGTCAATAGCGCGAGGCCGCCGCAAGCCCCTTGCCGCCCCTCAAGAGTCAAAAGCTGCCCCTCAAGAGTCAAGCGGCCGGAAGTTGTCCACCGGCCATCCACAAGCATCGCCGTTTCCGGCGAGGCTGCAGCTCATCATCGCCATTTGTGGCGATGCTCGAGGACGTGGCCAGCATCGCCAGTTCTGACGATGCCAGATCCGCAACGGTTGCCGCCGGCTGACCAGGCCGGCGAGGGCATGGCGTGCGCGCCGTGCCAGCTCGGGGATAAGCCAAGCGGCAAAAGGGGGTGCCCGAAGGGCTGCCCCTTGTTGAGCGTGGAAAGGCGCTGGAAGCCCCGGAGCGAAGCGGAGAGGGGAGAGACTAGCCGGCAGCGCCGGCGACGGCTCGATGCGCAGCACGACATAGCCGGTTTTCGCGCCCGCGAAAATTCCCCTGCCGCCCCTCATCAGTCAAAAAAAACGGGAGCCGAAGCCCCCGCGTGATCTGCTCGATCTGGAAACCCTACCGCTCGCAATACACCAGGTCATCCTTGATCCAAACGCCCTTGACCAAGCCGCTCTTCTGCAACTCGGTGCACGAGTCGTTGGCCTGCTCTCGCCATTTCTTCGCCAGTGCAACATCGGACGCGCACATTTGCTTGAAGGTATCCAACGCCAAGGGGAAAGGCTCCTTGTGAGTCGAAAAGTAATCGAACATCCGCCGCGTAATGGCCGACAACTTCCGGTATTTCTCCCAAACAACCTTTGCGTAATGCCCGCCAGCAAAGAACAGCACCATTTCTTCCTCAAGCAAGACCCAGCAGCGGGACTTGCGTTTCTCGGTCTGCTCGACAAAGCCAAATTTCCGAATCAGGGACACCGCGATCTTCCCGACACGTTTGGAAGAGAACTTGACCGCCGTAGCCGTCAGCCGAGTCAAGCAATCCTCCACGCGCTTGTAATACTGCCCATTGACCGGCCAGCCCAAATCCTTGCAAAACTCATAGAGCGTGAAGGTCACGACTTCACCGACCGGCACGCGCTTTGCGTACTCCAAGACTTGCAGAAAGACCAGCTCATCGTCATAGGCGCGCAGTTCCTCGCCGGTGTAGCTCATGCGTACATCGCGCATGACGTGGAAAAGCACCTCGTCTTTCAGCTCACGGCGCGGGGCGCGCTTATTGCGAACCGTGAAGAGCGCCGACCGGGCAAAGTCGTTAGGCATGCCGCGTTGGCTATCGCTCCACGGCGCGAGGTCGAACAGGGAAAGCTGCAAGCTCTTCATCTGTTCCTTCGTGTGCTTGAGCAAGGCCGCGTCCTGGGCCTGCTCAACGGTCACGGCCAGCGCGTCGGTGGCCGTCTTGCTGTGCTTTGTAGCCATGTCACTCTTCCTTTCGCCGGCCAAGCCGTTGACGTGCTGCGCGACCGCTTCAATGAACGTCTGCCGCCGCTCGGCGGTGGCAGGGGCCGGCGGTTCCGCCGGCTGCGCCGGCGCGGCCTCGGGCTGCGCCGGCGGGGTCAGCTCGAACAGTTCCCCAACCGGCTTGAAAGCTGACCGACCAGGGGCAGCGCCGGCCTTCTTGGCCGGCTTTTCCTTCCCGGCGGGCTTGGTTTCCTGCCCGGCGGTGCCGGATTCGCGCCGGGCGGCCGCCGTGCGTGCGGCCAGCGCGGCAGCATCGCCGGGGGGAAGCCCCCCAGCGATCAACTTGCGCTTGTATTCTTGCTCGTCGAAAGTATCCGGCATTTGCTGGTTCCCTGGTCGGTTCTTGCGGGCTTACTGGCCGTGGCTAGGTGCCTTCGTATCGAGATATTCGATTTCCTCGGCAATGAAGTCAAAGCCGTATTCGGTCTTGTCGCCCTTTTCGTACTTGGTCGGCTCGATGCGGCCCTGGACAAAGACCTTGGAGCCTTTCCCAAGGTACTTGCCGGCATTCTCGGCCAGGGAGGCAAACGACTTGATGCGGAAAAAGTCGGTTGCTTCTTTCTTCTCGCCGCCTTCGCCGCGCCAGGTGCGGTTTACGGCCATGTCGAAAACGGCGCGCTTGCTTGTTTCGCTTTGGCGAAACTCGGTATCGCGGGTAAGATTGCCGATAAATTGGAAGAGGTTATGGCTCATGCATAGACTCCGTGGATTGTTGGAATCCGTAGTTTAGCTAAACCGCTTCCATAGGTCAAGAACTTTAGCGGCTAAAATTGCCGCTCGCTCCCGGATGATGGTGGCCCTTGTATAACTACATTTTCTTTACGAACGTGCTGCGGCTCTTAGATGAGCTGCACATGACAAAGCATGAACTCTCCGAACGCTCGGGAGTTTCAATCTCATTCCTTTCCGATCTGACGACCGGGAAGGCTAACCCGTCCTTGAAGGTCATGGAGGCGATTGCGAAGGCGTTGGAAACACCACTGCCGCTGCTTCTCGAATCGACCGACTTGGACAAGGCCGCACTCGATGCGCTGGCCGGAGGCAAGGCCGTTAGTAGCGTGCCAGCCGGCTATCAGCGCGTTTCTGCCATTCTCCCGGACTATCATGCCTTCCTCGTAAAGCAATGGGCCGAAGAAACACGAAAGAAACTAC
>JAFLDQ010000029.1 GCA_017302355.1 Dechloromonas sp.
CGCTGGAACAGGATCGCCTGCAGCGCGAGATCGTGGCCTTGCGCGGCCAGCTTGCCGCCGCCGAGACGCAGGTGGCCGCTGCCACGCAACGTGCCGCACTTGCCCGCGACAACCGCGGTTTCTATGAAAAATCCTTCCGTCTCGGCGAGAGCGATCTGCCGACCCGTTTGCGTATCGAGGCGGAGGCCTTTGAGGCCGAGCGGGCGCTGGGCAGCGCCCGCATCGGGCGTGAACGTACCTTGTCGCAACTGCGGCAAGCCCTCGGCCTGTTGCCGGAATAAGGAGTTGAGCATGAATTTTCGACATTTTTTCGGGTTCACCGCAGCCGTCGTGTGGCTGGCATTGGCGCTGCCGGCACCGCTGGCCCGGGCCGACGCCGGCAGCGTCGCGGCGATACCCAAGGTGCTGGCGGTCAGCGAGCAGTTCGAGGCGGTTGGCCGGCTGGAGCCGGCGGGCCTGGTCTGGTTTGTCGATCGCGCTGACAGCAATGCGCCGGTGCTGAATGCAAACCTCTCCGTCGAGTTCGAGGGCAAATCAGTCGAGGCGGTGTTCCGGCCGGAGCATGGTGATTACCTGATTGCCGATGCCGCCTGGCTGGCGCCGCTGCGCCGTGATGGGGAGCATGCGCTGGCGCTGACGCTGATTGCCGGCGAGGAGAGCGACCTGCTGGCTGGCGAACTGGATGTCCATTTTGATCAAAATTCTGGGTTGACCGCAGCCGCACTGGATGCCCGCTGGCTGGCGGCGGGGGCGTCGCTGATCGTCGCCCTGATTCTGGTTTGGCGTCGTCGCCGGGGAGGTCGGTCATGAAAAGCTTATGGATCGTTCTGCTGGCCGCCGGGCTGGGTGCCAGCTTGGGCAGCAACGCACTGGCCCACGAAGGCCATGACCATGGCGATGAAAAGAAGCCGCCGCAGATCAACGGCAACGCGCTGCAGCGCCTGCCCGATGGCACGGTGTTCATTCCCAAGTCGGCGCAGCGCGGCATGGCGGTGCTGACACAGAAGGCGCAGAGCGAAACCCTGCCGCAATCGCTGGAACTGCCGGGCCGGGTGATCATGGACCCGCATCTGGGCGGGCGGGTGCAGGCGATGATTCCCGGCCGCATCGAAGCCGCCGGGCCGCATGGTCTGCCGGCGGCGGGTAGCAAGGTGAAGAAGGGTGACATCCTGGCCTGGGTGGTGCCGGCCTCCGGCGCCATCGAGCGGTCCAACCAGGCGGCGCTGCTTGCAGAACTGCGGGCGACGCAGGGGCTGGCCGAAAAGCGCCTGGCCCGCCTCAAGGAGCTGGCCGATACCGTGCCGCGCAAGGACATCGATGCGGCCGAGAGCGAGGTACTGAGCCTCAAGGGGCGGATTGCCGCCGTCGGGGGGGGCTTGTCCGGGCGCGAGGCGCTGGTAGCGCCGGTGGGCGGCGTGCTGGCAGCGAGCAACGCGGTGGTCGGGCAAGTGGTTGAACCCAAGGAACTGATTTTCGAGTTGATCGACCCCGACAGCCTGCACATCGAGGCCACGGCTTTCGACCCGGTACCGCTGGATCAGGTCGCAGCGGCGACGGTGGCGGTGGCCGGACGCTCGGTGCCGCTGAGCTTCGTCGGTGCGCCGCGCCGCCTGCGCGAACAGGCGTTGCCGCTGATCTTCGAGAACCACGCCGCCGGCGCCGGCCTCAGTTTGCCGCTCGGGCAGCCGGTGAAAGTGCAGGTGCAACTGAAGTCCACGCTCAGTGGTTTGCCCTTGCCGGCAGCCGCCTTGACGCGCAATACGGCGAATCAGGTGGTGGTGTGGGTGAAGACGGCGCCCGAGCAGTTTGCCGCCCGGGCGATTCGCAGTGAGCCGCTGGACGGCCTGCGGGTGCTGGTGACGGCCGGTCTGCAACCGGGCGAACGGGTGGTGGTGCAGGGCGCCAGCCTGATCGCGCAGATCCGCTAGGAGATGGGGATGTTCCAGTGGCTCGTCGAAAAAAGCCTCGCCAGCCGGCTCTTCGTGCTGGTCGCCGCCGCTGTCCTCATGGTCTGGGGCAGCTTGCAGGCAACGCGCCTGCCGGTCGATGTCTTTCCGGATCTCAACAAGCCGACGGTGACGATCATGACCGAAGCCGGCGGCATGGCGCCGGAAGAGATCGAACAACTGATCAGTTTTCCGCTGGAAACAGCGATGAGCGGCCAGCCGGGGATTGCGACGGTGCGGTCGATTTCCAGTGCCGGGCTGTCCATTGTCTATCTGACTTTCGACTGGCAGGTCGATGTCTATCGCGCCCGGCAGATGGTCAGCGAACGGCTGACTGCAATGGAATCGGCACTGCCACCGGGCGCCGTGCCGCGCATGGGGCCGGTGTCGTCGATCATGGGCGAGATCATGCTGGTCGCCATTCCGATCTATGGTGACGGGGCAGACCCGCGGGCGGCGCGCGAATACGCCGACTGGGTGCTGCGCCCGCGGCTGATGGCGATTGCCGGCGTCTCGCAGGTGATCCCGATTGGTGGCGAGGTGCGGCAGTTCCAGGTGCAGCCGGATACGCGGCGGATGATGGAACTGGGCATTGGTCTCGACCAGATCGAGACGGCGGTGCGCGGCTTTGCTGCCAACACGTCGGGTGGCTTCCTTGAACTGAATGGCCGCGAATACCTGATCCGCCACCTCGGTCGCAGTGCCCGGCTGGAGGATCTAAAAAACCTCGCGATCACGGCACGGAATGGACAGCCCATCCTGCTGCGCCAGGTGGCCGAGGTCGGCTTCGCGGCAGCGATCAAGCGCGGCGACGGCGGCTTCGACAATGGCCGCGAGGGCGGCCCGGCGGTGATCCTCAGCATCCAGAAGCAGCCGACTGCCGATACGGTCGACCTGACAAAGCGCATTGAATCGGCACTCGCCGATCTCAAGGGCAGCGTGCCGCAGGGTATGAGCGCGCCGCAGGTGATCTTCCGTCAGGCCGATTTCATCGAGGCCTCGCTGGGCAACCTGCAGGTCAAGCTGCTGATGGCCTCGTGTTTCGTTGCTGGCGTGCTTTTTTTCTTCCTTGGCAATCTGCGGACGATGCTGATCTCGCTGACGGCCATCCCGCTCTCCATCCTCACCGCGATTCTGGTTTTCAAATGGCTGGGCCTGTCGATCAACACGATGACGCTGGGCGGGCTGGCGATTGCGATTGGCGAACTGGTCGATGACGCTGTCGTGGATATCGAGAATATCCTGCGCCGCCTGCGCGAAAAGGCCGCCACGGGACAGCCGTATTCCGTGCGCCAGACGGTGATCGCCGCCTCGCTGGAGGTGCGGACCGCCATTGTCTATGCGACGCTGATCATCGCGCTGGTTTTCGTGCCGCTGTTCGCGCTGCCCGGCATCGAGGGGCGGCTGTTCGTGCCGCTGGGCGTGGCCTACATCGTTTCCATTCTCGCTTCGCTGGCCGTGTCGGTGCTGGTGACGCCGGTGCTTGCCAGCTACCTGCTGCCTGCGCTGGTTCGCCATGACCACGGCGAAACGCGGCTGGTCGGCTGGCTGAAAGCGCATTACCGGCAAGCTTTGGCGCGCGTGCTGGCGGCACCCCGTTTGCCGGTGGCCTTGGCCGGCGTGGCCGTGGTGCTGGCGACGCTGGCCGTGCCCTTCTTCCCGACCACTTTCCTGCCGCCGTTCAACGAAGGCTCGATCACCCTCGGCCTGCGCCTCAATCCGGGGGCGACGCTGACGGAGTCGATCCGCATTGCCCAGGCGGCCGAACATGCCTTGCGCGGGTTGCCGGAACTGGAACACATGGGGCGGCGTACCGGCCGGGCCGAACTGGATGAGCACGCCGAGGGCGTGCATGTGACGGAATTCGAGATCAAGCTGAAACCGGGCGGCCGCCCGAAGGAGGCGGTCTATGCCGACATCCGCCAGCGTCTGAAGGACTTGCCGGCCAGCCTCAGCCTCGGTCAGCCGATTGCCCACCGCATCGACCACATGCTCTCCGGCGTGCGGGCGCAGATCGCGATCCGCATCGTCGGCGAGGACCTCGATACCCTGCGCGCGCAGGCCGGCTTGCTGCGCGAGCGGCTGGCAAAGATTCCGGGGCTGGCCGATCTGGAAATTGAAAAACAGGTGCTGGCGCCGCAGATCAAGGTGCGGGTCGATTTCGACGCCGCGGCGCGCTATGGCATTTCGACGGCGCAACTTACGCGCACGCTGCAGACGCTGGTCGATGGCGAGAAGGTGACGCAGATTGTTGAAGGCAACCGCCGTTTCGATCTGGTGGTTCGCCTGCCGGAAACGGCGCGCTCGCTGGAGGGATTGGCTGGCTTGCTGATCGAGACGCCGGGCGGGCGGATTCCGCTGTCCCGGCTGGCGAGCATCGAGGATGCCGACGGGCCGAACCAGATCACCCGCGACGAGGGGCGGCGGCGCATCGTGATTTCCGCCAATGTGCAGGATCGGGCCTTGTCCGAGGTGGTTGCCGATCTGCGCGCCGCGGTGGCCGATTTTCGTCTGCCGGAAGGCTATTTCATCACGCTCGGCGGCCAGTTCCAGGCGCAGGAGGAAGCGGCGCGTCTTATTTCGCTGCTGGCAGTGGGCTCGGCGCTACTCATCTTCATGGTGTTGTACAGCCGGTATCGCTCCGGGGTTCTGGCGGCAATGATCATGGCCAACGTGCCGCTGGCGCTGGTTGGCAGCGTCATCGGCCTCTGGCTGTCGGGGCAGCCGCTGTCGGTGGCGGCGCTGATCGGCTTCATCACGCTGGCCGGCATTGCCACCCGCAACGGTATCCTCAAGATAAGCCACTACCTCAACCTGATGCGCTTTGAAGGCGAGGTCTTTGGCATGGCGATGATCATCCGCGGTTCGCTGGAGCGGCTGACGCCGGTGCTGATGACGGCACTGGTGGCAGCCTTTGCGCTGGCGCCGCTGTTGTTCGAGGCCGAGCAGCCGGGTACCGAGATCCTGCATCCGGTGGCGGTGGTCATTTTTTCCGGGCTGGTCAGTTCGACCCTGCTCGACACCTTCGTCACGCCGGCGCTGTTCTGGCTGTTCGGTCGCAAGCCGGCCGAACGCCTGCTCGCCGAGGGCGGCGACGACAATTTCTAAACTTCAAAGGAGTCCTGAAATGGGCAATAAATTCGTGTTCACCGCAGCAGCCGGTTTTTTTGCACTCATGCTGAACGCTGGCCAGGTGTTGGCGCATGCCGAGCACGGCCAGCCACAATACGGCGGTGTTGTCGCCGAAGCCGGCGAGGCGCAGTTCGAGATCGTCGGCAAGGGCGGGCAGATCACTGTCTATGCGACCAACCATGGGGCGCCGGTGGCGACGGCGGGCGCCAGCGGCAAGCTGACAATTCTGGCGGGTACGCAGAAAAGTGATGTGCCCCTGAAACCGGCCGGCGACAACCGCCTCAGTGGTGCCGGCAATGTCGCTGCCGGCGCCAAACTGTTGATTCAGGTGCAATGGCCGGACAAGAAGCCGTTGCAGGCGCGTGCCGTCATGCCGTAAGGTCGCTGGCGAGCATTTGCGGCGCACTGGCGACGCGGTTGCGGCCGCGTTGCTTGGCGCGATACAGCCAGTCGTCGGCCTCGGCGATCAGTTCGTCGAGGTGGCGGTGCATGGCCATTTCGGCGATGCCGAAACTGGCCGAGACATGGAATGGCTTGCGGCCGTCGCGGAAGCTCAGGGCCTCGATGGCGAGGCGCAGCCGTTCGGCGAGCTGGCGCGCCTGCGACAGGCCGGTTTCCGGCAACAGCATGACGAACTCCTCGCCCCCCCAGCGGGCGGCGACATCGCTGCCGCGGCAGGCTTCGGCCAGTAGCCGGGAGATGGCCGTCAGTACCTCATCGCCGACGGCATGGCCGTACGTGTCGTTGATCTGCTTGAAGTGGTCGATGTCGGCCATCAGCACCGTCAGCGGCCGGTCATTGCGGCGGGCATTGTTCCACAGCGGCATCGCCTGTTCGATGAAGGCACGGCGGTTGAGCAGGCTGGTCAGGGGGTCGATCCGCGCCAGCGCTTCAGCCTGCTGCCGCGCCTGCTGGTATTGGCGCATACGGTGGGCGAGGGCGAGTGCAAAGAGGATGCCTTCGATGACGATACCCCAGCCCGCGGCATGGAAGGCCGGCGCCGAATAGGGGAGGCCGTGCCAGACGGCCAGTGCCGTGCTTGCCGTTCCGGCCATGGCGGCAACCGCCGCCGACAGGAAGTACCAGCCGGCATCGCGCCCGTGCTGGACGGTGATGACACCGATCCAGACCATGGCCAGCGAAAAGGCGAGTACGAACAGGAATGAGACGAGCACGGCGTGCTGCTGGCGGCCGGCGGCAGTGGCCAGGCCGATGCCGAATATCGCCAACGCCATCAAGGCATGAATGACACGGTGGGTGGTCGGTGCGTGCAGACGCAGTTCCAGGAAGCCGCTGGCGAAACGCAGCCCGCTGCAGCCGAAGGCGAGCATGAGGAGTGGAATGACATATTGCTGAGCAAGGCTGTGTTGCGGCCACAGCCAGGTGTAACCGTGCCCGCTGTAGGCAAGGTGCAGCAGCAGGAAGCTGCCAAGGTAAAGCACGTAATCCAAATAGCCGCGCTCGCGGAGGCCGACGCAGAGCATGGCGTTGTAGGCAATCAGGGCCAGCAGGAAGCCATAGAACAGGCCGTAGCCGTAGTCGTACTGGCGCTGCAGCGCTTCGGCATCCTGTTCGTTGAGCAGGCGCAAGGGCACCAGCAGCGGGTCGGGCGTCTCGATCCGCAGGAATACGTCATTGATGCCCGGCGGCAGCAAGAGATCGAAGACATAACCGAGGCCGGGGTGCGGGTGTTGCAGGCTGGATTCACGGTCGCCGGCCCGCCAGCGCTCAAGAAGCTCGTGGCCGTGCAGGTGATAGACGTCGATGCGGTCCAGCCAGGAGACCTCCAGTTGCAGGCGGCGCTCGGCCGTGAGGCGGCCGGTGTTGTTGACCTGAAGATGGACCCAGATCGGCGGTGCGCCAATACCGAATTTGGGCACGGCCGACGTTGCCGCCTGGAATGCGCCCATGGCCTGCATCCGGCGGGCTTCGTCGATATCGAGTACGACACCGTTTTCCGGCATCACGCTCAACCAGCGCCCCAGCGTGTCGTTGGACAGGTCGACCAGATTCGGCGTCGATCCCCGTGCCATCATGGCAAATGCCAGCAGTAAGGCAACACTCAGCCAGCGGCAGATCGCCGCAGTCACCCGACGATGCGGGCACGTGCTGGACGGATTCAGGCTGGACATGGTGTTCAGCATAGACCGGTGCAAAGCAGACGCGAAGTGAAATATTTCACTGGCGGCGAGAAGCGTGCCGTTTCCCGTCACGATGCGCGAATTTGATCTGGGTTGGCGACGCCAGTGGTGCATCACGCTAGTCTGGACGATCCGGATTGCCGTGAGATGACACCGATGAACACCCGCCCACTCCGCTTCGACACCCTGCGAACCGCGCTGCGAACCGGCTGGCGGGTCGCCAACGCCACGCGGGGTATCAGCATCGCCTATGCTTCCATTTTCGTACTTGGTGGTGTGCTGATCATGGGCGGATTGTTGCTGCAGGGCTGGACGCCTTTCGTGATTGCTGCCGCCGGTGCCTTCATGTTGGTCGGCCCGGCGGTACTCGCCGGTTTTTTCGGCATCGCCCGTGTGCATGAAACCGGTGAAACGCCCGGTGCGGGCGCGGTGATCGCGGGCTTTGGCCAGGCGAGCGGCGCGCTCTGGGCGCTGGCGCTGGTTTGTGGCCTGCTGTTCATGATTTTCATCACCGATGCGGCGATTCTCTACGCCTACATGGTCGGTGCGGCGCCGGTCGGCCTGGCGGAATTGCTGCCCACCGCCGACAACATCCTGCGTTTCGTGCGTTGGGCGGCCGTGTCCGGGCTGATCGTCGCCATTCTGCTGTTTACCATCTCGGCTTTCTCCGTACCCTTGCTGTGCGAGCGTCGTTGTGGTCTGGTTGATGCGGTCATGACCAGTGCCCGGATCGTGTTGCGCCACCCGCTGCCTGCCTTTTTTTGGGCTTTTTTGCTGTCGACCGCAGTCATCACCAGCATCCTCTGCCTGCCGCTGCTTCCGCTGACGCTGCCATGGCTGGCCTATGCCAGCCGGGCCCTGTATCGGGCGGTGTTGCCGGTGTAGCGCACGCATGGTCGAATTTGGTCGAATAGCGAGATCGACGCCATCGCTGATGCTGAAAGCCGAGGGGCAATCCCGAAAGGTATAATGGCGGACTTTGCCTTTTGTAGCAGACCGCCGTGAGCCAGCTTGAACAGGAAGTATCCCGCCGTCGCACTTTTGCGATCATTTCCCACCCCGATGCGGGTAAGACAACACTGACCGAAAAGCTGCTGTGGTTCGGCGGCGCCATCCAGGTCGCCGGCGAAGTGCGCGCCCGCAAGGCCTCGCGTCATGCGACCTCGGACTGGATGGAGCTGGAAAAGCAGCGCGGCATCTCGGTGACCTCGTCGGTGATGCAGTTCCCGTACCGCGAGTGCATGGTCAACCTGCTCGACACGCCGGGCCACGAGGACTTCTCGGAAGACACCTACCGCACGCTGACCGCCGTCGACTCGGCGACGATGGTCATCGACTCGGTCAACGGCGTCGAGGCGCAGACGATCAAGCTCTTGAACGTCTGCCGCATGCGCGACACGCCGATCCTGACCTTCATCAACAAGCTCGACCGCGAGGGCAAGGAGCCGATCGACCTGTTGGACGAAATCGAATCGGTGCTCGGTATCCAGTGCGCGCCGATGACCTGGCCGATCGGCATGGGCAAGCGCTTTCGCGGCGTCTATCACCTCTACGACGACAGCATCGCCTTCTTCGACCCGCAGGCCGAGAAGGGCACGGCCGAGATCATCCAGGGCCTCGACAACCCGCGCCTCGACGAGCTGATCGGCGCGCAGGCCGGCGAATTGCGCACCGATATCGAGCTGGTGCGCGGCGCCTCGCACGCCTTCGACGCCGAGGCCTACCTGGCCGGCAGGCAGTCGCCGGTCTTCTTCGGCTCGGCGGTCAACAACTTCGGCGTGCAGAGCCTGCTCGATGCCGTCGTTGAGCTGTCTCCGGCGCCGATCGCCCGGCCATCCACGACGCGGCAGGTGGCGCCGAACGAGCCGAAATTCTCCGGCTTCGTGTTCAAGATCCAGGCCAACATGGACCCTAGGCACCGCGACCGCATCGCCTTCCTGCGCGTCTGTTCGGGCCGCTTCGAGCGCGGCATGAAGGTCAGGCAGGTCGCCTCCGGCAAGACGCTGGCGGTCAACAACGCGATCACCTTCATGGCGCGCGACCGCAGCACGACCGACGAGGCCTGGCCGGGCGACATCATCGGCATTCCCAACCATGGAACGATCCGCCTCGGCGAAACCTTCAGCGAAGGCGAAGACCTGCGCTTCACCGGAATCCCGTCCTTCGCGCCCGAACATTTCCGCCTTGCGCGGATTGCGAATCCTCTTAAAATCAAGCAATTGCAGAAAGGTCTTCAACAACTTGCTGAAGAAGGAGCGACGCAGCTTTTTCGCCCGCTTGCGGGCACCGACCTGATCCTCGGCGCGGTCGGCACGCTGCAGTTCGACGTGGTCGCCAACCGGCTGGACAACGAATACGGGGTGCGGGTCATCTTCGAGCATTACAACTGCGCGACCGCCCGCTGGATTCACGGCGACCCCGGCGAATTGCGCCAGCTATCCGAACGCTACAGCGCCAACGTCGCCCTGGATGGCGCCGACGATCCGGTGTACCTGGCGCCGAACAACGTCTACCTGAACATGGTCAAGGAGAAGTTCCCGAACCTGCGCTTCGCCGAGGCGCGCGAGGTGGCGTCGTAGCCAGCCGGCTCGCCGGGTTTACGAGTCGGGAGCCGCCGCCGGCCAAGGCGGGCATCCGGAATCTTCCGCGGTCCAGGCATCCGCATCGACGATGCCGACTCCCTGTCTTGCCGCGTCGCGCTCGCGGTTTCCCCACCCCGGCAGCCGGATGTCGGTCCACGCCGGCAGGAACTCCAGGTCGCGGAGTTCGGCGCTGCCCCGGATCGGGTGGCAGCCCTGCCAGCGGACGATGCGTGCAAAGGCCTTCCCGTCCGGGTCGGCGCGCACCCGGTCGATGGCCCGGATGGCCTGTCGCGTGTAATGCTGCGCCAGTTCGCGATACCCGCCATAGACGTTGCCGCTGGAATTGAAAGTCATCTCGACGGTCGACCCCTGGGGAAATTCGGGGGTGGCGAAAGCGGAGACATCCCGCAGATAGCGATTCCGCCGCAGCAGGACCGCCGAGGTCTCGCAGGGCAGCTGGTCATCGGCGCCGCACGCGGCGACGGCCCGGTTCGCGCGCTGCCGCGATGGCGACCGGACGCACGAAGGGTCGTCCGGGTCGGGCTCACCCAGGCAGAGGGTCTGCGATCTCAGCCAGTGCGGGTAGTCGAAAGCCGGCTTGACGATCCACAGGCGGGTGGGCGGGTTTTCGCGGCAACTCGCCGGGGCGGGCGCGTGGCTGACGCAGCCGGCCAGGAAGGGATAGGGCCAGGCCCAGATCGGGTAGAAGAATTCCGGCTTGACCGCCGTCTCGCTCGATTTCTGCGTGAAATCCGGGTTGACCGCACGCCTGGCGGCAGCGGATCTGTCGCCGCTGCTCCCAGTCAGGCAACCCCGCGGCCATTGTTCGAGACCCGGAACGTGCAGGTGCAGGCCGCGGCGCAGCAGGAGTTCATTGCGCAGATAGCAGAGGTCGGCCAGCGCGCCGTTCTTGTCCTGCGCATGGTCGGAAACGATGATGTCCCTGACGCCTTCGACGATCGGGCCGTAGGCGCCCAGATTGTCCGAGGCTCCGCCATCGACCAGGCGAACGAAGACCGGCGCGCGCCCGGTTGCGTCGGCGGCGGCCGCCTCGGCGAGATAGGCGGGGAAGGGGGCGGCTTCGTGCAGCCTCTCCCTTGCCATGCTCGTCCGCCGCTAATGGTTCTCGTCCAGATTGATCAGGTCGATTCCCCAGTTCAGGTTGCTCGCCTGCAGACCGATGCCCGCAAGAACACGCCAGGGCTGGCCCAGCGACTGTTGGTTGGCGTCGAAGAAGGCGGCCGAGGCGTTCACCGCGGTGAGCAGCGGCGAGAGGTTGCGGTCGGGTTCATCCTGATCCGACAAGGTGCGATGGTCGACCGGGATGGGGCCCACCGCTCCGGCGCACTGCTCGTCTCCCGACATGCGGAAGATGTGCCGGTCGAAATCGATGTCGTTCTGGCTCAGCCAGCCGAGCAGGTGGCGGCTCGGAGCGGCGGTCGCGTTGATCACCCAGCGCGGCGGATCATTGGGACTGCCGCAGGTGAGCGCCTTGAGACTGGCGAAGTCGAGCCGGTCGGGACCGGGGATCAGGCGGTTGTCGGCGAACTTCGCGCCGGAGACCGCATCGACGTTGACCGCCCACCCGGTTGTGCCGAGGATCGCGCGCGCATCTTTCGGGCGCAGACCGAAAGTCATGCCGATCCCGTCGCGGTAGGCGACGCGCGAGGGCGAAAGATTGACCGGCCAGTCGAAGACGAAGTTGGCCGTCCACGCGCCCGGCAGCGAAACTCCGGTCACCAGGGCGAGCGCCGCGCCGGAACCGAGGCCGCGGATCTGGTCGCGGTCTTCCTCGTTGCTGCCGACGTCGAACTCGCAGCTGTCCCAGTCGAGGATATCCTGATGGCAGCGCAGGAACTGCTGGTGCAGCGTTTCCGGACGGGTCTGATCCCAATACTGCCGAGCGCGCTTCAGTTTCTCGATGCCGGCATCCGTCTCGGCATCGCGCACGGCGTTGGCGTAGGGTGGGCAGAACACCTGCTCGGGCGGCGTGCCCCGACGCCTTGCCTCGACTGCCTTGACCTCCTCGGGACAGGCGAAATGCTCCAGAAGATTGGCCGGGATGCAGTCGGCAAAATAGTTCCGGACCGTTTCGCCATGAGGCCAGAGTGTCTCCGGGGGCGGCGGGTCGTCCCCGCAACGGGCCTGCGGCGGCATCAGGTGGATCAGCCGCGAATACAGGAAGTAGCCGGCATAGCTGCCGCCGGAGACCGTCGAGATCAGGTCGGTCTGCCACAGGGCGCGACTGTCCCGCTCCGGCGCGCCGCTGGCGGCGAGCTTCTCGCTGGCGAGCGCCGCGAGTACGCCCATGCTGAACGACGATGCCTTGGCGCCGCCGCCGGCCAGCGTGACTGCCAGACCGTTCGGGGTCTTGCGCGCGTCCTTCAGCAGCGGACGGCATTTCCCGGCGCCGTTGTCGAGCGCGATGGCAGGATGGCCCAGGGCCAGCAACAGCCAGGAAGCGGCCAGGCGACTAGCCAACGGTTTCATCTCTCACCTCACGCGGAAGCGGCGAACCGGCGAAGGTCGGGACGCGACGCCACGGCGTGAATGATGACTTGAGAATATCTGCGGGGCAAGGCCCGCCGCTCCTGATGCCGGCTCGTGTGCGACTAGCGTCTGGCCAGCAGGCGGTCGATCTGGTTGGCGAACGCCTGGCGGTCGGCCTGGCTGAAAGCCGGCGGACCGCCGGTGTCGACGCCGCTGCCGCGCAGGGTGTCCATGAAGTTGCGCAGGTCGAGCATCTGCCGGATGTTTTCCTTGCCGTAGAGCTCGCCGCGCGGGTTGAGCGCCTGCGCCCCCTTGTCGATCACCGCCGCGGCCAGCGGGATGTCGGCGGTGACGACCAGATCGCCAGCTTCCACCCGGTCGACGATGTGGTTGTCGGCGACGTCGAATCCCCTGGCGACCTGAATCGACCGGATGCCCGGGTAGGGCGGCGTCTTCAGCCACTGGTTGGCGACCAGCGTCAACGGCAGACGGGTGCGCCCGGCAACCCGGTAGAGAATTTCCTTGATGACGCCGGGGCAGGCGTCGGCATCGACCCAGATATGCATGGGGAGTCCGCTGGCGGCTGGTCCCCGACGCTGCTGCCCGGTCCGCTCAGTCCAGCGGGATGACGATCGGCGAAATGCCGACGGTCACGGCCGGGCGGGACACGTAATAGTTCGGCCGATAGACCGCCGGCGGCGGCCCGTAATAGACGGGCGCCGGTGCGTAATAGGGGGCATAGACGGCGGGGCCGCGGTAATGGCGGTGATGATGATGGTGATGGCGATGGCCGTGGCGATGGCCGCCGTAGTAATGACGGTTGTCCCAGCCCCGGTCATGGCCACGCCCGTCGGCGAAAGCGGCGGAGGCGGAAAGCGAGAGGACGGCGCCGGTCAGGGTGGCGGCCACGATCTTGATCAGGGTTTTCATGTCGGTTCTCCTGCGGTTGAGGGCGCGGAACCGGACGCGCCGGATTCCATGAGCGAACGATAGCCGGGCCGCAGCGCGCAAGCTGTTAATGTTTGTAACAAGATGTTCCACGGCGCGTGGCGGCCGGATACGGGATAATCCCGCCGTTCCCGCAACGACGATGCCCGCAGATGTCGATCCAATGGTTCCCCGGCCACATGACCTCGGCCCGCAAGAAGGCGGCCGAGACGTTGGCCATGGTCGATGTCGTGGTCGAGGTGGTCGATGCCCGGCTGCCGCAGGCGAGCAGCAACCCGATGATTCACGAGCTGCGAGCCTTCCGCCAGCGCCCCTGCCTCAAGCTGCTGAACAAGGCCGACCTGGCCGACCCCGTGGCGACCGCGGCCTGGCTCGATCATTTCGCCCGGCAGCCGGGGGTCAGCGCGGTCGCGATATCGTGCAAGAAACCCGGCGATGTGGCCCGCATTCCGGCGCTGGCCCAGCAACTCGCGCCGCATCGCAACGACGCCGTCAAGCCGTTGCGCCTGATGATCATGGGGATCCCCAACGTCGGTAAATCGACGCTGATGAACGCGCTGGTCAGGAAGAAGGTCGCGGCCGTCGGCGACCAGCCGGCGGTGACCAAGAGCCAGCAGCGCATCGACATCAGCTCGCGCCTGATCATCCACGACACCCCGGGACTGCTGTGGCCGAAGATCGATCACCCGATCGACGGCCTGATGCTGGCGGCCAGTCACGCGGTCGGCGTCAATGCCTACTTCGACGAGGAGGTGGCCACCTTCCTCGCCGGCTTCCTGCTGGCAAGCTACCCGGCGCTGCTCACGGCGCGCTATGGTTTCGCGACCGAGGGCGTGGACGGCGCCGCCGTCATCGAGGCCGTTGCCGGAAGGCGCGGCTGCCGGCTCAAGGGGCGTGGCGGGGAACCCGACCGCGAAAGGGCGGCGGCCATCCTGCTGACCGATTACCGTAGCGGCGCGCTCGGGCGCATCAGCCTCGAAACGCCGGAACTGCGCGCGCTGCGCGAGCGGCATCTGAAACAGGCTGCTGCGGTCGACGGCGAAAAAGACTGAAAAACCATGGTGCCGGTCGCGGCCGGGATTCCGTTGCGCCGCGCCCGGAACCCGCCTTGCGCTGACGCGCCGGCAACATCCCGGTCGTTTGACAGGCGCGACACCGCCCGTTGCCCGCATCGTCCTCAAGGCGACGGCCGGTCGAGTTCCTGATCGATCATCGACAGCGGATCCTCGATCGGTTCCAGGTGCGTCGTGACATGGACGTGACCCAGCGCGCTTCGCAGGTCCAATTCGATCCGGTCGGCCCAGTCATGGCCCCGCTGCACGGTCCAGTCTCCAGGGACCAGGATATGCACCACCACGAAGGCGCGGCTGCCCGCCTGGCGGGTGCGCAAGGCATGAAAGGCTAGGCCCTGCTGGCGATACCTCGCCAGAACGGCTTCGATCTCCGCCAACTTCTCGGGCGGCAGGGAGCCATCCATCAAACCGTCGGCGGAACGGCGTATCAGTTGCCAACCGGTCCACACGATGTTCGCGGCAACCAGGAGAGCGATGGCCGGGTCGAGCCAGAGCCAACCGGTCATCCAGACCAGGGCGACCCCGCCGATGACGCCGGCGGAGGTCCAGACATCGGTCATCAGGTGATGCGCATCGGCCTCCAGGGTAATCGAATTGCGCTGGCGTCCCACCGTCATCAAGGTGCGGGCCGTGACGAAATTGATGACCGAGGCCGCCACCGACACCAGCAAGCCAATGCCCACGGCGTCGAGCGCCTGAGGATGCAACAGGCGCTCGATGGCCGTATAGCCAATGCTGAGAGCCGCCAGCAGGATCAGGAAGCCCTCGAAAGCGCTGGAAAAATACTCCGCCTTGCCGTGTCCGTAGGCATGATCCTCGTCCGCCGGGCGCTCGGCCAGCGTCAGCATCGACAGCGCCATGAGGGCGCCAGCGAGGTTGACGGACGACTCGATGGCGTCGGACAACAGCCCGACCGAACCGGTCAGCCACCACGCCACGCCCTTGAGCAGGATCGTGGCAATGGCCGCGGCGATGGACAGCCAGGCGTAGCGCTTCAGCGACGGGGTCATGATTTCAAACGAGCGGTCAGGCTGCTGCGTGACATCGGGCATTCCCGCCAGTGACGCCGGAAGGCGACTCCGGGCATGGTCCGGAGAAGCCGGGAGGGCGAGGTCATGGGTCCGTGGTCATCCGGATCGTCCCTGGTGCGAGGCGAGCGGTTCGAACATGACCGGGATTGTAATCCGCGAAAGGCAATTGCATCTCCCGACCGGCCGTGACCCTGTCGACTTCGCCTGGCTACACCGCTTGCCCTGTCGGCGGCTCACCATCGCGTCGGGATTGATCCGGAGATGGAATGAAACGGGGCAAGCGCATTCCGGGTCACCGGGCGACGAATTGCTCCTGCCGCCGACGCTTTCCGCTAAACTGATCCCGGCAGGGTATTGGCGATCGGGAAGATCCGCCTGCGCCGCCCTGGATGACAACCTTCCGGTGATCGCCCATGTTCGCTAGACTGCCCAAGCATTTCGCTGCCTCTGCCGTGGCGATCGGCGGGCTTCTGCTGACCTGTCTTTCGTCGTGGAACGTACGGCACGAACTGCAAACCAGCCACCAGCGGGAATTCGAGTGGGCCGCGGCGGATCGCATTCAGTCCGTGCGGGCGGTGATCGGGCAGGGGCTGGACGCGCTCGAGGAGATTCCCGCCCTGTTTCATTCGGCGCCAGGGGTCGACGAGAACGAGTTTCGGGTCTTCGCCGAATCGCTGCTCGAACGCCGGCCGTACATCGACAGCCTGCTGTGGGCGCCGCTGCTGGTTTCCCCGCGTCAGGGGCCGCCACAAAATGCGCCCGCCGCCGGCGGATCCGACGAAGTGGCGGGCAGGGGTGAACCGCGGGTGCCGGTACTTCTTTCGGCATCGCGCGCCGGCTCCGGAGTGGCGCCGGGTGTCGATCTCAACGCCAACGGCGAACTTGCGGGGCTGTTCAGGCGGGCGCGGGCGAGCGGGGCCGTCGCGGTCAGCGGGCGAATGGATCTCGCGCGGGAGGGCAGGGAGGCAATCCATGTCGTCTATGCGGCCTTGCCGATCTATGCAACGGACAAGGCGCAGCGCGCCGTCGCGGACGGCGAGCGGCCGGATCCTCTCGGGTTCGTCATCGGCATATTCAACGTCGAGAAGATGATCCACGTCGCCATCAGCCTGCTCGAACCACGCGGCGTCGAGGTTCTCGTGCGCGACGAGTCGGGGGTCGGCGACGCGCAGTTTCTCTACTTCTACGCCAGCCGGCTCGATCCGGGCGCCGCCGCCACGGCCGCCGGCCTGCTGCCCGAAGCTGATGCGGATCAGCCGCGGATGACGGCGAGCGTCCCTTTCGGCGATCGCGAGTGGAGCGTGACCTTCGTCGCAACCCATGCCTTTCGCAGCGCCGAGGCTTTTACCAGGGCGCACTGGCTGGTCCTCGTCGGCGGCATCCTGTTTACCATCCTGCTCACCCTCTACCTGGTGCGCAGCCGCCGCGAACTCGATGACCGGATCCGCCTGACGCAGACGATCTACGAGCGCGAGGAACTGTTTCGCCAGTTGGCGGAAACGGTCGATGTCGTCTTCTGGGCGACCACTGCCGACGCCAGCCGGCTCGAATACATCGGGCCGGCGTTCAGGCAGATCGCCGGCGCCGGGGCCAGGCTCGACGATTCCTCGCCGACGCTGATGCTCGACATCTTCGCCGCCGCTGACCGGGCCGCGCTGGTCGAGGCGATCGGCGAGTTGCAGTCTACGGGCGGGCGGTTCACCGTCGTGCTGCCGGTGTCGCGCGGCGACCGCGGCTTGCGCTGGCTGCGCGTCTGCGGCTTTCCGGTGCGCGAAGGAGATCGCGAACTGAGTCGGATCGTCGGTTTTTTCGAGGACGTCACCGAGCACAAGCTGGCGGTAGACGCGTTGAGCGACTCGGAAGCGCGCTTGCGTACCCTGTTCAACCATTCTCCGGACCTGATCTTCACCGTCGACAGCGAAGCCAGCATCCTGCTCGCCAACCGGCCCATGCTGTATCCGGTGGGCGGCGCCGGCGAGAAGCGGTCGGAACTGATCCTCCCGCCCGACGTGCGCCACGGCTATCTGCAGAAACTGCGGCAGGTCTTCGCCAGCGGGCGGGTCGAGCATTTCCAGTACGCGTCGAGCGACGACACCTGGTGGGAAATCCGCATGGTGCCGATCACTGCGGCGGCCGCGGTGATCGCCGCCATGGTGGTGATCACCGACATCACCGAGAATCGCAAGCTGCAATGGCAGGCGATCCGCAACGCGCGCCTGGCTTCGCTGGGCGTGCTGTCGGCCGGCATCGCGCACGAGATCAACAATCCGAACCATGCCATCCTGACCAACGCCTCGCTGCTGACGCGGATCTGGCAGGATGCGTTGCCGATCCTCAACGAGTACGAACAGGAACAGGGGGCGTTCCTGCTCGCCGGCCTGCGCTTCGCCCAGGCGCGCGAGACCATCGAGCAGGGAATGAGCGACATCGGCCAGAACGCCAAGCGCATCCAGAAGATCATCGACAACCTGAAACACCTTGGCAGGCAGGACCGCGGGCACATGGACGAGCCGGCCGCTGTCGGCAAGGTCCTGCAGGGCGCGGTGACGCTGCTCGAAGCGCGCATCCGCAAGTACACCGACCGTTTCACCGCGGACCTGGCGGAGGATCTGCCGATCGTCAGGGGCAATGTGCAGCAACTGGAACAGGTGTTCATCAATGTCATCGTCAATGCCCTCGAGTCGCTGCCCGACCGCAGTCGTTCGGTGCGGGTTTCCGCCAGGGCGGACGGTGCCGGAAGCCGGGTGATCGTCGAGGTCGCCGATCAGGGGACGGGAATCGCCGATGAAGTCATGGCGCATCTCGGCGAACCCTTTTTCACGACCAAGGCCGAGAGCGGCGGAACCGGCCTGGGACTGTCGATCTCGTCATCGATCGTCGAAAAGCATGGCGGGGCGCTGCGGTTCGCCAGCAACGAAGATGGCGGAACGACGGTCAGCATCGATCTGCCAGCCGCCACGGAGGAGTGAATGAAGGAGAGGTCGTTTGCCAGCCTGCCGGTCTTTCTGGTCGATGACGAGGAGTCGGTCCTGCGCGCCAGCGCGGCGGTGCTCCAGAGCGCCGGCGTGGCCAACATCAGGACGGTGAGCGACAGCCGGGAGCTGTTGCCGGCCCTCGAGCGACAGCCCGCCAGCGCGATCGTTCTCGATCTCTTCATGCCGCATGTCACCGGCAACAAGCTGCTGCCGGATATCGTCCATCTCTACCCGGAGGTGCCGGTCATCGTCATGACCGCGGCGCTCGACATCGAGACGGCGATCCGCAGCATGAAGGAGGGCGCATTCGACTACCTCATCAAGCCGGTCGAGGAAGGGCGGCTGGTGGCGAGCGTCCGCCATGCGCTCGAGGTCCACTCGTTGCGCCGGCAGATGGGCGTGCTCAAGCGCTATCTCCTTTCGGACTGCCTGCAGCACAACGAGGCTTTCGCCGGCATCGTCACCAACAGCCGCAAGATCCGCGCGCTTTTCCAGTATCTCGAAGCAGTGGCCGTCTCCGCCGAGCCGGTGCTGATTTCGGGCGAGACCGGCGTCGGCAAGGAGATGTTCGCGCGGGCGCTGCACAAGCTGAGCGGTCTCGGCGGGCAGTTCGTCCAGGTCAATGTCGCTGGCCTCGACGACACGCTCTTTTCCGACACCCTGTTTGGCCACCGGAAGGGAGCCTTCACCGGCGCCGACCAGTCGCGCGCCGGTCTGATCGCCCAGGCTGCCGGCGGCACGCTGTTCCTCGACGAGATCGGCGATCTCTCGCTGGCTTCGCAAGTCAAGTTGTTGCGCCTGCTGCAGGAGCATACGTATTACCCGCTGGGTTCCGATGTCGCATGCCCGAGCGACGCGCGACTCGTCTGCGCGACCAACTGCAACCTGGCGCAGATGATGCGTCAGAATACCTTCCGCTCGGACCTGTTCTTCCGCCTGTCGGTACATCAGATCGAAGTGCCGCCGCTGCGCCAGCACAAGGAGGATATCCCGCTGCTGCTGCAACACTTCCTCGACGAAGCCGCGGCGGCGATCGACAAGACCGCTCCCGAGCCGTCGAACGAGCTGCTCACGCTGCTGGCCAACTATCATTTCCCCGGCAATGTCCGCGAACTGCGGGCGATGGTGTTCAACGCCATGGCGCTGCATCGCGGGGGGCCGGTGCTGGCCATGGACAGCTTCCGCCAGGCGATCCAGAAGCAGCAGAAGACGGGGGCCGAGACTCCGGCGGCAGAGTCGTCCGAAGGTTTGCCCATCCTGATCCCGGGGCGCTTTCCGACTCTCGACGAAGTCGAGGAGGCGATGGTCAACGAGGCGCTGAAACGGGCCAAGGGCAATCAGGGGGTTGCCGCGACGCTGCTCGGGTTGTCCCGGCCGGCGCTCAACAGGCGGCTGGCCCGGCGCGCCCTGCTGCCGGAGAACTGAACCGGCAAGACTGCGGTCGTCCTCGCGCGGAGGCGAAAACCGGTTCTCCGCCGCAGGCGGAGGCCGGGCGGCGATCCCCGGCGCCGGTGTAACGTTTCGACTTTGTGCAACTTGCCACGGCAATTCTGCAACGTATTGTTTACTGGACACAATATGATCTGCAGCCAGGTCCGTCCGGGGCGCCCCCGTTCATTCCGTTACACCCCCTGAGGCGCCTGTCAACGAGGCGGCGGACGCCATCCGCCTGACCGGATGTGAATCGCCGCAGGCTAGTCGGGACTGGCATGGCTTGTGCTTGAAAAGATCACCCAAAAGGCTTGGCGGCCGATCCCGGATCGCCGCCGGTCCGGACAGGAAGAGTCGGGTCTGGTTGGGTCCCAGCCGCTTCTCAGGAGTTGCCAGGTGAATATCGAAACCGAACTGAATCTCTCGCTAGCGCCCGAGCTTGCCGTGCAACTGCTCAAGCATCCCTTGCTGACCGAGTCCAAGCCCGTTTGCCAGCGCGTCGTGCACACCTACTACGACACCCCCGACCAGCGCCTGCGCCGCGAGCGCGTCATCGCCGGCTATCGCAAGGACGGTTCCGCCTGGGTGCCATCGGTCGGTCGCCTCGGCTTGCCCGACGCGAGGCCGGGCGTCAATGGGGAGAAGAAGAACGCCGGCGCGCCGGGCGATCACGATTTCTCGCAGGTCGCCGACGGCAGCTTGCGTCCCCTGCTCGAGTCGGTCCGCGACGACCTCAAGCCGGCATTCACCACCCGTTTCACGCGTCGCGCCTGGACGCTCGAACCGCGTGACGGCGTGCGCATCGACTTGGCCCTCGACCGTGGCTGGATCGAGGCGGCGGGAAGGCGTCAGGCAATATGCGAGGTCGGCCTCGAACTGCGCTCGGGCGGAGTCGCCGATCTCTTTTCCGTCGCTGGCGAACTGCAGACCGAACTGCAGCTGCACCCGGAAGTCGCCAGCAAGTTCCAGCGCGGCTACCACGTTCTGGCCGATGAGTCTTGGCATCCGGTGAAGGCGTTGCCGATCGCCACCGACGGCGGAATGACGACGATTGCCGCCTTCCGCACCGTCGCGCTGGCCTGCCTGCACCATCTGCAGAGCAACGAGCAGGGACTGCGCGAGAACGACAACCCGGAATTCGTGCATCAGGCACGCGTCGCGATCCGTCGCCTGCGCTCGGCGATCCGCGTCTGGAAGCCGCGCCTGCCGCAGGACTTCGTGGCCAGATTCGACCCGCAGTGGCAGGCATTGGCCAGGCAACTCGGAGAGGCGCGAAACTGGGACGTGTTCACCGGCGAAACCCTGCCGTCCGTGTTGGCGGCTTTCCCGGAAAGCGGCGTGGCCGCCCGCCTGTCGCACTATGCGGCAGCGCGTTGCGTGAGCAGTCGCGAAGCGGCGCGTGCTTTGCTGAAATCAGTCGATTACTCGCGACTGCTGCTCGAATTCACCGCCGCCGTGCTGGCGCTTCCCGAGGGCAGGGCGCATCGGCTCGAAGCCTTCGCCCCGCGCCGTCTCGAGAAGCGCGCCCAACAGGTCCGCCAACTTGCCGAAGAGGCGTTGAGTGGCGATGCGGCGTCGCGTCATCGCCTGCGCGTCGCCTACAAGCGGCTGCGTTATGCGCTCGAATTCTTCGCCCCGCTCTTTCCAGGCGCCGCGCTGCGCGACTACCACGTGGCGGCGAGCGGCCTGCAGGAAATGCTCGGGGAACTGAACGACCTGGCGGTGGCCATGGACCTGACCGCGGAAGCGCTTCCCGATGAGCACGGCGAGGCCATCCGCTGCTGGCTGGAAGGGCAGAGCGAGCGGCGGCTGCCGGAACTCGGCGCCTTGGTGGGCGCCTTTCGCGAGCAGGCGGCGCCGTGGAGGACACCATGAGCCTGCATACAACGACCGCCAGCGCCACGCCGCAAACCGTCCCGTGCGCCTACGCCGGGGCGGGCCCCGAGCCTTTCGCCATGATCGACGAGCAGGCGGGGTTGGTCGTGAAACTGGCTAGGATCCTCGACGAGGTTCTTCTCGGGAAAGAGTCGGCGCATTCGCTCCGCCTGCAGGATCTCGAGCAGCGGCGCGGGGAACTCCAGCGCCGCCACCAGGCCGCGGTCATCGCGATGCACCCGCCTTGCGTCTGGGCGGACGAGCTCCGGTGGACACTGGAGACACTGGATCGGGTGGCGGCCGGGCTGTTCAGGGCGGCACGGCGCTGCCATCACAGCCTCGCCGGCCCGGACGAAGCGACCGGCGAGATCGTCGCCGCCATCCAGAAGGCGGCCGCGAACCTGCGCCAGGGCTATGCGCGGCTGGCGAACGGCTCGCCGGCGGCCGAACTCGACGCCGAGGCGGCGCTGGCGGGCAAGGAAGGATTGGCCGGCAGTCGGGCGGGAACGCCTGCGGGCCGGGGCGGCGCGCTTCCGGGGCATGCGTCCCGGCTCCACGAGCTTCATGGAAACCTCAACGACATCGCACGCGACCTTGCGCGCGCCGCAGCCGTCCTCAAGGGGTGGTCGCGGCAACTGGCTGGCGGGTTGCCCGGATGGAACGCCGGGGCGGATGCCCGCGCGCTGATGTCGCAACGACTGGGGGTCAACTGAGATGAAAATCACTTCAGGCATTTCGGGAAACAACGGCGGTCTGGGAGAACTCGTCCGGGGCAAGCCAGGTTCCATTTCTTTACTCAATGCAGGGGAATTCACTGTGGAAACTCTAATTCAAGCGGTGCAGAGGCCAGTTGCTTCGCGGTCGGTCGAAGGCCATCTGGACGGCTATCTGGACGCCATCGCCGACGCCATGGTGATTTTCCGGGAGGCGGTCGATGCCGCACTGAACGGGGGCAGCGATGCGGCGCGCTGGCGGCAAGCCGAGCGCATCGCCGAGCACATGCGCACGCTTGACGACATGCAGCAGATGCTCGAGACCGGCGTCCATGAGCAGTCGCCGTTGCGGGATCTCGTCTGCGAGATGATCGACCCGCTGACCGGCGTCGGCCGGCTGCTCAAGGACTTGAAGAGACAGGTCGCCGGTTTTGCCGTCGTTCCCGGTCTCTGCGCTCCCGGGCATGTGCTGCCGGCGCATCTGGTTTCGGACATCCAGGATCTGACGGAGGAGGTCTGCGTTGCGGTCGACGCGCTGGTGGATGAATATCGCCCGGCCACGCGCTGGTGGAAGCGGCCGCCGTCGGCGGTCGACGAGCGGCGTGTCAGTTCGCATGAAAGCCGCGCCGACCTTCTGTCGATGCAACTGCTGAAGAAGATCTTCGCCGACGACTCGCTCGACCTCAAGTCCCAGCTCGGACTGGCGCAATTCGTCGAGGAAATCGATCGCGTGGCGGATTACGCCGAAGAAGTCGACGTCGAACTTCGCGCCACCCGCATCGCCGGTCAGGCGCCTTCCAGCGTCAGGGATACGCACTGAGTTCCCGCCGGATCGCGGCTTGCGGGTTGCCTTGCCCGGCCGTATCCGGGCAAGGCGTCGTCGTCTTGCGATGTCGCCGGCTGGCGGACAGCGGGTTCTTCGCCTTCTGCCCGTAGCGAAACAATCGTGTTAGCATCGCGTCCGGCCCGGGTTTTGCAGCCTGGGCCGTTTGGTTTGGGAGCTTGCTTCGCCCGGGCGGGGCGGACCTCCGGGTCTGCCGCGAAGTATTTTCTTGAGAGACTGAAGGAGGGCTGGAACCGATGGAACTGTCGATGACGTTCAAGAACGACAAGCTGGTCGGTGACTTCTGGGGAGGTCTTGCGGCGATGCTGGTGGCGTTGCCATCGGCGATCGCTTTCGGTGTGACCATCTATGCTGCCATCGGCCCCGCCTACGCCGGCCTCGGCGCGCTGGCCGGAATTCTCGGGGCGACCGCCCTCGGCCTGGTGGCGCCCGCGCTCGGCGGCACCAACCGATTGATCACGGCGCCGTGCGCGCCGGCCGCGGCGGTGCTCTCGGCCTTCGCCATCGAACTCGTGCAGGGCGGCACACCGGCGCCGTTTATCGTCCTCATGTTGACGGCCCTCGGTCTGATTTCCGGGGTGGTGCAGCTGGGCCTCGGTTTCATGGGTATCGGCAGCCTGATCAAGTACATCCCGTTTCCCGTGGTCAGCGGCTACCTCACGGGCGTCGGACTGATCATCATCGGTAGCCAGATTCCCAAATTCCTCGGTGTGCCCGGTGGCATGCCGTGGTGGGACGCCCTGATCTCGCCAGACTCGTGGCAGTGGGAGAGCATGGTCATCGGAGCCGCGACGGCGGCGGTGATGGTCTTCGCGCCACTGGTCACGCGCGTCGTGCCGGCGGCCATTCTCGGCCTGCTGGCGGGAGTGCTGACCTATTTCGGGCTTGCCGTGATGGACGAGTCGCTGCTGGTCGTCGAAGGCAACAAGCTGATCATCGGCCCGCTGGGCGGAACGGCGTCGAGCATGCTGCACGCGATCACCGGGCGCTGGCAGGAAATCGGCGAGCTCAAGCTGAGCCAGATCGGCAGCCTGCTCGGGACGGCGTTCACGCTGGCCGTGCTGCTGTCGATCGATACGCTGAAGACCGCGGTCGTTCTCGACGCGCTGACCCGCAGTCGCCACGATTCCAACCGCGAACTCGTCGCCCAGGGTCTCGGCAATGTCGCGTCGGCTTGTGTCGGCGGGATGCCGGGCGCCGGCCAGATGGGGGCGACGCTCGTCAATCTCGCGAGCGGTGGCCAGACCCGCGTCTCCGGGGTGATCGAGGGCGTCCTCTCCCTGGTCGCGTTTCTCGCCCTGGGAACCTTCATCGCGTGGATTCCGGTCGGGGCGCTGGCCGGCATCCTGATGATCGTCGGCTTCCGCATGATCGACCGCCACAGCGTCCATCTGCTCGGGTCGCCATGGACCGTGCTCGACTTCATCGTCATCGTCGCGGTGGTGGCCGTGGCGGTCGGTTACAGCCTGATCGCCGCCTCCGGCGTCGGCATCGCGCTGGCCATGTTCCTGTTCATTCGCGAACAACTGAGCAGCACCGTCATTCGCCGCAAGATGGACGGCGGGACCCGGTTCTCGAAGCGTGTGCGTCTGCGCCAGGACATGGCGCGCCTCGAGCGGGAGGGGCACCAATCGGTCATCCTCGAACTGCAGGGCGGCCTGTTCTTCGGGACCAAGGACCAGTTGTATACCGCCCTCGAACCCGAACTCGGGAAGCGTAAATACATCCTGCTCGACATGCGGCGCGTGCAGTCGGTCGATGTCACGGCGGTGCACCTGCTGCAGCAGATCCGCGACTCGCTGATCGAGCGCGACGCCTTCCTGGTCTTCAGCAGCCTCACGCATACCCTGCCCAATGGCCGCAACATCGCCGAGTTCTTCGATCAGATGGAACTGACGACGATGACCGGGCATGTCAAGGTCTTCGGCCAGCTCGATGACGCGGTCGAGTGGGTCGAGGACCAGATCCTCGGCCAGGGCGAGGGCAAGGGCGCGGTGTCCAGCCTGGCGGCGCTCGAACTCAAGGATGTCGAACTGTTCAAGGGGCACAAGGAAGAGACGCTGATCGACCTCGAGGCGGCGTTGGGGCGGCGGACCCTGGTCCAGGACGAGAAGGTGTACTCGTTCGGCGACCCCGGCAACGAGCTCTACCTGATTCGCAAGGGCGCCGTTCGCATCACCCTGCCGAGCACCATCCAGGAGGGCGGGCATCACTCGCTGACCTACGGCCGCGGCGACTTCTTCGGCGGCATGGCGTTTCTCTCGCAGATGACGCGCCTCAACGATGCCACGGCGCTCGAGGAGACCGAGCTCTACGTCCTCCAGCGCGAAGAGTTCGAAGTGCTGCGCGAGGAGCACAAGCGGCTGGCGTGCACCCTGGTCGAGGAGCTCGCCAAGGTCCTGGCCATGCGCCTGCGCTACGCCGACAAGGAACTCATGGCGATGCAGGAATAGCAGCGGGCCGTGGGGGAGAGGTCCCGGGAACGCTTCGGCGCGAGGTTGCCTGCAGGAATGCGGTCGCCGCGGGCCGCCGGCAAGCGCATGGTGTTTCCGCAAATGCCGGGTACTGCGGTTTTTTCGGCCAGGGGGTTTGTGCCGCATGGAATTGGGCTATCATCTGCCGTGCGGCAAGGCGAGTGGTGCTAACTTGTGGGAGACGAGGAATGTTCCAGCATATATTGTTGCCGACCGATGGCAGCCAACTGTCCCGGGATACGGCGCAGCGCGCGGTCAATTTTGCCAAGGCGGCCAATGCCAGGATCACGGCGCTGTACGCCAAGTCGGTCGGGAGCACGGAAAACTACGGCGACCTGATCGAACCCAATGTGCTGGAACGCCTGACGGCGGGGTCCGAAGGCAAGAGCAAGGACTACCTCGGGTTCATCAAGAAATTGTGCAAGGACGCCGGCGTCGATTGCAACCTTGTCTCGGTCGTCAGCGAGACGCCCTGGGAGGCGATCGTCGACGCCGCGGATGACCACGACTGCGATCTCATCTTCATGTCCAAGCACGGCCGCGGCGGGCTCTCGTCGTTGCTGCTGGGCAGCGAAACCTACCGGGTCTTGACGC
Organism: Dechloromonas sp.; assembly: GCA_017302355.1. Next base: position 26,250 of record JAFLDQ010000029.1, read on the forward strand.
ATTCCAGTATTCCGGTTCTCGTCTATCGGCCACCGGAAATCGACGCCAAGCGGCGCAAGGCCAAGGCCAGGGAAAAAGAGAAGAAGAAGGGCTGAGCGCGCCAGCGCCTTCCCGGCGGCCGGCGTGACCGTCGAGGATCAAGCGAGCATGCAGCGATGGCTGTGAGAATCATTCTCCGCATGGGCGATCCGCGGCTTCTCGAAATCGCGCGCCCGGTGGCCGATTTCGCGGCGCCCGCATTGCACGAACTCATCGCCGACATGTTCGACACGATGGCGGCGGCCGGCGGCGTCGGCCTGGCGGCGCCGCAGATCGGCGCCGGGCTGCAGGTCGTGATCTTCGGCTTCGAGAGCAGCGCGCGCTATCCCGATGCCGGGCCGGTGCCGCGGACGATACTGCTCAATCCGCGGATCACGCCGCTCGGCGACGAGGAGGAGCTTGGCTGGGAGGGGTGCCTGTCGGTTCCCGGCCTGCGTGGCGAGGTGCCGCGCTTTGTCCGGATCCGCTACCAGGGCTGCGATCCCCGGGGGCGGCCGATCGACCGGACGGTCGAGGGTTTCCACGCGCGCGTCGTGCAGCATGAATGCGACCATCTGATCGGCAGGCTCTATCCGACGCGGATGCGCGACCTCTCCCGCTTCGGCTTCACCGATGTCCTCTTTCCGGAACTGACCTGACGCGGGAGATTGCAGTGGAACAGCACTTGCCGGCCATCGAGGTCGAGACGCGCGACGATCCGCGGCATGCGGTGATCTGGCTGCACGGCCTCGGCGCCGACGGTTCCGACTTCGTGCCGGTGGCGCCCGAGCTCGGGCTCGCGGACGGGCCCGGCGTCCGCTTCATCTTTCCCCATGCGCCGGAAATTCCGGTGACCTGCAACGGCGGTTACGTCATGCGCGCGTGGTACGACATCGTTTCCCTCGCCACCACCAGCCGCGAGATCGACGAGGCGGGAATCGTGCGCTCGCGGGAAGCGATCCGGCGACTGATCGCCCGCGAAAACCGGCGCGGAATTCCTTGTGCAAGGATCTTCGTGGCCGGTTTCTCGCAGGGCGGGGCGGTCGCGTACACGACCGCGCTGACCCATGACGAGCCGCTGGCCGGCATCGTCGCGCTGTCGACCTACCTTCCCTGCGGCCAACTGATCCTTCGCGAGCGGACCGCGGCGAACAGTGAAATAGCGATCATCGCCGCCCACGGCCGCGCCGATGACGTCGTCTCCCCCGAACTGGGAAGACGCGCCCGGGACTTCCTGGTGAGCCATGGCTACCGGGTCGACTGGCACGAATACCCGATGGCGCACGCGGTCTGCCTCGAGGAAATCCGCCTGCTCGGGGGTTGGCTCCGGGAACGCCTGCGGTGAACGATGCGGTCGTGCGGCGGGCGGACCCGGGCAGTGGTGAACTGCCCCCTTACGCCGGTATTCCGCTGTCCCGGATCCGTCTCGTCGTCAGCGATGAACTCACCGGCCAGGCGCTGGCCACCCTGATGGCCGCCGATGCCGTCGGCTTCGATAGCGAGTCGAAGCCGACCTTCCGCAAGGGCGAGGTGTCGACCGGCCCGCATCTGGTGCAGCTCGCCACCGACGACCAGGCTTACCTGTTCCCGATTTCCCGCTTGGGCGGCGCCGCTGCGGTGAAGACCATCCTCGAGTCAGCGAGCGTTCTCAAGGTCGGCTTTGGCCTTGGCAATGACCGCAGTGCGCTGAAATCGGCGCTCGGCATCGACGCGCGGCGACTGCTCGACCTCGGCGAGGTGCTGCGCGGACCCGGACATCGCGGCACGGTGGGGACGAAGGCGGCGGTCGCCCATTTCTTCGGCCAGCGCTTGCTGAAGTCGAAACGGACGGGCACCAGCAACTGGGCCAACCCGAATCTGACCGACCGCCAGCTGCTGTATGCGGCGAACGATGCCCACGTGGCCCTGAAACTGTATCGCGCCTGGCTGCGCACACAAGCCGCCCCGGGCTGAATTTCCCTTAGCCCGAACTTTGACCGACTGAACTAGCCGAGTCCTTGAGCAGAGGGGGTTTCGGCTATTTTTTGGGCGGAAATGTACCCATGTATTATGGCCTATTTTGCTTTAATTTCGTGTGTAGTTGTGGCAATCT
>JAFLDQ010000003.1 GCA_017302355.1 Dechloromonas sp.
GGAAGGCAAGGCCGAAAAAGCCATGAAGGAGAAACTTGCCGCGTTGCGTGGCCAATAGCCCATGACCACCTGGTTCATCACCCGCCACCCCGGCGCCCGGCAATGGGCGCATGAGCAAGGGCTGGACATCGACCGTTACGCCAGCCATCTCGACCCGGCGCAGGTCGCGGCCGGCGATACCGTCATCGGCTCGCTGCCCGTCCACCTTGCCGCCGCCGTCTGCGAGCGCGGCGCCCGCTACGTCAATCTCTCCCTCGATCTGCCCGAGCATGCGCGGGGGCGCGAACTTTCGACAGAAGAACTCTCCGCCTTCCGTGCCCGGCTCGAAGCCTTTTCCATCACCAGGTCCACCCACACGCCATGACCACCGCCTTCGTCACCCGTCACGCCGGAACCATCGACTGGGCGCAGAGCGAACGCCTGCTGCCCGAAGGCAGCGTCATTACGGCGACATTCGACGCCGAGGACGTGCAGCCTGGCGACCTCGTCATCGGCACGCTGCCCGCCCACCTTGCCGCCCGCATTTGCGAGCGCGGCGGACGCTACCAGCACCTGACGCTGGACCTGCCAGAAAACCTGCGCGGCCAGGAGCTCACCGTAGCCGAAATGCGCGCCTGCAACGCCCGTCTCGAAGAGTTCCATATCCAGCGCAGCACCGTGCGCCCGGGCGGCAGCGAGCAGGTCGTGCACATCGTGCTCGCAAGCGGTGAAAACCTCCCCAACCTGATCCCCGCCCTGGCGCCGGCATTCAAGGCCGGGCAAGTGATCATCCTGGCCAGCAAAGCCATGCGCGCCAATGCCGACAAGCTCCGACACGGGCTGCATGCGGCCGGCCTGCCCGAAAGTGACATCCGGCTGCGCGACGACTGCCCCGACCACGACCTCGCCGACATCATCACCCGGGCGCAACATTACGCCGCCGGCATCGCTGCCGAATACCCGGCCGGCCGCCTCATCCTGAACCTCACCGGCGGCAACAAACTCATGACCATCGGCTTTCTGCAGGCCTTTCGCGCGTGCGCGGAGATCATCTATTGCGATACGGAACGCAGCCGCATCGACTACTTTCACCCGATCGGCCGCGCCAGCGAAAAGCTGCCGGTCAACCTGCTCGGACTCGCTCCCTACCTGGCCGTACAAGGCTTCAAGCTGCGGCCGGCAAGCCCCGACACCGGCGGCATTACGGCGCGCCAGCAACTCACCCAGGCGCTGGTCGATGGGGCGCCCCGCATGGAACGCTTGATCGGCGACCTCAATAAAGCCGCGTTCTTCTACCGTGAAGGCAGATCGGAGCGCGCCCGGCTTGACACGCCAAGCCACGCCAATGACAGAAAACTCGTCGATTTGATGGTCGACCGCGGCTTGCTCAAAGGAACCGGTCACCACCTGGCCATCGTCGGCGACATTGCCGCCAGCTACCTGGGCGGCGGCTGGCTCGAGGAATGGTGCTGGCTGATCGGCAAGGAACTGGAACAAGGCGAGCCCGGTAGGCGCCTGCATGCCAAGCGCTGGGGAATCAACCTGCAGATCGACCCCTGGAACCAGCCCGACATTCCCGGCCGCGGCCAGCATCCCCTCAATGAGCTGGATGCGGTTTACGTCCATCGCAACCGCATGTTGCTGATCGAATGCAAGAGTGGCGTGCAAATCTCCGAGCGTGGCGAAAGCCAGGACATTCTCAACAAGCTCGAAACGCTGGGCAAACATGTCGCCGGGCGCCTCGACACCAAGTGGCTGCTCACCGCCCGCCGGATCGATCGCAACACCCAGGCATTGCAACGTGCGAAGGAATACGGAATCCACATCGTCAAGCCGGACGATCTGGCCGATCTCAAGAGCGCGATCCTGGCCTGGATGACCCGGTAACCATGCTCCCCCTCGCCCGCTACCGCTTCCATCTGCGCGCCGTCACCCCGCTCAATCTTCCCGAGTGGCCGGGGTCCGCGTTGCGCGGCGCTTTCGGGCACGCGCTGCGCAAGCTCGCCTGCATGACGCGGCAGAAGGAATGCGCTGGTTGCCCGCTGCGCGGCGCCTGTCCCTACCCTGCGATCTTTGCTCCGCCGCCGGTGGCCCATCCGCTGCAGAACTTCAGCCAGCCGCCCGCCCCCTACGTCATCGAACCCGCCGGCTGGGGCGCGCGACGCCTCGCCGCCGGAGAGCGCCATCATTTCGACATGGTGCTGGTCGGCCGCGCGCTGCGCGAACTCCCGCTCGTCGCGCTCGCCTGGCGTCACGCCCTGCGGAACGGCATCGGCCCCGGCGACGGCCGGGCGGAAATCTCCGCAATCGGCTGGCTCGCCCCCGGCGGCGCCGAGCAAGTCGTTCACACCCCCGAATCCGGCAGTTTCCGGGAACACGAAGCGCTCGCCCCCCAGCCCCCCGCCGCCACCGGCCGGATGACCCTCGACCTGCTCAGTCCGCTCCGTCTGCAGGAGAACGGACGCGCGCTGCCGCCCAATCGCCTCAGCGCCGAAGCCCTGCTCATGGCCAGCGTCCGCCGCGCCAGCCTGATGGCCGAATTCCATGGCCCCGGCGCCCCAGGTTGGGATTTTTCGGCGCTCAAAACAGCGGCTGCCGCGGTCGACAGCGAAAAACACCTCGAATGGCAGGACTGGACGCGACGCTCATCGCGCCAGCAGAAGACGATGCAACTCGGCGGCGTCGTCGGTTGCTGGACCCTGCGCGGCGACCTTGCCCCCTTCCTTCCCGCCCTGCATCTCGGCCAGTGGCTGCACGTCGGCAAGGAAACCGCATTCGGCCTCGGACGCTACACGCTGCGACACAACCCCGCGCATTCCCCGGAAAACCCGGAACGCGCCCTCCAGGCCATTGATTTGCAAGACGAAGTCGATGTACCGCAGTAACAATCCAGCCCTGAAATAAAAGGGATTAAGACTAGCGCGCGCGTCGTTATACGTGGCGCCGCTTGGGTAACAATCCAGCCCTGAAATAAAAGGGATTAAGACTGTGCATCAAGAGTATCGCGCGCAATGCGCGCGTAACAATCCAGCCCTGAAATAAAAGGGATTAAGACTGGTTGATTCTCCTTTATTGATGAATGGAACGGTAACAATCCAGCCCTGAAATAAAAGGGATTAAGACTGGGACACGCGGCAAAGCGGATAACCACGACGGTAACAATCCAGCCCTGAAATAAAAGGGATTAAGACGACGAAATCGAGCGCCTGCTGCACCGTGGTACGCAGTAACAATCCAGCCCTGAAATAAAAGGGATTAAGACCTATGGCCTCACCGAGTTCTGGGATGTGATCCGGTAACAATCCAGCCCTGAAATAAAAGGGATTAAGACCACCTGAAGTGCGGCTTTTGCGGCTTCCAATTCGTAACAATCCAGCCCTGAAATAAAAGGGATTAAGACCGCTCTCATCGGCGATGATGGAAAGCTTGATGAGCGTAACAATCCAGCCCTGAAATAAAAGGGATTAAGACCGTCAAGCTGATTGCAAGCGGAATAGACGTGTAACAATCCAGCCCTGAAATAAAAGGGATTAAGACCAGTGGCATAATCGAAATACCCGGTGCCATTAGGTAACAATCCAGCCCTGAAATAAAAGGGATTAAGACGATTGCCTTCTGGTGCATTCTGGTTGATACGAGGGTAACAATCCAGCCCTGAAATAAAAGGGATTAAGACGCTCACAGTGCTTCCACCTTCGCGTGAAACTCGGTAACAATCCAGCCCTGAAATAAAAGGGATTAAGACCAGAGCGGCTTTAAGGTGTTCCGGCAGTTCCGAGTGTAACAATCCAGCCCTGAAATAAAAGGGATTAAGACAGACGACCACGGCCTTGTGCAGCCTCTGACCTTTGGTAACAATCCAGCCCTGAAATAAAAGGGATTAAGACTCCGACGCGGACGCAACCACACACCAAACCTCCGTAACAATCCAGCCCTGAAATAAAAGGGATTAAGACGAGCCATGATCCACCTATCGCCCAAATCGCCACGGTAACAATCCAGCCCTGAAATAAAAGGGATTAAGACCAGCGAACGCAGATCACGCCCATCGATCCATGGGTAACAATCCAGCCCTGAAATAAAAGGGATTAAGACCAGGAAGTGTTTCATTTTCATTTCTCCAAGTTGGGTAACAATCCAGCCCTGAAATAAAAGGGATTAAGACGAAGCTCCTCTATGCCTCGGCAGTGGAGAACGTTGTAACAATCCAGCCCTGAAATAAAAGGGATTAAGACGCGTTCAGCCGCTTCGCGTTTAGCCGCTTCTGCGGCGTAACAATCCAGCCCTGAAATAAAAGGGATTAAGACAGGCGACCAGCGATTGCTCTATGGTGCATGCGGGTGTAACAATCCAGCCCTGAAATAAAAGGGATTAAGACAGAATTCCATGAGATGCTTGGCGTATGCCTTACGTAACAATCCAGCCCTGAAATAAAAGGGATTAAGACACTTAGTAGCTCCTTTAATATTAGTAGTAGATACGTAACAATCCAGCCCTGAAATAAAAGGGATTAAGACAGGATGGCCATCAGTACCTTCCCATTCTGCGCGTAACAATCCAGCCCTGAAATAAAAGGGATTAAGACGATCATGATGTCTTTCTCCTTGACTAGTTGCAAGTAACAATCCAGCCCTGAAATAAAAGGGATTAAGACCACGTGGACGCGGTTGTCACAGGTGCGGGCGTACGTAACAATCCAGCCCTGAAATAAAAGGGATTAAGACGGGATGAGTTCGCCGATGTGTGTCATTAGGCGAAGTAACAATCCAGCCCTGAAATAAAAGGGATTAAGACTTGGCTTCGGTGCCGTTCTTGGCGTAGGCGCTGAGTAACAATCCAGCCCTGAAATAAAAGGGATTAAGACTCTACTACTGAAGAGTTTAATGAAATAACTAGGTAACAATCCAGCCCTGAAATAAAAGGGATTAAGACATTTTTCTTCATTGATAAATCAACTTTTCTGTGTAACAATCCAGCCCTGAAATAAAAGGGATTAAGACAGTAGTCGGAAGACGACATCCAAAACCCCGAGTAACAATCCAGCCCTGAAATAAAAGGGATTAAGACCCGGTAACGAGATAGAGCATAGGAAAGTCAGAGGTAACAATCCAGCCCTGAAATAAAAGGGATTAAGACGAAGTCCATGTCAAACCCTTTCAGATCAAGGACGTAACAATCCAGCCCTGAAATAAAAGGGATTAAGACCAGTGAAGAAGGCGATAAGCGACGCGAAAAGGGTAACAATCCAGCCCTGAAATAAAAGGGATTAAGACTCCAGAACGACATCCGAACCACGGGCATAAACGCGTAACAATCCAGCCCTGAAATAAAAGGGATTAAGACTTTGCTGGCGGAGGGATTTCATGGGAGTTTGCTGTAACAATCCAGCCCTGAAATAAAAGGGATTAAGACGCTTGTTGGAGTGCACCCCTGAGTTTGCGATGTAACAATCCAGCCCTGAAATAAAAGGGATTAAGACCCACATCGAATTTGTAATTCAGGATCAACGAACGTAACAATCCAGCCCTGAAATAAAAGGGATTAAGACGGTTCCGATAGCAATTGCTGTAATTGCCAATGCAAGTAACAATCCAGCCCTGAAATAAAAGGGATTAAGACCCGACCTGTGGATAACTCACTCGCGGCAAGTCACCGTAACAATCCAGCCCTGAAATAAAAGGGATTAAGACGCCGTCCTCGCCATCCACCCCGCCCCCACGCGGTAACAATCCAGCCCTGAAATAAAAGGGATTAAGACGCTTGAGCCAGATCGGATTCACCGCTCGCTCCGGTAACAATCCAGCCCTGAAATAAAAGGGATTAAGACGACCCCGCCAGACGTACACCATCGAATAATCCATGTAACAATCCAGCCCTGAAATAAAAGGGATTAAGACCCCCGCCTGAGTGCATATGCACTAGATCCCCAGGTAACAATCCAGCCCTGAAATAAAAGGGATTAAGACCTTGGTCAAGCGGAAGGCTCTTGAGGTTGGCAGTAACAATCCAGCCCTGAAATAAAAGGGATTAAGACCAGCGGATTGCCGTTCAGCGTCAGCAGATCGGCCGTAACAATCCAGCCCTGAAATAAAAGGGATTAAGACTTCGGTTTTCCGCTCGGTTTTCGGTTTTCCGCTTGTGTAACAATCCAGCCCTGAAATAAAAGGGATTAAGACCAATGGTCATGTTGTTTCCTTCAGGTGGTTGGGTAACAATCCAGCCCTGAAATAAAAGGGATTAAGACCCGATATCAATGATCATCCGCACGTTGTTCGGTAACAATCCAGCCCTGAAATAAAAGGGATTAAGACGAATGTGAGCGGCAACGTCGCGGCATCTGATCTGTAACAATCCAGCCCTGAAATAAAAGGGATTAAGACAACATTCGGGGCGACGATGTGCACGTCGACTGTACGTAACAATCCAGCCCTGAAATAAAAGGGATTAAGACTCCGGAAGTTGTTAATAAGCTGTTGGTTGCCGGGTAACAATCCAGCCCTGAAATAAAAGGGATTAAGACATGTCGGCTTGCAGCAGTTCCGTAATGTGGTCGGTAACAATCCAGCCCTGAAATAAAAGGGATTAAGACGATGCGCCAACCGCGTTTCTTGGCTCGCGGTTCGTAACAATCCAGCCCTGAAATAAAAGGGATTAAGACTCCTGTGACCGTATGGCTCTTGACATCGGAAAACGTAACAATCCAGCCCTGAAATAAAAGGGATTAAGACCTTCGTCACCAGCCGTCTTGGACAAATCCTGGGGTAACAATCCAGCCCTGAAATAAAAGGGATTAAGACATCCTTACCCCTTCCCTATCCCTTGACATCCTCTGTAACAATCCAGCCCTGAAATAAAAGGGATTAAGACCCTGCCCGCCATAGGGTTTGACCGCGATAGAGAGTAACAATCCAGCCCTGAAACAAAAGGGATTAAGACGATAATCAGCCGCACGTTGTTTGTGCTGCGGAGTAACAATCCAGCCCTGAAATAAAAGGGAATAAGACTGACAGCCACGAGTATGAGCGCACCGGCCTCCGTAACAATCCAGCCCTGAAATAAAAGGGATTAAGACCGTGCAACAGGCGCGCACAGTCAAGTAATTCCTGTAACAATCCAGCCCTGAAATAAAAGGGATTAAGACACAACTCGTCGCACAGCTTTCTCACATCCGGCAGGTAACAATCCAGCCCTGAAATAAAAGGGATTAAGACTCGCCGCACGCTCGGCCTTGATGCGCAGGAGCTCGTAACAATCCAGCCCTGAAATAAAAGGGATTAAGACGCCGTGAGCCGCCAAAGCTTTTCGAGCATTCGGTGGTAACAATCCAGCCCTGAAATAAAAGGGATTAAGACCGCCCTTCCAGCCGGCTTTACGGCATGCGACGAGTAACAATCCAGCCCTGAAATAAAAGGGATTAAGACTTTGGCCAGTAGGCACTGTGGCGATTGCCATCGTAACAATCCAGCCCTGAAATAAAAGGGATTAAGACCTGGACTTCTCGCAGAACTTGGTCTTGGTTTGTAACAATCCAGCCCTGAAATAAAAGGGATTAAGACCCCCTGAACCAAGTAACAACACCCGTCATCCGGTAACAATCCAGCCCTGAAATAAAAGGGATTAAGACGATGTTGGCCAGTTCATCATCGTGCTGAATATCGGTAACAATCCAGCCCTGAAATAAAAGGGATTAAGACTGTGGCCATGGTGATTCCTTTATAGAGATAGAGGTAACAATCCAGCCCTGAAATAAAAGGGATTAAGACTGCCCGGCAAACCAGGCATCCCAGCCAGTTCCTGTAACAATCCAGCCCTGAAATAAAAGGGATTAAGACCCTGCCTTGCTATGGGCCTTGGTGATGTCGATAGCGTAACAATCCAGCCCTGAAATAAAAGGGATTAAGACCCTGCCTTGCTATGGGCCTTGGTGATGTCGATAGCGTAACAATCCAGCCCTGAAATAAAAGGGATTAAGACCGGGTAGATCATCTCGTTGCCATAGACGCTGCGGTAACAATCCAGCGCTGAAATAAAAGGGATTAAGACTCGCGGATTGTTGTGGTCATGTCAGTACCATTCGCGTAACAATCCAGCCCTGAAATAAAAGGGATTAAGACCGTGGGCATAGCTGGGCTCGTAATCAGGTTCGGTAACAATCCAGCCCTGAAATAAAAGGGATTAAGACCTGATGGCGGTGGCGAGCCAGAGAGCGAGTTGAAGTAACAATCCAGCCCTGAAATAAAAGGGATTAAGACAAATCGCTCTCGCCGGATGCGCCGCCCTTCGCGTTGTAACAATCCAGCCCTGAAATAAAAGGGATTAAGACTCGTGGCCACCTCGTCTTGAAAGACTTTGGATGTAACAATCCAGCCCTGAAATAAAAGGGATTAAGACACCTCGTCTTGGAATGCCTTGGATGCGTACAGGGTAACAATCCAGCCCTGAAATAAAAGGGATTAAGACGGCCTGCTCGGCGAACGAGTGGATGATGGTGGGGTAACAATCCAGCCCTGAAATAAAAGGGATTAAGACAGGCCAGCCCGTTGCGATGTCGCATTCTACTTGGTAACAATCCAGCCCTGAAGTAAAAGGGATTAAGACGCTTCGGGGGTTGCAAGTTTTTCACGTGACATGGTAACGATCCAGCCCTGAAATAAAAGGGATTAAGACGACGACGACTGCTTTACTGTGTGCTTTGGTGATGGTAACAATCCAGCCCTGAAATAAAAGGGATTAAGACCTCGATAGTGGTGGTTTTTACCCAGCCTACGGTAACAATCCAGCCCTGAAATAAAAGGGATTAAGACTATTGAGATCCCAATCTATCCGCGAACGCTGTTTGTAACAATCCAGCCCTGAAATAAAAGGGATTAAGACTGATGGTGCACATATCATCTTCAGACAAAGCAGTAACAATCCAGCCCTGAAATAAAAGGGATTAAGACTTGATCTAGATTATCTACCTTAATAGAACCATCTGGTAACAATCCAGCCCTGAAATAAAAGGGATTAAGACGAACGACCTCGCCCAAGCCGTATTCTGCGGCGGTAACAATCCAGCCCTGAAATAAAAGGGATTAAGACCCGGCTTGCGTCGGCTACCTCGTCGAATGATCCGGTAACAATCCAGCCCTGAAATAAAAGGGATTAAGACTGGGGAGTCGGGCTGTCAACGTCGATGTCGAGCGTAACAATCCAGCCCTGAAATAAAAGGGATTAAGACCTTCTTATTACGTAAGGCGTAAAAGTAACCTCGTAACAATCCAGCCCTGAAATAAAAGGGATTAAGACTCAGTTGCAGGGTCAACCATGACGAGTGGAAGCGTAACAATCCAGCCCTGAAATAAAAGGGATTAAGACTCGTTCGGCTCCAGGCTGTCGAACTCGCGGCGGTAACAAGATTGTCCTGCCGGCACTTCGTTTATCATTGGCCATCGCTTGCCGGAAGGGATTCATGAAACGCCATGCCAGGATGCTTCTCGCCGCCCTCGCCCTGTCCGCCAGCGTGCCTGGCGCGGCCGAGGAAATCGGTTGCGCCACCACCGCCTGGAAGCTGATCGGCGCCAACCACCGGGTCTGTATCTACGCCTACGACGACCCGAAGGTCCCCGGCGTCACCTGCCATATCAGCCAGGCGCGTACCGGCGGGGTCAAGGGCAGTTTCGGGTTGGCCGAAGATCCGTCGCAGTTCTCTCTCGCCTGCCGCCAGGTCGGGCCGATCACCCTGCCGGCCAATCTCCCCGAAGAGGATGTCGTCTTCAGCGAAAACACCTCGCTGATCTTCAAGGAAACCAAGATTACGCGCTTCGTCGACCGCAAGCGCAATGTGCTGGTCTATCTGGCGATCAGCCGCAAGATCATCGAGGGCGCGCCGGCCAACGCGATCTCGTCGGTGCCGATCCAGCCGTGGGGCGGCAAGTGAGCGGCAGGACATCGTTGGGCGAGGTCGCGCCCTATGTCACCAGGGATGGCTCGGAGATTCGCGAACTGCTGCACCCTGGCGCGCATGCCGTGCGCAACCAGAGCCTCGCCGAAGCGGTCGTCCGCCCCGGCGCCGCGACGCTGCTGCACCGCCACGAAACCAGCGAGGAGATCTACCACGTAACGCGCGGCGCCGGCCGCATGACGCTGGGTGCGGAAACGTTGGCGATCGCCGCCGGCGACAGCATCGCGATTCCGCCCGGAACGCCGCATCGCGTCGAGAATACCGGCGCCGAGGCGCTGCACATCCTGTGCTGCTGCGCTCCGGCGTATTCGCACGAGGACACGATCCTGCTCTGAGCCTTGCCGCCGCACGGCGGGCACGGAAGACGATCGTGAACGGAAAACGCCGCATTGCGCGGCGTTTTGTATCGGTGCCTTGTGCACCGCTGATCGGGTTTCCCCGTCCGGGTACTACCTAGTCATCCCGAGGAAGTTGCATTCTCAATAATCGCTCTCCATGTGGTTAGCTATACGAAACTGCGATTCCTTTTTACGCCTGATCGGCCAAGAATGCAACAGGCTTCCCGCGTCTTTTTCACCTGGCGCGGCGCAGGCGATCAATCGTCCTTGCTGCGCGCCGCGATTTCCGGCCAGGCCATCCTCAGGTAGTAGCCCATCGACCATAATGTGAGAAGCGCGGCGATCCAGATCAGCCCGTTCCCCAGGAGCCGGCAGTCGATTCCGGAGAACTCGTCGTAATAGAGGAGCATCGGAATCGCGACCATCTGCGCGACGGTCTTGATCTTTCCCAGCATCGATACCGCGACGCTCCTCGAGGCGCCAATCCTGGCCATCCATTCGCGCAACGCCGAGATGGTGATTTCGCGGCCGATGATGATGGCGGCGACGATCGCATCGGCCCGCCCCAGTTGCACCAGGATGATCAGCGCCGCCGCGACCATCAGCTTGTCGGCCACCGGATCGAGAAAGGCCCCGAACGCCGAGGTCTGGTTCCACCGGCGCGCCAGAAAGCCGTCGGCCCAGTCGGTGACCGCCGCGGCGATGAACAGGGAAGTGGCCACGACATCGCGCTCGTGGCCGGTCACCCAGCCGGCGGGCAGATAGTAGACGGAGATCAGCAGGGGGATGGCGAGGATGCGCAGCCAGGTCAGCAGGATGGGCAGGTTCAAAGGCATGGGTTCAATGTAGGGCTGCGAAAATCTTCTCGGCCTGTTCCCGGCTGATTCCGGGAACTTCGGCCAATTGCTCCGGCGATGCCGCAAGGACGCCAGTCAGACCGCCAAAACGCGCGACCAGCGCCTTGCGGCGGGCAGCACCGATGCCTGGGAGATCTTCGAGCCTGGAAGTCCTGCGGGCCTTGCCGCGCCGCGCCCGATGGCCGGTGATGGCAAAGCGGTGGGCCTCGTCGCGGATCTCCTGGATCAGGTGCAATGCCGGATGCTCCGCCGGCAATTGTAACGGCTCTCGCGCATCCGGGAAAACCAGCGTTTCCAGTCCGGGCCTCCTCCCCTCGCCCTTGGCCACGCCGATCATCGCCAGTTCTCCCAGGCCGAGGTCGGTGAGCGCCGCCTGGGCGCACCCGACCTGCCCCTTGCCGCCGTCGATCAGGATCAGGTCCGGCGCCACGCCTTCGCCGCCCGCCACCCGCTCGTAACGCCGGCTGACGGCCTGGCGCATGGCGGCATAGTCGTCGCCGGGCTCGACGTTGCGAATGTTGAAGCGGCGATAGTCGGCCTTTTTCATGCCGTTTCCCTGGTAGACCACGCACGATGCAACGGTAGCCTCGCCCTGCGTGTGGCTGATGTCGAAACATTCGATGCGGTGGATCGCATCCGGCAGCGCGAGAACCTGCTGCAGCGCCAGCAGGCGCCGTTCCTGCTGGGCCGATGCCTGATTCCGGGCGACGATTGCCAGCCGGCCGTTGTGCACGGCCATGTCGACCCATGCCCGCTGCCGGAGCGAACGCGCCTCGCTGACCGGCGCCGCCCGCCCGGCGAGCTCGGCCAGCAGTTGACCGGCATCGCTGCCTTCCTCATGTTCCGGCAAGGGCTGCGCGATGACCCGGGCGGGCGCCGGGTGGGCGGCATAGTGCTGCCGGATGAATGCCGCGACCGCCTCGGCCGGCGAACAGTCGCCGGCATTGACCGGAAACTGCGGCCGGTCCCCGAGATGCCTGCCCCCCCTGACCATGGCCAGGTTGACGCAGATCTGCCCGCCTTCGCGCAGGGCGACGATGATGTCGATGTCCTCGCCCTTGCTGCTCGAAACGTATTGCTTTTCCTGGACCTGGCGCAGGGACTGGATCTGGTCGCGATACACCGCCGCCTGCTCGAATGCCAGCCTCGCCGATGCCGCCTCCATCGCTTTGGTCAGTCTCCCGATGACCTCCTGCTGGCGACCGAGAAGGAACATCGACGCCAGTTGGACGTCGGCCGCGTATTCTCCGGGGCTGACATGCCCGACGCAGGGCCCGCTGCAGCGCCTGATCTGGTAGAGCAGACAGGGGCGCGAGCGATTGGCGAAGACCGAATCCTCGCAGGTCCGCAGCCGGAACATCTTCTGCAGCAGCTGGATGCTGTCGCGAATGGCCCATGCCGACGGGTACGGGCCGAAATAGTCGGCCCGGCGATCCGGGTTGCCGCGAAAGAAGCCGAGCCGGGGGAATTCGTCCCGGCTGAGGACAATGTAGGGATAGGACTTGTCGTCGCGGAACAGGATGTTGTAACGCGGCGACAGGGACTTGATCAGGTTGTTTTCGAGAAGCAGGGCTTCCGCCTCGGTCCGCGTCGAAGTGGTTTCGACCGCCGCGATCTGGCGGACCATGTGGGCGATGCGCGGACTCGGCAGGTTTTCCCGGAAATAGGATGAGACCCGCTTCTTCAGGTTCTTCGCCTTGCCGACGTAGAGCACGGCGCCCGCGGCATCGAGCATCCGGTAGACGCCGGGCAGTTCGGTCAGCGAGGCGAGGAACTCGCGGGCGTCGAAAGTCATGCCGCCTCCGGGTTACCCGAGTCGCGCCCTGACACCGGCGAAGACGGCCTCGAAGCTCTCCCGCGACAGGCGTCCCGTCCGCCAGTTGTAGCCGCTGCAATGGTAGCTGTCGACCAGCAGGCGGCCATCCGGCAAGGCATGGCTGACGTTGTGCCCGAACACGCGGTTCGCCGGCTTGAGGCGGCAGGCGCGCAGCACTGCCTGGTGGGCGATGGCCCCGAGGGCGACGATGACTTTCAGGCGCGGCATGGCGGCCAGCTCGGCCACGAGATGGGTATTGCATTCGTGGATCTCGGCGGCCGTCGGCTTGTTGGCCGGCGGCAGGCAGCGCACGGCATTGGTGATCCGGCAGTTGACCAGGCGCAGCGCCGGATTGGCCCGGTTGTCCGGCCCGAGAGGCGCGGCGGCGGTGGCAAAGCCGAAGCGGTGGAGGGCCGGATAAAGCAGTTCTCCGGCGACGTCGCCGGTGAACGGACGACCGGTCCGGTTGGCTCCCTTTTCGCCCGGGCCGAGTCCGACCACGAGCAACTCGGCGTCCAGCGGGCCGAAGGCTGGGACCGGCAGGGCATGCCATTCGGGATCGCGCCGGCGGATCGTGGCGAGGTGCCCGGCCAGGCGCGGGCAGGCGATGCAGTCCTGCGGATCGTGGAATGACGGCATGACGGCGATGGTAGCATGGCGTCCATGCAGCTTCACTGGGACATCTTCTGCCACGTCATCGACAACCAGGGCGACGTCGGCGTGTGCTGGCGGCTCGCCCGGCAACTGGCCGCCGAACATGGCAAGCGGGTGCGACTCTGGCTCGACGACCTGGGCAGCCTGCAATCGCTGTGTCCCGCCGTCGCGGCGGCGAAGGACGAACAGCTTTGCCAGGGCGTCGAAATCCGGCGCTGGGCCGGGAATATCGCGGTCGACCGTGTCGGCGAGGTCATTATCGAGGGCTTTGGCTGCAAGCTCCCGGAAAACTACCTGCGGGCGATGGCGGCGGCGGCGACCCGGCCGTGCTGGATCAATCTCGAATACCTCTCCGCCGAATCCTGGATCGACGGCTGCCACGGCATGGCTTCACCCCACCCCACCCTGCCGCTGGTCAAGTATTTCTACTTTCCGGGCTTCTCGGCCGCCAGCGGCGGCCTGCTGCGCGAGCACGACCTCCTCGCGCGACGCGATGCGCTTGCGGCGCGCCTTCGCGCGCCCGCTGGCATCGACATCAGCCTGTTCTGCTACGACGATGCTCCGGTGGGTGAGCTGCTCGAGGTTCTGGCCGGTTCGCCGGATCCGGTTCGCGTCCATGTCGCGCCCGGCAAGCCGCTGGCTGCCGTCCAGGCTCATTGTGGCGGAAACGGCCCGTGGCGCTTCGGCGAGCTGCGCGTCATTCCGTTCGCGCCCCTGCCCCTGGATGACTACGATGCGTTGCTGTGGCGCTGCGACCTGAATTTCGTTCGCGGCGAGGATTCCTTCGTCCGTGCGCAATGGGCCGGCAAGCCATTGGTCTGGCAGCCCTACGTCCAGGAAGCCGGCGCCCATCTGGTGAAGCTGGAAGCCTTTCTCGACCGCTACACGGCCGGCATGGATCGATTCGCCGCGACGGCCACGGTCGACCTGCTCAAGGCATGGAATTCGACCGGCCGGCTTCGCCGCGCCTGGCCGGACTTTCTCGCGTCGCGGCGGGAAATCACGGCGCACGCGCGCCGCTGGGCCGATCGTCTCGCCGGGCAGCCGGATCTGTGCGCCGCCCTCGTCAGATTCTGTGCCGGCAAGGTATAATTATCGGCTCACATTTTTCAGCTTTTTTGGGAAAACCCGAATGAAAACCGCACAGGAACTCCGCTCCGGTAATGTCATCATGGTCGGATCGGCCCCGCTCGTCGTCCAGAAGGCCGAATACAGCAAGTCCGGCCGTAACGCCTCGGTCGTCAAGATGAAGCTCAAGAACCTCCTGAGCGGCGCCGCTTCGGAAGCGGTCTATCGGGCCGACGACAAGTTCGAGGTCGTCGTCCTCGAGAAGAAGGCGGTGACCTATTCCTACTTCGCCGATCCGATGTACGTGTTCATGGACGCCGAGTACAACCAGTTCGAGGTGGAAGCGGAAAACATGGTCGATGCCCTGAAGTATCTCGAGGACGGCCTGTCCTGCGAAGTGGTCTTCTACAACGGCAAGGCGATTTCCGTCGAACTGCCGAACAGCGTCGTCCGCGAAGTGATCTACACCGAACCGGCGGTCAAGGGCGACACCTCCGGCAAGGTATTGAAGCCGGCGCGCCTTGCCACCGGTTTCGAGTTGCCGGTTCCGGCCTTCATCGGCATCGGCGACAGGATCGAGATCGACACCCGGACCGACGAGTACAAGAGCCGCGCCAAGTAGATCGCGACCCGTTCATCGCATGGATCGGGCAGCTTCGGCTGCCCGTTTTCATTCATCGCGCCGCTTGCCGGTCAGGTCGTCAAGCTTGCAATGATTTCCTGCGCCCGGCGGTAGCGCGGGTCAGACTGAAGCGCCTGCCAGTCCAGGGCCGCCTGCCTCGGCAACAGGGCTTCGACGCGCCTGCCTCTGTCCGGGTCGACTTCCGGATGCCAGTTCGCCAGGATCTCGCCGACGGCATCCGGGGAATTGCACACGAGCAACATGTCGCAACCGGCACGATAGGCCGCGGCGACGCGATCGAGCATGCCGCCGGCGACGCCGGCGCCCTGCATCGACAGATCGTCGGTGAAGACGACGCCGTCAAACTTGATGTCGTTCCTTAGGTATTGTATCCATCTGTTTGAAAATACGGCAGTATTGCAGTCCATGCAATGGTAGATCACATGGGCGGCCATGACCGCGTCGAGGGCGAGCCGGCGGTAGGCAAGCAGGTCGTCCTGCATCGCCTCCAGACTGCGGTCATCGACAGGAAGTTCGACATGCGAGTCGGGAATCACGTAGCCGTGCCCCGGAAAATGCTTGCCGCAGCTGCCCATGCCCCCCTCGGCCATGCCGGCGGCCAGCGCTCCGGCGAGCGCGATGACGGCATCGGGCTGACGATGGAAGGCGCGATCACCGATCACCCGCGACGGTCCGTAGTCGAGGTCGAGGACCGGCGCAAACGAATAATCGACGCCGCGCGCGCGCAGCTCGGCGGCGAGCACGTAGCCGACCTGGCGGGCCGCATCGCGTGCCGCATCGGGCTGCCTGTCCCAGAGCCGCCCGAGGGCGGCCATCGCCGGCAGCCTAGTGAATCCTTCGCGAAAGCGCTGCACCCTGCCGCCTTCATGATCGACGGCGATCAGGAAGGGGCTGCGCAGCGCGTGGATGTCGCCGGTCAGCGCCGCCAGTTGCCCGGGATTCTCGTAGTTTCGCGAAAACAGGATGATCCCGCCGACCAGCGGATGGGCGAGGCGCCGGCGATCGAGATCGCTGAGTCGCGTGCCGGCGATGTCGATCATCAGCGGGCCGAGGGCGTGTGGTTTCATGGGCGTTCCAGGAGGACACAGGCGATGGCGTATTCCGCTTCATCGCTCAGCGAAAGGTGAACCGTGAATCCCTGATTTTCGATCAATTCCGCCAGTTGACCGCAGAAGCCGAGAAGCGGCTTGCCCAGTTCGTCGTGCCCGATGGCGATTGCCGTCAGGACGGCCGGCGGGCGCACGCCAGTGCCCAGCGCCTTGCAGAAGGCTTCCTTGGCGGCAAAGCGCTTGGCGAGAAAGCGGCCCTTGGCGGCGACGGCAGCCCGTGTGAATTCCGCGACTTCCTGCGGCGCCAGCAGCTTCTCCACGATCCTTTGGCCATGCCGCTCCCACATCCGCTGCAGGCGCTTCACCGCGACGATGTCGGTGCCGATGCCGTGGATCATTCGCCGCGCTCGGCGGCTTCGCGCATCAGCTGCTTCATTTCGCGGACAGCTTCGCGCAAGCCGACGAAAACCGCGCGGCTGACGATGGCGTGGCCGATGTGCAATTCGCGCACCCCGGCCAGCCGGGCGACCGCCTGGACGTTGTAGTAATTGAGCGCATGGCCGGCATTGAAGCGCATGCGGAGTTCGCGAACGCGCTGACCGGCTTGACGGATCTTGGCCAGTTCGGCGGCCACGGCGGGCGCCGCGAAGTCGCGGCCCATGGCATGGAAGGCATGGGCGTAGGGACCGGTATGGATCTCGCAGACGCGGGCGCCGATGCGGGCCGCCGCTTCGATCTGCGGCATCTCGGCATCGATGAAGACGCTGGTCATGATTCCGGACTCGCTCAGACGGGCAATGACATCGACGAGCCGGGCTTCCTGAGCCAGAATGTCGAGCCCGCCTTCGGTGGTCACTTCGTGGCGGCCTTCCGGCACCAGCATCGCCATCTCCGGCTTCAGTCCGCAGGCAATGCCGACCATCTCGTCGGTCGCCGCCATTTCGAGATTGAGCTTGATCTGGGTCAGGTCGCGCAAGCGGCGGACATCGGCATCCTGGATGTGCCGCCGATCCTCGCGCAGATGAACCGTAATGCCGTCGGCTCCCCCGAGATGCGCCTCGACCGCACCCCAGACGGGATCAGGCTCGTAGGTGCGGCGCGCCTGGCGCAGCGTGGCGATATGGTCGATATTGACCCCAAGTTCGATCATGGCTCCCCTGCATTTCCATCGAGTTACGGTACGCAGCCGCGCAGTCATTCCATTTCCAAGCCAACCGTGACCTTGTCGCCTTTGCCTTGCCATACCTGCGCTGTCGGTGGCACGTCCTCGCGTCACAATCGATCGGGAAATGGAATTACACGTTGCCATCTTCCACAAATTGCGGTTCAGCCACTTGTCCGGCTGCCTGGATGGCGATTGCCAGACGGTATTCTAGCCCAGCGCGGTGCATCGCGACATCAGCCGGCCATCAGGCCGGATCAGCAAGCAGGCAAAGGCGCCAATGACTCATCGCGACCCGGCTCGGCGACTTCATCAGTTATTACCGGCCGGTGGTTTCGGTCGCCTACCACTACCAGGCGGTCTACGTGAAATTCATCGGCACACACAAGGCCTATGACACCATAGACGCCGGGACTGTAGAGATGGAGGTCTGACATGGACATTCGCCCGATCCGTACCGAAGAGGATTACAAGGCCGCGCTGCGCGAAGTTTCGGCCTATTTCGACGACGAGCCAGCCCCTGAGACGCCCGAGAGCGACCGCTTTGAAGTTCTGCTGACGCTCGTCGAAGCCTACGAGGCCAGGCACTACCCGATCGATCTGCCCGATCCCGTCGAGGCGATTAAGTTCCGCATGGACCAGGCCGGGCTGACGCCCAAGGATCTGGTGCCGATGATCGGCCGGCTCAATCGCGTCTACGAAATCCTGAACCACACCCGGCCCCTGACGCTCGGCATAATCTGGCGACTGCATGAGAAGCTGGGCATTCCCACCGAATGCCTGATCCAGCCGCCAAAGTCCCGACTCGCGGCCTGGTAGCCTGCCCCACAGATAACGAAACATGAAAACTTGTCTTTGCGCCGCAGGCTTCGTTGCTCATCCTCGCAATAGCTGCGGCTATTGCTGCGGTTCGCGCCTCGCCGGCAACGCAAATCCCGCGTTTTCATCTTGTTCCGCAATCTATGGGGCAGGCTACTAGCCCTTCCAACTCCGCGCATTTCGCCCCACCGCATTCACGCAGTCGGTCGTGGACCGCAGTCTCGCGGACCCCGTGCTTCTAGAGATCCTGCAACTCCTTGAATATGCGGCGTGTTTCCAGTTCTTTGCCACCGAGATAATAGGCCATCAGCGTCCGCATCAGCTGCTTGGCTTCGCCGCGCGATCGCGGATCCGAGAAGTCCTCCACCGCCAGATCGAGCAAGGTCTTGCCGCTGACCACCTGGGCCGCCCCGCCCGCGTGCTCCAGCCGCACCGGCCCCTGTTCCATGCGGTAGGTGTAGTGGGCCGCGGCAATGATTTCACTGCCGCTGCTGTCATGATTCAAGGTCAGTCCGTAGCCGAGTTCCTGCAGCAGGGCCTTCTCGAAGCGGCGCAGACCGGCCTCGCGCTCCCCGGCGCCGGCATCCTCGGCCAGCCGCGAAAGCATTTCCGAATAGCGCGCGAAGAGCTTCTCGTGGGCATCCTCGCGCGGCAGCAGGTGCATCAGCAATTCGTTGAGGTAGTAACCGCAAAAAAGGGCCGGGCCTGCCAGCAAGGGTTGCCCGCCCTGCCATTCGGCCTTCATCAGGGTCAGGACTTCGCCCTTGCCCGCCCAGCCCAGTTCAAGGGGCTGGAACGCCATCAACAGGCCGCGGATCGCCGAGCGCGGCCGGCGCGCACCGCGTGCCAGCAGCGCCATGCGCCCGAAATCGCGGGAAAACACTTCGACGATGAGACTGGTTTCCCGGAACGGGTACGCATGCAGGACGTAAGCCGGCTGGCCATCGACTTTGCTGCGCAGGTTCATTCGTAGCCAAGGCTCTTCAGCAGGCGCGCATCGTCGTTCCAGCCAGACTTGACCTTGACCCAGACCTCGAGATGGACCTTGCCGCCGAACAGGCGCTCCATGTCCTGACGGGCCTCGCTGGCAATCCGCTTGAGCGCTTCGCCACCCTTGCCGATGACGATTGCCTTGTGGTTGTCGCGGTCGACGACGATTGCGGCGAAAATCCGCCGCAAATTGCCTTCGATCTCGAATTTCTCGATCTCGACCGTCGTCGTGTAGGGCAATTCATCGCCGACCAGACGGAAAACCTTTTCCCGGATGTATTCGGCGGCAAGAAAGCGTTCGCTCCTGTCGGTCAGCTCGTCCTCCGCAAACATCAGCCCCTCGTTGGGCAGATGTTTGCGCGCTTCGGCAAGCAATTCCCCGGTCTGCCGCCCCTTGGCCGCGCTGATCGGCACCACCGCGGCGTAATCGTGCTCCGCGGAAACACGGGCGATGAAGGGCAACAGCGCCATGCGGTCCTTCAGGCAATCGGTCTTGTTGACCACCAGGATGACGGGCCGATCCTTCGGCAGCAGCCTGACCACCGCCTGATCCTGGGCGTCATAGCGACCCGCCTCGACGACGAAGAGCACCAGATCGACATCGCCCATCGCCTGCGTCACGCCGCGATTCATGGTCCGGTTCAGGGCGTTGCCGAACCTCGTCTGGAAACCCGGCGTATCGACGAACACGTATTGCGCGTCGTCGCTGGTGACGATGCCGGTGATCCGGTGCCGGGTGGTCTGCGCCTTGCGCGAGACGATGCTGATCTTCTCGCCGACGAGATGGTTGAGCAGCGTCGACTTGCCGACGTTGGGACGGCCAACGATGGCGATGTAACCGGAACGTGTCTTGTTCATCCCAGGATCATGCCCCGAGCGCCTTCAGTGCGCTGTCGGCGGCGGCCTGCTCGGCCAGCCGGCGGCTGTTGCCCTGCCCGAGGGTGCGCAAGGCCGGGTTGCCGATTTCGCAGGCAACCTCGAAGCGCTGTTCGTGCGCGGCGCCGCTGGCCTCGACGACGTGATAGCGCGGCAATGGTTTCTTTCGCGCCTGCAGCCACTCCTGCAGACGGGTCTTGGCGTCCTTGTTCGGCTGCCCCGGCGTCAGTTCGTCGAACAGGGGGAGGTAAAGGCGAGCGATGACCGACTGCGCCACCGCGAAACCGCCGTCGAGATAGACGGCTCCAATCAGCGCCTCCAGGGTATCCGCCAGTATGGAAGGGCGCTGGCCGCCACCGCTTTTCAGTTCGCCCTCGCCCAGACGCAGGTAGCTGCCGAGATTCAGCGTCACGGCCACCCTGTGCAACGCATCCTGGCGAACCAGATTGGCGCGCAACCGCGAAAGCTCGCCTTCCGCCAGATGCGGATGGCGCCTGAACAGCGCCACCGCGATCACGCAGTTGAGAACTCCATCGCCGATGAATTCGAGCCGCTCGTTGTTGGGGTTGCCGAAGCTGCGATGCGTCAGGGCCGTCTGCAGCAACTCGCGATCGCCAAAGACATGCCCCAGTGACGCCATCAGCGCCGACAAGTCGGTCACCTGCCGCTCAGTCGGCGGTCGAACCCTTGTAGTTGATTACCAGACTGACATTGCCGAAGAGCGGAATCCGCTTGTCGTAGTCGAATGCAATGACGATCTTCCCCTGGTCCTTGGAGACATCGAGCTGTTCCGGCTTGAAGTCGAGCTGGTCGATATTGGCGAAGTTGTCGAAGGTCTTTCTGACATCGGCGACGGTCGCGTCGGGCCCGACCTTGTTGGCCGTCGCCTTGATATCCTTGAGAATCTTGTAGTACTCGACCGTCGTCGGCGCCACCTTCATTCCCAGCACGGCCACCAGCGTTATCACGACGCCCCAGAAAATGAGCCCGGAAAGAGCGACTCCACGTTGATGTTTCATTTCTTCTCCTACTTGAAGGAACCAATCCGGCTGGGACTGCTCAGGTTCAACCAGATAAAAAATGCCTTGCCCACGATGTTCCGCTCGGGCACGAAACCCCAGAATCGGCTGTCACGGCTGTTGTCACGGTTGTCGCCCATCACGAAGTAATGCCTGTCGGGCACCTTGCAGATGACGCCGGCCGCATTGTAGGTGCAATTCTCCCTAAACGGAAACCGGGTCGCATCGGGTATGAAGGCCGGCGCATCACTGTCGTTCAGGTACTTGTACTCGACATCGCCCATTCTAGCGACATATTGTTCCGAGTAGTAGAGACGTTCCGGATGATGGTAGTCGAAAACCTTCGTCGTCTCGACAGGCAGACCGTTGATGGTCAGACGCTTGTTCTGATAGGAAACCGTATCGCCCGGCACCCCGACGACGCGCTTGATGTAGTCGAGCGAGGGGTCCTCCGGGTAGCGGAAGACCATGACGTCGCCCCGCTGCGGCGAATTGATGGCGATGATCTTCGTGTTGATCACCGGCAGGCGGATGCCGTAGGTGAACTTGTTGACCAGGATGAAGTCGCCGACCTGCAAGGTCGGAATCATCGAACCCGAGGGGATCTTGAAGGGCTCGAAGAGGAAGGAGCGCAACAGGAAGACGATCAGGATGACCGGGAAGAAACTGGCGCCCCATTCCACCCACAGCGGCTCCTTGACCGCGTCGTCGGACTCCCCTTGCGCATCGCGGGCGAAAGGCAGTTTGGCCGCGAATCCGGTGGGTCCGCCTTCGGCGCCTTGCGCCCGGCCCGCAGGCGAGGTCCGAGCAAGCGAAACCTTTCGGGCGACCTCCTCGACGTCCTTGCCGCTGAATTCCTTCCTGTCGTTGAGATAGCCGGAGAGCAGCAGGTGATCGCAGAGTGAATTGATGCGCCCGGGAATTCCCCCCGTGGCGGCGAATATGGCGGCATGCCCATCCTCGGTGAAGCTCGGAGAACCGCTCGACCCGGCGCATCTCAGCCGGTGCTCGATGTAGGCGCGCGTCTCCGCCGCGTTCATCGGCTCGATGTGGTAGGAGGCAATGATCCGCTGCCTGAACTGCGTCAGTCCGGGACTCTGCAGGATTTCACGGAATTCGGGTTGCCCGACGAGAAAGCTGCGCAGCAGGGGCTGGTTGCCGAACTGGAAGTTCGACAGCGTGCGCAACTCCTCGACGGCCTTGATGCTCAGATTCTGCGCTTCGTCGACGATCAGCAGACAGCTCTTGCCCTTGCTGGTCAGGCCGATCAGAAAGGCTTCCAGGGAGTGCATGACGTCCGATTTGTCGACCCCCTTGGTGTGGATGCCGAATGCGGTGCCGACCAGGCGCAAGGTGTTGTCGGCATCGCCGCGGGCGCTCACCAGATGCGCCGCGATGACCTTGTCCGGATCCAGGCTGTCGAGCATCCGGCGAATGATCGTCGTCTTGCCCACGCCCAGTTCGCCGGTAATGACCACGAAACCTTCGTTCTCCTGCATGCCGTACTCGAGATACGCGGTGGCGCGCAGATGCGCCTCGCTCGGAAAATAGAACTGCGCATCGGGGTTTGCCAGGAAGGGCTTGCTGCTCAAGCCATAGAAAGACGCGTATTTCCGCTCGCGCAATTTCCGGAATTTCAGCACGTCGACCGCGTAAAGCGCCCCGGTCACGACCGTCAGCACGAAGAGAATAAGGGCAAAATTCATTCGTTGAATCTCAGCTATCGACCCGCAGGATGGCGAGGAAGGCCTCCTGCGGGATTTCCACGCTGCCGACCTGCTTCATGCGCTTCTTGCCGGCCTTCTGTTTCTCCAGAAGTTTTCTCTTGCGTGTGATGTCGCCGCCATAGCACTTGGCCAGCACGTCCTTGCGCATCGCCTTGACGTTCTCGCGGGCAACGATATGCGATCCGATCGCCGCCTGAATCGCCACGTCGTACATCTGACGGGGAATCAGTTCGCGCATCTTGGAGGCCAGTTCGCGGCCGCGATACTGCGAGTTGGCGCGATGCACGATCAGCGACAGCGCGTCCACCTTCTCGTTGTTGATCAGGATGTCCAGCTTGACCACATCGGCCGCGCGGTATTCCCGGAACTCGTAGTCAAGCGACGCGTAGCCTCTCGAGCACGACTTCAGGCGGTCGAAGAAATCCATCACCACTTCGGCCATCGGAATTTCGTACACCAGCTTTACCTGCCGGCCGTGGTAATGCATGTCGATCTGATTGCCGCGCTTCTGGTTGCACAGCGTGATGACGTTGCCCAGATAGTCCTGGGGCACGAAGATCGTCGCGGTGATGATTGGCTCGCGCACCTCTTCGACCTTGGTCAGTTCCGGCAGCTTGGCCGGGTTTTCGACCTGGACGACCGTGCCGTCGCGCATCACCACCTCGTAGACGACGGTTGGCGCAGTGGTGATCAGATCCTGATCGAATTCGCGCTCCAGTCGCTCCTGGACGATTTCCATGTGCAGCAGGCCCAGGAATCCGCAGCGGAAACCGAAGCCGAGCGCCTGCGAAACCTCGGGCTCGTAGTGCAGCGAGGCATCGTTGAGTTTCAGCTTTTCCAGCGATTCGCGCAGGGAGTCGTACTGATTCGACTCGACCGGGTAGAGTCCGGCGAACACCTGCGGCTTGATTTCCTTGAACCCCGGCAAGGGTTCGCTCGCCTTGCGGTCGGCCGTGGTGATCGTGTCGCCGACCTTGGCCGCCCGCAGTTCCTTGATCCCGGCAACGACGAACCCCACTTCGCCCGCGCGCAAGGCTTCGCGCGAGACCGACTTCGGGGAAAACACGCCCACCTGTTCGCACAACTGCTGGGCGCCGCTCGCCATGAAGAAGAGCTTGTCCTTCGGGCGGATGACGCCATCAACCACGCGCACGAGCATGACGACGCCGACGTAGTTGTCGAACCAGGAGTCGATGATCAAGGCCTTGAGCGGCCCTTGCGGATCGCCCTTGGGCGGCGGAATGCGTGCAACGACCGCTTCGAGGATATCGTCAACCCCCAGACCCGTCTTGGCCGAGGCGAGGATGGCGTCGGTTGCGTCGATGCCGATCACGTCCTCGATCTCCTGTCGCGCATTATCGGGGTCAGCCGAGGGAAGGTCGATCTTGTTCAGCACCGGAACGACGTCGACGTCGAGGTCGAGCGCCGTGTAGCAGTTGGCGACGGTCTGCGCCTCGACACCTTGCGAGGCGTCGACAACCAGAAGGGCGCCTTCGCAGGCAGACAATGAACGCGACACCTCATACGAGAAATCGACGTGTCCCGGCGTATCGATCAGGTTCAGATTGTAGACCTTGCCGTCACGCGCCTGGTATTGCAGCGCCGCGGTCTGCGCCTTGATGGTGATGCCACGCTCGCGCTCGATATCCATCGAATCGAGCACCTGCGCCTCCATCTCGCGATCCGAGAGCCCGCCACAGAGATGGATGATGCGATCGGCAAGCGTCGACTTGCCGTGGTCGATATGGGCGATTATGGAGAAGTTGCGGATGTGATCCATCGATGCGAGAAAAAAAGGGCGCTGTTGCGGCGCCCTTCCTTGTTCAGAAGGCCTTGAATTCTAGCGGATTCCCGCCAAGTATTCACGGGTTTTGGCCTCGTCCAGAAAGTAATGGCAGATTTCCCTTTCGCCATGCAACAGGACGGGCACCAGTTCATCATATCTGGCTGCGAGAAGCGGATCGCCATCCACATCGACAACCGTCACCGACGCGCCGAATTCCTCCGCCAGCGGCGCCAACGCCAACTCCATCTCGCGACAGAGGTGGCAGTAGCTCCGGCTGAGAAGGGTCAGGTCAATTGCCATTGAGGCCCTTGATGGTCACGAAGGACTGCATTTCGCCACGGCGGATCAGGAGCGTGATGTTGCCGCCCTTCTCGAACTGCGCCAGCAACTTGTTGAATTGCTCGACGGTCGTGACCTCGGTCGTCGCCCCCTTGCTGATCAGCGCGATGATGACGTCGCCAGGACGCAGATCGGCCCGCGCATGGGCGCCGCGAACATCCTGGATCAGCAGGCCGGAGGACATCCTGAGTTCCCGCTTCTGCTCCGCGGTCAACTCGCTCACCACCAGTCCGAGGCGATTGGCCTGTTGCTCCGCGGGCTTGCCCCCACGGGAAGGCCGGCTCGAAGCCACCTTCTCGTCGCTCATCTCGCCCACGGTCACGGGGATTTCGCGGGTCGCGCCCTTGCGCCAGACCTGCAGCGTCGACCGGGTTCCCGGCCTGGTGGCGCCCACCATGCGCGGAAGGTCGGCGGAAGCATTGATCGGCTTGCCATCGAACTTGAGGATGACATCGCCCGGCTCAAGTCCCGCCTTGTCGGCCGGCCCGCCCTTCTCGACGGAATTGACGACGGCGCCCATCGGCTTGCTCAGCGCCAGCGACTCCGCCAGTTCCTTGCTGACTTCCTGAATCACGACGCCGAGGCGACCGCGGCTGACCTTGCCCGAGACGCGCAACTGGTTCTGGATGTCCATGGCCACGTCGATCGGAATGGCGAAGGAGACGCCCATGTAGCCGCCGCTGCGACTGTAGATCTGCGAATTGATGCCGACGACCTCGCCGCGCAGGTTGAACAGAGGGCCGCCGGAATTTCCGGGATTGATCGCGACATCGGTCTGGATGAAGGGGACGTAGTTTTCCTGCGGCAAGGAGCGACCCTTGGCCGAAACGATACCCGCCGTGACCGAGTTGTCGAAGCCGAACGGCGAACCGATCGCGACCACCCATTCGCCGACCTTGAGTTGCCCCGGCTCACCCATCCTGACGGCCGGCAGCCCGCCGGCCTCGATCTTCAGCAGCGCGACGTCGGAACGCTTGTCGGCGCCGATGATCTTCGCCTTGAATTCGCGCTTGTCGGTCAGGCGCACCGTCACTTCATCGGCGCCTTCGACGACATGGGCATTGGTCAGGATGTAGCCGTCGCCGCTGATGATGAACCCCGAGCCAAGCGACTTGTTCTCGAACTCGCGCGGCGTGGCGCCTCCCGGTCCCCGGGGGATGAAGCGCTTGAAGAATTCGAAGGCCGGGTCGTTCTCGTCGAACGGAAACGGCGTTCCCTGGCTGCCGCGCATCACCTGCGTCGTGCTGATATTGACGACGGCCGGCCCCTGTTTCTCGGCGAGTTCGCTGAAGTCCGGCAGACCGCGCGTCTGCGCAAGCGCGGCGGAAGAAACGAGAAGGAACGACAGGATGGCCAGAAGACGTTTCATGGGCGTTGTACCTCGTGGATTGCTCAAGACGAACGGGAAACGATGCGGGGATGAATTTCGGGAAAGCCGGTGGCCGCTGCCGTACGGCGACGAACATGCAGAAAGGCGAGAAGCAGACCGGCCAGGGCGCCCAGCATCGCGCCCGGATCGTCTCCGAGAAACATCCCGACGACGGCGCCGGCGATGGTTGCGGTCAACGGCAGAACATAGGCCAGATTCGCGCTCCGGCGGACGCTGCCCGCGGCCAGGGCGATCGTCACGCGATCGCCGACCCCGGCGCCGATCTCGTTGGCGACGCGATAGGTCTTCGGCGTGGAACAGAACATCCGGGTCAGCTGCTGACCGCCGCAGCCGCCCGCCTCATGGCAGCGCCCGCACCCACCCTGCTCCACCTCGACCAGGGCGTCGTCCCTGTCGATCTCACGAACGATGGCGCGGACCGTGCTTGGTTCGGGATACATCGACTACCAGCGGCGATCCGGCGCGATATCGAGCAAGGGCCGCAGTTTCAGGGCCACCGCCTCACGGGCGCGGAAGATTCGCGAGCGGACGGTACCGATCGGGCAATCCATCCTGTCCGCGATTTCCTCATAGGACATCCCGTCAATCTCGCGCAGCACGATCGCCCGGCGCAACTCCTCCGGGAGCGCATTGATGGCGGAATTGACGGTTTCGCCGATCTGCTTGGACATCAGTAGACTTTCCGGGGTGTTGATGTCGCGCAACTGATCGGCGGACTCGAAGGTCTCGGCTTCCTCGCTGTCGAACTGCGTTGACGTCGGTGCGCGCCGGCCCTGGGCGACCAGGTAATTCTTGGCGGTGTTGATGCCGATCCGATAAAGCCAGGTATAGAAGGCGCTGTCGCCGCGAAACGACGGCAAGGCGCGGTAGGCCTTGATGAATGCTTCCTGCGTCACATCCTCGATTTCCCCGGGGTCGCGAATGAAACGCGACAGCAGACGTCCCAGCTTGCGCTGATACTTGCCCACCAACCGCTCGAAGGCGTGTCGATCACCCGCTTGCGCCTGCTCGACCAGTATCTGGTCGATCTCGCGCTCGCTCATCAGCTCTTGCATGCTCTGTCAGATTTTCACCGGTCTCGTCGTCGAGCGGAGTATAGCCCAGCCGAATTCCTCGGGCCGATACGTAGTTGACCTTAATTGTGACCATCTGTAACGGCAGGAGCCCTCTTTGCCGTGCTATATTCCGCTCCTTGCAATCCTGCCAGAGTAGAGCGTTGCAGAATTTCGATGTCCTGATCATCGGCAGCGGCCTCGCCGGACAATCCGCCGCGCTTCGCCTGGCGGAGCATTGCCGGGTGGCGCTTGTCAGCAAGCGCAGTCTCGAGGATTCGGCTTCGGGCTGGGCGCAGGGCGGCATTGCCGCCGTTCTCGACAGCAAGGACTCGATCGAGGCCCATATCCACGACACCCTGGTCGCCGGCGCCTGGCTCAATGACGAGAAGGTGACACGATTCGTCGTCGAAAACGGGCGCCGCGCGATCGAATGGTTGATCGCCCAGGGCGTCCCCTTCACCCAGGATGATTCCGGATACCACCTGACGCGCGAAGGCGGACACAGCGCACGCCGGGTCATCCACGTCGCCGATGCGACGGGGTCGGCGGTTCAGGAAGCCCTGACCCGGCAGGTGCGCGCCGCCCGCAACATCACGGTTCTTGAAAACCATATCGCCATCGACCTGATCACCGGCGCCAAGCTGGCTACCGGCGAGAACCGCTGTTACGGCGCCCACGTGCTCGACAGTCGAACCGGCGACGTCGTCACCATCGGCGCTCCCAACACCCTGATCGCGACGGGGGGCGCCGGCAAGGTCTATCTGTACACGACGAACCCCGACACGTCCACCGGCGATGGAGTGGCAATGGCCTGGCGGGCCGGCTGCCGGGTCGCCAACATGGAATTCATCCAGTTTCACCCGACCTGCCTGTATCACCCGCAGGCCAAGTCCTTCCTGATTTCCGAGGCGGTGCGCGGCGAAGGCGGGCTGCTCCGGCTACCCGATGGCACCCGCTTCATGCTGATGCATGACAAGCGCGCCGAACTCGCGCCGCGTGACATCGTCGCCCGCGCCATCGACTTCGAGATGAAGAAGCGCGGCCTGGACTGCGTCTATCTGGACATCACCCACAAGGGCGAGGAATTCATCCGGGCACATTTCCCGAACATCCATGCCCGTTGCCTCGAACTGGGCATCGACATCGCCAGCGAGCCGATTCCCGTGGTGCCCGCGGCCCACTATACCTGTGGCGGCGTCATCAGCGACCTGCGCGGGCGAACGGACGTCAAGGGCCTATATGTCGCCGGCGAAGCCTCATGCACGGGGCTTCATGGCGCCAATCGACTGGCCTCGAACTCGCTGCTCGAATGTCTGGTCTTTGCCGAAGCCGCGGTCAACGATATCCTGGGCCGCAAAACCGGCCGGCCTCCGCGCTTGCCGCAATGGGATGAAAGCCGCGTCACCAATGCCGACGAGGAGGTGGTCATTTCCCATAACTGGGACGAATTGCGTCGCTTCATGTGGGACTACGTCGGCATCGTCCGCACCACGAAGCGGCTCAAGCGGGCGCAGAACCGCATCCGTTTGCTGAAGTGGGAAATCGAGGAGTTCTACGCCAATTTCCGGGTCAGTCATGACCTGATCGAACTGCGCAATCTGGTCGTCACCGCCGACCTGATCATCCGGTGCGCCATGCGGCGCAAGGAAAGCCGCGGACTGCACTTTTCCCGTGACTATCCGGAGACGCTGCCGAACGCGAAGGGCACGATTCTCAGGAATCGTCTGAGCCGTCGCTGACGGAAGCGCGCCAGCGCAGCCAGACCCGCAGGCGTCGGAAATCCTCTGGCGCCACGCAATCCGGAGCGACGACGATCAGCCATATGCCTTGCGCATGAGCCAGACGCATGACCGTCAGCCAGGGATGCGCTGTTGCGCCGGGCAGCAGGCGAACCGGAGAGAACTCGGACGCGCCGATGGCCAGACCGCTGAGGCTGCCGTCTTCGTCGATGCGCAGGGTCTCGATTCGCGGCCGCAAGCCTCGTGCCGCAGCGAATGCGGCGAGCACGAGCGCGACTGCAACC
This sequence comes from Dechloromonas sp., assembly GCA_017302355.1. Next base: position 29,534 of record JAFLDQ010000003.1, read on the forward strand.
AGCCAGGAAGCGACTGGCGGCCAGGCGACCCGTTCAATGGCAATCAGGCCGATGGCGGTCGAAACCAGCAGGACGCCGCCGATCAGGCGCGAGCGGCGCAGTCCGACCGTGATCGGAAAGCGCACCGTTCCCTGCCGTCGGTCGCTCTTTCAGGCCAGATCAGACGCGTTTGAACGCGACGGTGCCGTTGGTGCCGCCAAATCCGAAGGAGTTCGAGAGCGCGGCGTCGATTCGCATCGGACGCGCCTGATTCGCGCAATAGTCGAGGTCGCAGCGCTCGTCCTGGTTGAAGATGTTGATGGTCGGCGGCGAAATCTGATTGTAGATCGCCAGCGTGGTGAAGATCGCTTCGATCCCGCCGGCTGCGCCAAGCAGGTGGCCGGTCATCGACTTGGTGGAATTGACCACGACATCTTTCGCGCAGTCGCCGAAAGCGCTCCTGACCGCCATCGTTTCCGCGACGTCGCCGAGCGGCGTCGAGGTGCCGTGGGCATTGACATACTGGATGTCGGAAGGAGCCAGTCCGGCATTCTTCATCGCCGCCAGCATGCAGCGGCGGGCGCCGTCGCCGTTCTCGGCCGGTTGCGTCATGTGATAGGCATCGGCGCTCATGCCGTAACCGGCAACTTCGGCGTAGATCCTTGCCCCCCGGGCCCTGGCGTGCTCGTACTCTTCGAGCACCATGCAGCCGGCGCCTTCACCGAGAACGAAGCCGTCGCGGTCCCTGTCCCAAGGCCGGCTGGCGGTCGCCGGGTCGTCGTTGCGGGTGGACAACGCGCGGGCGGCACAGAACCCCCCCAGCCCAAGCGGCGAGACGGTCGATTCCGCACCTCCGGCGACCATGATGTCGGCGTCGCCGTACTCGATGATGCGTGCGGCCTCGCCCACCGAATGGGTTCCGGTCGAGCAGGCCGTCACCAGCGAGATGTTCGGACCCTTGAAGCCGTACATGATCGACAGGTTGCCGGAAATCATGTTGATGATCGAGCCGGGAACGAAGAATGGCGACACCTTGCGGACGCCGCCGCCATTGTATTCGTCCTTGGTCACCTCGATCAGCGGCAGGCCGCCGATGCCTGAGCCGATCGCCACCCCCACGCGCTCGCGGTCGGCAACATTTTCCTTGTCCAAGCCGGCATCACGCACCGCCTGAATTCCCGCCGCCATGCCGAAATGGATGAAGGTGTCCATGCGGCGCGCGTCCTTGGACGAAATGTAGGCGGTAACGTCAAAGCCCCTGACTTCGCCGGCAATGTGCACCGGAAAGGTGGACGTGTCGAACTTGCTCACCCGGACGATGCCGGAGCGGCCGGCAACGATGTTCCGCCAACCTTCCTCGACGGTATTTCCGACCGGACTAACCAGACCCAGACCAGTGATTACGACTCTGCGACGTGTCAAAGTGAACTCCGAATGCAAACGCGCCAAGGCCGGCCATCGGGCCGGCCTTGTCGCTTGATCAGACGATAGGAATCAGGCCTTGTTGGCCAGGATGTAGTCGACCGCCTGCTGGACCGTGGTGATCTTCTCCGCCTGTTCGTCAGGAATCTCACACTCGAATTCCTCTTCGAGAGCCATGACAAGTTCGACGGTGTCCAGCGAATCCGCCCCGAGATCGTCGACGAAAGAGGACTCGTTCTTGATGTCCGCTTCATTGACGCCCAACTGTTCGGCGACAATTTTCTTGACGCGCTCTACGATGTTATCCATTAGAAAAACTCCTTCCCCTAGGGGGTGCGTAAAAAAACGTGGCTAGTTTATCAAAAGCCGGGGCTTCGGGAAATCAATCCATGAACATGCCGCCATTCACATGCACGGTCGTGCCCGTGACATAGGCGGCAGCCGGTGAGACAAGAAAGCCGACGGCGCCGGCGACGTCTTCCGGAGTGCCGGCGCGACCGAGCGGAATCGCGGCCAGCATGGCCTCCTTCTGCTCGTCGGTCAAGGCGTGCGTCATGTCGGTAGCGACAAAGCCCGGCGCCACGCAGTTGACCGTGATGTTGCGGCTGCCCAGTTCCCGCGCCAGCGATCGCGTGAGACCGGCAACCCCGGCCTTCGCCGCGCAGTAGTTGGCCTGGCCCGGATTGCCGGAATAGCCGACAACCGAGGTTATATTGACCACGCGGCCGAAGCGCGCCTTCATCATTCCGCGCATGACGCCGCGCGTGAGACGGAAGACCGCCCTGAGATTGGTGTCGATGACGGCGTCCCACTCGTCGTCCGCCATGCGCATCGCCAGATTGTCGCGGGTGATCCCGGCATTGTTGACGAGGATGGTGATGGGGCCGAATTCCTTCGCGACATCTGCCAGGACGGCATCGGTCCGGCTGTTGTCGGTGACGTCGAGCATGATCCCCTTGCCCTTGACGCCGGCTTCGGCGAGACACGCGGATATCCTGCCGGCCCCGTCTTCACTGGTCGCCGTGCCGATCACGGTCGCGCCCTGCCTGCCGAGCTCCAGCACGATGGCCCGGCCGATGCCGCGGGTGGCGCCGGTAACGAAGGCGATCCTGTCGTTCAGCATGATTTACTCCAGACCCAGGCTGGCATTGATGGCGGCGGCATCCGCCAGCGCCACACCGCCGACCCCATCGGCGCAGCGCTTGGTCAGGCCGGCCAGAACCTTGCCCGGACCGCACTCGGCCACGGTCGACACGCCCATGGCAGCCATTTTCTGGATGGTCTCGACCCAGCGTACCGGGTGGTAAGCCTGGCGCACCAGCGCATCCTTGATGCGCGCCGGTTCGCTCTCGATGGCCACATCGACATTGTTGATCACCGGAACGGCGGGTGTCCGGAAATCCAGTTCGGCCAGACGCGCCGCCAGTTTGTCGGCGGCGGGACGGATCAGCGACGAATGGAACGGCGCGGAGACCGGCAGCGCCTTGGCCATCCTGGCGCCACGCGCCTTGCAGGTTTCCATGGCGCGCTCGACAGCCGCCTTGTGGCCGGCGATGACCGTCTGGCCGTTGGCATTGAAATTGACCGGCTCGACCACCTCGCCCTGGGCGGCCTCGGCGCAGGCGGCGGCGACGCCCGCATCATCGAGGCCAAGGATGGCCGCCATGGCGCCTGCGCCGAAGGGAACGGCTTCCTGCATGGCAGCCGCGCGCAGGCCAACGAGCGGCACGGCATCCTTGAGTTCGATGACGCCGGCGGCAACCAGCGCAGAATACTCGCCGAGACTGTGGCCGGCGACGACAGCGGGCATCCGGCCGCCCCTCTCGCGCCAGAGCCGCCAGGCAGCGATGCCGGCGGTCAGCATCACCGGCTGCGTATTCACCGTCCGGGCGAGGACTTCCGCCGGGCCATCGGCGACCATCGTCCACAAGTCGTCGCCGAGGGCGCCGGAAGCCTCGTCGAAGGTTGCACGCACCACGGCGGCATCGCCGTAGGCTGCCATCATGCCAACGCTCTGTGAGCCCTGGCCTGGAAATACGATAGCGAAAGACATCTGATTCCCTCTCCCCGATCAGAATTCGAGCAGCGCCGCGCCCCAGGTAAAGCCGCCGCCCACACCTTCCAGCAACACCCGCTGACCCTTGCGGATGCGTCCGTCACGGACGGCTTCGTCAAGCGCCAGCGGCACCGAAGCAGCGGACGTATTGCCGTGCCGATCGACGGTGAAGATCACGTTGTCGCGGTCAACGCCGAGTTTCCTTGCGGTCGCTTCCATGATACGGATATTGGCCTGATGCGGAATCAGCCAGTCAACCGCGCAGGCCTGGGTGCCCGCATCCAGACAAACCTCCTCGGCGACCTCGGCCAGCACCCGCACGGCGAACTTGAAGACCGCCTGACCATCCATGCGCAGGAACGGATCGCCGATGACCTGGCCTCCGCACACCTGCCCCGGAACGTTCAGGATGCCATTCTGGCTGCCGTCGGCATGCATCGCCGTCGCCAGTATCCCCGGCTCTTCGGCAGCCTCGAGGACCACCGCGCCCGCCCCGTCGCCGAACAGGACGCAGGTGCCACGATCGTTCCAGTCGAGAATCCGCGAAAAGACCTCGGCTCCGATGACCAGCGCCTTGCGGTGGCTACCGGAGCGTATGAACTTCTCGGCAATCCCCAAGGCGTAGACAAAGCCACTACAGACGGCCTGGACGTCGAACGCGGCAGCGCCCTTGCTGCTGCCCAGCCTGCCCTGGATGAGGCAGGCGGTACTGGGAAAGATGAAGTCCGGAGTCGAGGTCGCAACGATGATCAGGTCGATCTCGCCTGCCGCAACACCGGCCATCTCCAGCGCCTGCTGCGCGGCGACCAGACCCAGATCGCTGGACGTCGTGCCCGGCGCCGCCAGGAACCGGCTGCGAATGCCGGTACGCGAAACGATCCACTCGTCATTGGTGTCGATGCCACTCGCCGCCAGGTCGTCATTGCTGACTGGCTTGCCGGGAAGGCAACTGCCAGTACCGGTCACGCGTGCATACATTCAGGCGCCCTCCCCGGCTTTGGCAACTTGCGCATCAGCCACTGCCCCGATGCGTGCGGCGATCCGCTCGAGAACACGATTCTCGACCGCGTCGAAGGCGCGGCCGATGGCGTAGCCAAAGGCAAACGCGTCGGCCGATCCGTGGCTCTTGACGGAAATGCCGCGCAGGCCCAGCAGGATGGCCCCGTTGTAGCGGCGATGGTCGAAGCGTTGCTTGAAATTGTTGAGGACAGACATCGCAATGACGGCCGCCAGCTTCGTCAGCCAGTTGCGCTTGAACTCGCCGCGCAGCGAGGAGCCCAGCATCTGCGCCAGTCCCTCCGACGCCTTCAGGGCGACATTGCCGACGAAACCGTCACAGACGACGACATCGGCATCGCCCTTGTAGATTCCGTCGCCCTCGACGTTGCCGATGAAATTGAGATCGGACGCGCGGAGAAGTTCGGCGGCGGCCTTGACCGCTTCGTTGCCCTTGATCTCTTCCTCGCCGATGTTGAGGATGCCGACGGTCGGGCAATCGCTGTGCTCCAACGCGGCGACGAGCATGGCGCCCATGATGCCGAACTGGAGCAGATGTTCCGGTCCGCAGTCGACATTGGCGCCAAGATCGAGCATGTGGGTATGCCCTTTGGCGGTCGGCACGGCCGCACAGATCGCCGGTCGCTCGATTCCCGGCATCATCTTCATGACAAACCTCGAAATCGCCATCAGCGCGCCGGTATTGCCGGCCGAAACGCAGGCATCCGCCTCGCCGTTCTTGACGAGGTTTACCGCCACCCGCATCGACGAATCCTTCTTGTTGCGCAAGGCAAGGGAAGGCGATTCGTGCATCTCCACCACTTCCGAAGCATGGACGACGCGCAGCCGGGAACTTGCGGCCCACTTCCCCAGCAGCGGCTGCAGCGACTCCTCGCGGCCGACGAGGATCAGGCTGGCGGCCGGATGGGCTTCGAGAAAACGCAGGGACGCCGGCACCGTCACCGACGGTCCGTGGTCTCCTCCCATGCAATCGATGGCGATGCGGGCTGTCATGGCAAAAGGCAGGCGACCCGGGACGAACCGCCTGCCCTTCATTCAACGATCACTCGCCCTTGGCCTTGAGCACCTTCCTGCCGCGATAAACGCCATTCGGCGATACATGGTGGCGCAGATGCACTTCGCCGGTGGTCGGCTCGACGGCCAGCGGCGGATTGGACAGGAAGTCGTGAGCGCGATGCATGCCACGCTTGGAAGGGGATTTCTTGTTCTGTTGAACAGCCATGTCAGTACTCCAAAAAAATCAGTTCGGCTTGCCTCGGAGGCCGGCCAGCCGGGCGAACGGATGAACCCGCTCGCCGGCATCGGCCGCGCCCGGCAAACCACATCTTTCATGCCTTGGCGCAACCGGCACGACCAGGAGGATTTCGTCCTCCACCAACTCGGTCACATCCAGTCCGCCCGCCACCGGCAGGAAATCGCGCGTGTCGTCTTCCAGCTCGTCCTGCGACATCTCGGCGTCCTCTGCAAGAAGTTCCAGAAGATTGTCGACATGGAGATCGAAGGGAATGGCTTCCAGGCAACGCTGACAGGCCAGCGGGAGCGATCCCGAAACCGTCACGTGCAGCAGCGCCTCGCCGCGCTCTCCCGCCAGCCCCCCGATGTGGAAGCTCACCTCTCCAGCAATCTCCGCCAGCAGGTCATGCAGGCGATCAAGGCTCGAAAGTTCCAGCGTTCCTTCAAGGACGCGGCCTTCCCGGGAAAACGCGAATGCGTCGGAAATCCTTTTCAATCTCAGGCTGTTGCGACTCAAACCGGCAATGATATTATTTCTCGCCCGCCAAGTCAAAACCTAAGTGCTACTTCAAGAAAAAGGGGCAACCCCTTGTTGTATTGGAACTTTCATGTCACAAACCCTGATCCTCGCGTCGACGTCCCGGTATCGCCGTGAATTGCTGGCCCGTCTCGGCTTGCCGTTCGAAGTCGCCAGCCCGCAGACCGACGAGTCTCGTCTGCCCGGCGAGAGCCCTCAGGGAATGGCGTTACGTCTCTCCGAAGCCAAGGCGCGTGCGGTCGCCGGCGCCCATCCGGACGCCCTGATCATCGGCAGTGACCAGGTGGCCACGGTCGACGGCCTGATCTACGGCAAGCCGGGCAGCCACGAACGCGCGGTCGAGCAATTGCGCGCCCTCTCCGGAAAGACGGTCGATTTCCATACCGGGCTCTGCCTCTACAACGCGCGCACCGGCTGCGCCGAGGCATGCGGGGTGTCAACCCTGGTCACATTCCGCGACCTGACGAATGAAGAGATCGAGCGCTACCTGCGCCGCGAGCCGGCCTACGATTGCGCCGGATCCGCCCGGTCGGAAGGTCTCGGCATCGCGCTTCTGAGCCGTATCGCCGGCGACGATCCGAATGCGCTGATCGGTCTGCCGCTGATCGCCCTCTGCATCCTGCTGCGAAAACAGGGCGTGACGCTTCCCTGATGGCCGGGACGCTCTATCTGATACCCGTACCACTGGGCCCGACAGCGCCCGAGGAGTCGCTGCCGGCGAGCGTGCTGTCCACCGTTCGGCCCCTCGCCCACTTCATCGTCGAGCAGCCGAAAAGCGCCCGGGCCTTCCTGAAGGCGATCGCCACCGACGTGCCGCTGCAGGAATTGCAGCTTGCCGAGCTCAACGAGCATACCCCGCCGGAGGCTCTGGAGCGCCTTCTGCTACCCTTGCGCGCCGGTCATGACGTGGGTCTCCTCGCGGAAGCGGGCTGCCCGGCCGTCGCCGATCCCGGCGCCAACCTGGTCGCTCTCGCCCAACGGGAAGACATCCGCGTCGTCCCGCTGATCGGCCCCTCCTCGCTGCTGCTGGCGCTGATGGCATCCGGCCTGAACGGACAGCGTTTTGCCTTCCACGGCTATCTTCCGGCCAAGGAAAGCGAGCGGACGAGAGCCTTGCGCGACCTCGAGAGCGAATCGCGAAAGCGGCGGCAAACGCAGATCTGGATCGAAACGCCCTACCGGAACCGACAGTTGTTCACAACCGCCCTGGAGGTCTGCGATCCGGGAACCCGCCTCACCCTGGCAACCGACCTGACGCTGTCCGGTGAATCGATCGTGACACGGACGATCCGGGAGTGGAAGGAGCAGGCACCGCCGGCGATCGAGCGGCGTCCGACGGTATTCCTGCTGCTGGCGTGAGCAGTTTCAGCGCAGGCTGACGCCAGCCATGCCTTCGGAAAACCCCTTCCACAGGCTGTTGACCGCGCCCGTTCCAAGGCGCCGGGCAAAGCGCTCGGCAATATTGTCCCTGACCGAATAATCGAGCACCTTCTCGGCCTTGATCACGTCGCGCGCCACGGAATCGACACTGCCGAAGTCATCGGCCAGACCCAGCTTGACGCTCTGGTCACCGGTCCACATCAGCCCCGAGAACATTTCCGGGGTTTCCTTGAGACGCGCGCCGCGGCCGGCCTTGACCACGTCGATGAACTGCTGGTGGATGTCGTCGAGCATGAGCTGTGCGTGCGCCGTCTGATTCGGATTCGGCGGCGAGAACGGGTCAAGAAACCCCTTGTTGTTCCCGGCCGTCAACAGGCGCCGGTCGACGCCGAACTTGTCCATCGTCCCGGTGAAGCCGAAGCCGTCCATCAGGACACCGATGGATCCGACGATACTGGCCTTGTTGACGTAGATCTTGTCGGCGGCGACAGCCACAAAGTAGCCGCCGGAGGCGCAGATGTCCTCGACCACCGCGTAGAGCGGCTTCTCGGGGTGTTTCGTGCGCAACCGGCGAATCTCGTCATTGATGATTCCGGCCTGAACGGGGCTGCCACCCGGACTGTTGATGCGCAGGATCACCCCGGCCACGTTCTTTTCCTTGAACGCGCTTTGCAGCGATTCGATCATCTTCTCGGCATTGGACACGCCTTTCGTCTCGATGATGCCGGTCACGTCGATCAACGCCGTATGGCGTTCCTGATGCGATGCCTCGGTGCCCCAGTCGACCAGCGCGACGAGAACGAGAGCAAGATACCCGAAACCGAGGAACTTGAAGAAGATTCCCCAGCGCCGCCGGTTCTTCTGCTCTTCGAGTGTCAGGAACAGCAGCTTCTCGAGCGTCTTCCGCTCCCAGTCCGGGGAATTGTTGGGAACTTGGGGGTTATCCATGAACGTATTCTTGTACCAAAAAGACCTGACCATCCGCCTCGTCGACCGCAAGCGCCTCCAGGCCCTTGCCCTGACAGCGCCCGCCAAGGCGCCGGCCGGAGTCCGGAGCATAAAGCGCGCCATGAACCGAGCAGATCAAGTATAGCTTGGAATCATCGAAGAACTCTCCCGGCAGCCAGTCAAGTTGTGCGGGAATGTGGCCGCATTCGTCGAGATAGGCGAAGACCTTCCCGCGAAAGCGAACGGCGAAGGCAGCGGCCTCGCGCCCGGCGTGGCTCACCCGGAAGCGGAACCCGGCGACCGCCTCGACGAGGCCGGCGCTGCCGCAGATCAGGCGTTCGCCCGGAGCCATGCTGCGAGTTCGGCAACCGTAGGCAGGCAAGCCAAGGGGCTGTGTTCGAGCAGATGATCGTGAGGGTGCGCACCGTAGGTGACGGCGAGACCGGCGACCCCAGCATTCTGCGCCATCAGGAGGTCGTGCGAGGTGTCGCCGATCATCAGGGTCGTCTCGCTGGCGACGCCGAACTCCGCCATCAGTTCCTCGAGCATCTGCGGATGAGGCTTGGAATGGCATTCGTCGGCACAGCGCGACGCCTGAAACAGCGCACGCAGCCCGGAATGATCGAGTGCCCGTTCCAGCCCCAGGCGGCTCTTGCCGGTGGCAATCGCCAGGATGTGGCCTGTTGATTGCAGTCCGGCCAGCACCTCGGGGATTCCCTCGAACAAGGTCAGTCGATGATCCGCACCGAGATAGTGGAAGCGGTAACGATCGGCCATCGCCGGATAGCGCTGCGGCGGCAGATCCGGCGCCGCATGGCGCAGCGCATCCACCAGACCGAGACCGATCACATGCCGGGCCTGGTCGTCGCTTGGCGGGGGATGGCCAAGGTCACGGCACGCGGCCTGGATCGCCTGGACAATCGCTCCCGCCGAATCGAGCAGCGTGCCATCCCAGTCGAAAACCACCAGTTCGTATTTCATGGGCTTCAGAGCCGTTTCCCGAGGATCTGTTCCAGATTGTCGGCGCTGAATTCACGTGCATTTTCGCGGTCGACCGCGGCAACATGGCCGACGATGGCTTCAGGCAAAGGGGCGGTGCATTCGAGCGCCGCCCCGCTCAGCGGGTGGCGCAGCGCCATCCGCCAGGCATGCAGGGCCATGCGCTTGAGCCCGGCGCGCTTGAGATCCCGGTTGAGCGCGAAATCGCCGTATTTCTCGTCGCCGAGAATCGGAAAGCCGAGATGGGCCAGATGCACGCGGATCTGATGCGTCCTCCCGGTCTTCAACTGCGCCTCGAGAAGGCTCATGTCGGGCCAGCGCGCCAGCAACCGGAAGACCGTATGCGCCGCCTTGCCCTGCGGACTGACCGACACCCGCCGCTCGCCCTCCTCCGTCAGGCACTTGTGCAGCGGCAGCCTGACGTGTTGCGTGCCGTTCATCCAGCGCCCCCGGACCAGCACCAGATAGCGTTTGTCGGCCCCCGCGCCGTGTTCGCGGAACATGTCATGCAGTGCTGTCAACGCCAGCCGCTTCTTGCCGATCAGCAGGACGCCCGAGGTTTCGCGGTCGAGACGGTGTGCCAGCTCGAGAAACCTGGCGTCGGGGCGCTGCCGGCGGAGCGCCTCGATGACGCCGAAACTGACGCCGCTGCCCCCGTGCACCGCGATGCCGTCGGGCTTGTCGATGACCAGCATGGCCTCATCCTCGTAGAGGATCGGCAGATCGATGCGTTGCTTGGCCGCCTCGTCGACCTCGCCCTCGGGCCTTTCGGCAATCCGCAGCGGCGGCAGGCGCAGAACGTCGCCCACGCACAAGCGATAGCCCGCGGCTGCCCGCCGGCCATTCACCCGGACTTCGCCGCTGCGCAGGATGCGATAGACGTGGCTCTTCGGCACACCCTTGCAGACACGGATCAGGAAGTTGTCGAGACGCTGCCCTGGATCGTCTTCGCCGATCACCAGATGGGTGACGGATTTGTTACCGGCGCCGTTCATTTTGCAATATACTGCCCACGCTTCATGTCCCGGGCTGCAAGAGATCCTTGAGCCGTCAGACCGCTTGCTTCGCGCCCCGGGCGCGACCGTCACGCGGCAGGCTCCGAAGTCTCCCTTGACCAGTCGGTCAAGCCAGACCAGCGTGAAGCGACTGGTTAAGTTCACTCACCAAAAGTAGTGATGGTAATGGATAAGCCCACCGTAAGCACGCACGGATTGCCCGTCGCAGGAATTTTCAGGTCGCGCCTTTCAATACAACAAACCGCGACCAGGTATGGATCAGCACTTTCATCGTCGCTTTTGCCCTCTCACGCATGACGCAACCCGATAACTGACTGCCGCTGCCTGCACGGGACTCCCTTGCAGCGTGCCTTGGTGCGCTGGAGCCCCAAATCATGAAACGCATGCTTTTCAATGCGACACAGGCCGAAGAACTTCGTGTCGCCATTGTCGATGGTCAGAAGCTGATTGACCTCGACATTGAATCGGCCTCCAAGGAACAGCGCAAGAGCAACATCTACAAGGGTGTCATCACCCGCATCGAACCCAGTCTTGAAGCGTGCTTCATCGATTACGGGGCCGAGAGACACGGTTTTCTGCCCTTCAAGGAGATCTCCCGCAGCAATTTCCAGCCCGGCGTCGAGGCCAGCCGCGCCAAGATCAACGAGGCGCTGAAGGAAGGCCAGGAGCTGATCGTCCAGGTCGACAAGGACGAGCGCGGCAACAAGGGGGCCGCCCTGACCACCTATGTTTCACTTGCCGGCCGCTACCTCGTCCTGATGCCGAACAATCCGCGCGGCGGCGGCGTTTCCCGTCGCGTCGATGGCGACGAGCGGGCCGAACTGCGCGACACGATGGATCGGCTCGCAGTGCCCAGCGGCATGAGCCTGATCGCCCGCACGGCAGCCATCGGCCGCCAGGCGGAAGAACTCCAGTGGGATCTGAACTATCTGCTGCAACTGTGGAACGCCATCGAAGGCGCTGCCCGGCAGCAGAGCGGCGCTTTCCTGATCTATCTCGAAGGCAGCCTGGTCATTCGCGCCATCCGCGACTACTTTCAGCCCGAGATCGGCGAAATCCTGATCGATACCGACGAGGTATACGAACAGGCGCGCGCCTTCATGGGCACCGTGATGCCGGCCAACGTCAACCGCGTCAAGCGTTACCGCGACGGCGTGCCGCTCTTCTCCCGCTTCCAGATCGAGCACCAGATCGAAACGGCCTTCGTCCGTCAGGTCAATCTGCCCTCCGGCGGCGCGGTCGTCATCGACCATACCGAAGCGCTGGTCGCCGTCGACGTCAATTCCGGGCGCGCCACCCGGGGCGCCGACATCGAGGAAACGGCGTTCAAGACCAACATGGAAGCCGCCGAAGAACTGGCTCGCCAACTTCGCCTGCGCGACCTTGGCGGCCTGATCGTCATCGACTTCATCGACATGGAGAACCAGCGCAATCAGCGCGAAGTCGAGAACCGCCTGCGCGACGCACTGCGTTTTGACCGCGCCCGCGTGCAGATGGGCAAGATCAGCCGTTTCGGCCTGATGGAACTGTCGCGCCAGCGGCTGCGTCCGGCGCTGGCCGAAACCAGCTACATCTCGTGCCCGCGCTGCACCGGCACCGGCCATATCCGCTCCGCTGAATCCGCCGCGCTGCACATCCTGCGCATCCTGGAAGAGGAAGCGATGAAGGAAAACACCGGCGCCGTGCATGTCCAGGTTCCGGTCGATGTCGCCACCTTCCTGCTCAACGAGAAGCGCCCCGATATCCAGGCCATCGAGTTGCGCCACAAGGTGACCATCCTGCTCATCCCGAACATCCATCTCGAGACGCCGGCTCATACGATCACCCGGCTGCGCCACGACGACCTGAACAACGAGGATCTGCGCGAGCCTTCCTACAAGATGGTCGATGTGCCGCTCGAGGAGGCGCTCAAGCAGGCCACCCAGCAGGAAGCCGCCAGGCCTCGCCAGGAGGCCGTCATCAAGGGTATTTCCCCGGAGCAGCCGGCGCCGGATCTCTCCCAGACACCAACCGCCGCGCCGGTTCAGGCAAGCGTCCCGCCACCGGCGCATGCGGGACAAGGCGTGTTTGCAAGGATCATGGCGTTGTTCCGCAAGACGCCGGCGCCGGTTCCATCGCGACCGGCTGTCGAACCGCCGACGATGGCGGACGAAGCACAAAGCCCGGGCCGTAACGAGCGCGGACCGGTTCGTGACAGCCGCCGCAGCGGCAGGAACGCCGGCGGTCGCCGCAGCGAGGAAGCCGGTGAACGCCCCGGCGAGCGCCAGGAACGGTCTGCCGGCCGCGGCGAACGCATTGCCGAGAAGACCCCGCGTGAAGAAACCGGGGCACCCGTGGGCGAGCGCCCGGAACGTCGCCCGCGCGGCGAGCGCAAGGAACGCTCGCCGCGGCAGCAGCCTGAAACCGTCGAGAACAGGCCGATTCCGCCGGTGATCGCCGGCGAGATTGCGGCAGGCAACCTCCAGCCCGCTGCCAGCGGAGGTCAGGAGAGCGCCGCCACCAGTGAAGAGCAGGCCAGCCGCCGCCGGGGGCGCAGGGGCGGCCGCGGCCGCGGCGAGAGGCGCAACGAGGCGGACCATGGCGTCGTGAATGAGGTCGCGGAAACGGCGCCCGATGTCCATGTGCCGCCCGGCGAGGAACCGGTGGTAGTCGTGATTCCTCCGGTCGCGGGTGAAACCGTGGTTGTCGATGAGACTCCGGCGGAGCCGGCGCCAGTCGAGGCATCGCCGACGGTCGCCGAAGCTGCGCCGCTGGTCGTCGAGGCCGTTCCGGCCGCGCCGCCGAGTCCAATCGTTGCGCCCGAGGCTGTTGCGGTCGACGCTGCCGAAAGCGGCAAAACCGTCCCACCGCCGGCGCCCGCCCCTGTCGTGCCGGCGGGCGCCCTCGAGACGGCGCTGATCGAGAGCGGGCTCATCCTGGTGCAGACGACCGTGCCGGCGGCAGTGGTTTCAGCCGAACCGGCGCCCCGGCTTGGCCGGCCGCGCAAGCAGCAACCGCACGCCGCGGCGGCCGATGAAGGGCCGCTGGTCATGATCGAAACCGCCAAGCAGGCGGACCAAACCCGATGAGCGAGGGGCGCCAGCGGGCGCCCCTCTTCCTTTCCTCGCCGGGTCCTCAGGTGCTGGCGAAACGCAGCCTGAGTTCCTCGATCAATCCCTCCGCCCCATCCTCGATCATGTCGAGGACCAGGTCGAACCCATGCCCCAGGCCATAGTAGGGATCGGGGACTTCGTCATCGTCGAAGTTCCGGGCGTACTCCATGAACAACTTGAGCCGCTCGTGCCTGTCGACTGGCGCCATGCGGCGCAGGCTATCGAGATTGCTCTTGTCCATTGCCAGGATCAGGTCGAAGTATTCGATATCCTGTGCCGCCACCTTGCGGGCCCGCAACTGCGACAGATCGTAACCCCTCGCCGCCGCTGCCCGTTGCGTTCTCGAATCCGGCGCCTCACCGACATGATAACCGTGCGTCCCGGCAGAATCGACTTCAACAAACTCTGCCAACATATTGTTTTGTAGATATTTACGCAAGACGCCCTCGGCCGTTGGAGAACGGCAGATATTGCCCATGCAGACCAGCAACACCCGATAGCTCATTTCATCTCGTCTCCATCGCGGTCGTGCGGCGCCGCACCGAACACCCGCTCCCGCAGGCGAAACAATTCATCGCGGGCATTCGCCGCATTCTCGAATTCCAGATTTCGCGCTGACTCGAGCATCACTTTTTCCAGCCGCCTGATTTCCCTTGCCACCGTCTTCTCATCCATGATCTCGTAGGCCGCCCGCTCCTGCGCCGCCTTCAGTTCGCTCTGGGCGGACTCGGCGTCATGGACGCCGTCGATCATGTCCTTGATCGTCTTCGACACGCCGCGCGGAGTGATTCCGTGTTCACAATTGAAGAGAATCTGCTTCGCGCGGCGCCGTTCCGTTTCACCAATGGCCAGATCCATGGAATGTGTAATCGTATCAGCATAGAGGATCGCTGTGCCATGGATATGGCGCGCGGCGCGTCCCATTGTCTGGATCAGCGAGCGCTCCGAGCGCAGGAACCCCTCCTTGTCGGCATCGAGAATCGCAACGAGCGACACCTCGGGGATATCAAGCCCCTCGCGCAGGAGATTGATGCCGACCAGCACGTCGAACACGCCCAGACGCAGGTCGCGGATGATCTCCACCCTTTCGACCGTGTCGATGTCCGAGTGCAGGTAGCGCACCCGGACCCCGTTGTCCGCCAGAAAGTCGGTGAGATCCTCGGCCATGCGCTTGGTCAGCGTGGTCACCAGCACTCGCTCGCCCGCCGCCTCCCGTTGACGGATTTCCGCCAGCAGGTCGTCGACCTGGCTGGATGCCGGGCGCACCAGCACCTTCGGGTCGATCAGCCCGGTCGGACGCACCAGTTGCTCGACGACCTGTCCGGCGTGCCGGTGTTCGTAGTCGGCCGGCGTCGCCGAGACGAAGATCGTCTGCCGCAGGTGGGCCTCGAACTCGTTGAACCGCAAGGGGCGGTTATCCAGCGCCGACGGCAGGCGGAAACCATAGTCGACCAGATTCTCCTTGCGCGAGCGATCACCCTTGTACATGCCGCCAACCTGGCCGATGGTGACGTGCGACTCGTCGATGAACATCAACGCATCGGATGGCAGGTAGTCGATGAGGGTCGGTGGCGGTTCACCGGCCCGGCGGCCCGAAAAATGCCGCGAGTAGTTCTCGATGCCCTTGCAGAAGCCGATCTGGTCGAGGAGTTCGACGTCGAAACGGGTGCGCTGCTCGATGCGCTGGGCTTCGACCAGCTTGTTGTTGAGGGTAAAGAAGTCGATGCGCTCGCGCAGTTCTTCCTTGATCGCCTCGATGGCGCGCAGCACGGTTCCCCGGGGCGTCACGTAATGCGACGCCGGGAAGACGGTGAAGCGCAGCGCCTTGTGCAGCAGCTGGCCGGTCAACGGGTCGAAGAACCGCAGGCCCTCGATTTCATCATCGAAAAGGGAGACACGGATCGCATGCTCGGCATGCTCGGCGGGAAAGATGTCGATCACGTCGCCGCGCACACGGAAGATCCCGCGGTGGAAATCGATGTCGTTGCGCTCGTACTGCATCTCGGTCAGCCGCTTGACGATGGCCCGCTGGTCCAGGCGGTCGCCGACACGCATGGTCAGGATCATGTCGTGGTACTCGTCACGGTCGCCGATGCCGTAGATGCAGGAAACGGTGGCGACGATCACCACGTCCCGGCGCTCGATCAGGCTTTTCGTGGCCGACAGCCGCATCTGCTCGATGTGGTCGTTGATCGAGCTGTCCTTCTCGATATAGAGATCGCGCGAGGGGACGTAGGCCTCCGGCTGGTAATAGTCGTAGTACGAAACGAAGTACTCGACGGCGTTTTCCGGGAAGAATTCCTTGAACTCCGAGTACAGTTGGGCAGCCAGCGTCTTGTTGGGCGCCAGCACAAGGGCCGGGCGGCCGGTACGGGCGATCACGTTCGCCATCGTATACGTCTTGCCGGAGCCGGTAACGCCGACCAGCGTCTGATAGGACAAACCATCGTTCAGACCCTCGACCAGCAGGCCGATCGCCTCGGGCTGGTCGCCGGCGGGGAGGAAGGGCTGATGCAGCCGAAACGGACTGCCAGCGAAGGAGGCCACCGGATCGCCGGTCTTCGTTTCGCTCATGCTAGAATTTTACGGTTTTGGTCGCACGGTGACACTGCCGCGCGAACAATATTTCCACTATTTCATGGAGTTCCCTATGTCCCTGTCGATCTTTGCCGCGGTGGAAATGGCCCCGCGCGACCCCATTCTCGGACTGAATGAAGCCTTCAACGCCGATCCTCGCGACACCAGGGTCAATCTCGGCGTCGGCGTCTATTTTGATGACGACGGCAAACTTCCGTTGCTCGCTGCCGTCAGGATCGCCGAGGAGGCTCGCCTGAAGGCTGCCCCGCCGCGTGGCTATCAGCCGATCGAAGGCGCGCCTTCCTACAATCAGGCCGTACAGAACCTGCTGTTCGGCAAGGACTCCCCACTGCTCGCCAATGGCCAGGCAATCACTGCCCAGGCGCTTGGCGGCACCGGTGCGCTGAAGGTCGGCGCCGACTACCTGAAGCGCCTGAACCCCGAGGCGACGGTCCATATCAGCGATCCTTCCTGGGAAAACCACCTCGCCCTCTTCGAATCCGCCGGCTTCGTCGTCGAAAGCTATGCGTACTATGACGCCGCCACGCGCGGCGTCAACTTCGCCGGCATGAAGGCGTCACTCAATGGCCTCGCCGCCGGTTCGATCATCGTTCTCCACGCCTGCTGCCACAATCCGACCGGCGCCGACCTCTCGCCACCTCAATGGGATGAAGTGGTCCAAATCTGCAAGGAAAAGGGCCTGGTACCGTTTCTCGACATGGCCTACCAGGGATTCGCCGACGGAATCGATGCGGACGCGGTCGCGATCCGGGCGTTCGCGGCCTCCGGCCTGCAGTTTTTCATCGCCAGTTCCTTCTCGAAGAGCTTCTCGCTCTACGGCGAGCGCGTCGGCGCGCTCACCATCGTCACCGCGAGCAAGGAAGAGTCGGCGCGCGTCCTCTCGCAGGTCAAGCGTGTCAT
Organism: Dechloromonas sp.; assembly: GCA_017302355.1. The sequence goes on from JAFLDQ010000003.1 coordinate 46,712, forward strand.
CCGCACCAACTACTCCAATCCGCCGACCCACGGCGGCGCGCTCGTTGCCGGCGTGCTCGCCTCGCCGGAATTGCGCCAGATGTGGGAAACCGAACTGGCCGGAATGCGCGACCGCATTCGCCGCATGCGCGCCAGCCTGGTCGATGCGATCAGGGCGCAGGGCGTGGAGCAGGACTTCTCGTTCATTGTCGAGCAGCGCGGAATGTTCTCGTACACCGGATTGACGGCTGCGCAGGTGGAGCGCATGAAGGAGGATTTCGGCATCTATGCGGTGTCGACCGGACGCATCTGCCTGGCTGCACTGAACTCGAAGAATGTCGATTATGTCGCCAAGGCAATCGCCACGGTGACCAACGGCTGATCCCGGCGGGCGAAAATCCAGGCGAGGCAGCTGCCTCGCCTTCTCTCTGCCTCCGGGCTAGCGAACGCTGGCCTGCAGATTGGGAAGCTTCCCGCTGACCGTCACCGTTTGCGTCAATGACGAGGCCGACGTCTGCATGGTCACCTGGAGGCTGCTTTCAACCTGGCGGTCGCGCGTGGCGACAAACTGGCCGGTTGCGGTAAACATGCCGGCATTCATCGCCAGGTTGCGCCCACGGATCTGCCGCGGATCGATGCTGACGTTGACCGTCAGACGATCGAATTTCGTGCTTCCGGCACGAACCGTGGAACCACGGCCGCGGCGCGCAGTTTCACCCAGATCAACCCCGTTGAAGACGCCGCGCAGTACCATGGCATCAAGCACGGCATCCGTGCTCGCCCACATCGAATCCCAGTCACGGCCGGCCCCGCGCAGACGGAAGTTCCCCATCAGGTCCCCCTCGAGAGCGAGCGAGGGTGCGAAAAGGGCAGTCATCCTGCGGCAATCGACGCGTTCAAGCGCCGCATCGCCGGCCATCAGCAGTCCGTGGTTCCATTCGACAAGCCAGTTGCCCCGGACCACTCCGCCAAGCGTCTGCAGGTCGAAACTGTCGACGACCAGCCTGCCCTTCTGCAACAGGCCGGTCGCGTGCAGTGAATCGAAGGTCACTGGCGGCACGTCGGCAGGACGCCAGGCAAATCCTTCGATCATGAGCCTGGGTCCCAGCGGCGTCGGCTCAGCCGTGATGCGCAAGGTATTATCGACGGTCCGCAGGGAAGCCCTCTCGATCCCGCCGTCAGCACGAAAAGCGACATCACCACCCAGTTGACGGAGATTCAAAGGCCCGGCAGCAACAGACAGATTCTCCACGATGACCTGCTGGATCAGCCATTTCGGACGGATCTTCTGCCCCCCCTTGTCGGCCAGCGACAATCCGACCAGGTGATCGGCAACAACCGTTCCGCCCGAAATCTCAATGCGCGACAGGGTATGGACGCCGGACCCGAGCATCGCGAACAACGAATGAACACGAACCTTCTCAAGGACCGTTTCCCCTCGCTCGCCGACTCGCACATCCGAAAGCAGCAAGCCAGGCTGTGGCAGCAGAATCAGCCTGACCTCGCCGACTCTTGCCGGCACCTGCCAGACCCGCGCCAGTTCGCTTTCGATGGCGGGCTTGAAGCGGTCATATGGGAAGAACAGAACGATTGCCATGGCGACAAGCGCTACGGCGATCAGCCCAAATCCCACGTATGGCAAGGGTAAACGCCGTCGCTTCGGCGAAGTCGCCTGCGGCGCCGAGTCTTCTCCGGCAACATCAGCTGCGACTCCGGCAGGGAGAACCGGCGTGCCGAATGTGGAAAAACCGCTGGGAGCGCCCGGCAAGTCGAGTTGACTCGATGATCCGGGGCTGGATGACGACGCAACCGGAGGCTTGAGTTTCTCGAGTTGCAGCTTGCTCTGCTGCCAGACCGACACCGCCTCCAAGGTTGGCGCAATATACCCGCCCTGCTCCAGATCACGCAGCGCATTCTCGACCAGTCGGGAATCGTTGAGCTTCGCGCCCAATTCTGCAACGGTCATCTTGCCATCGACCAGCACAAGGACCATCCGCAAATCGCGACGGGCCACACGCGTCCGTTGCCGAACCGCCTCATCCCCGATGGGGGTCTTTGCGAAAACCAGATTCTGGTCCATGGGGGCAAAAAGATTTTTCGGGCAGTATATCCTGATTCCCTTGACTGGAATGTTCTTACTGACTAAGATGCGCCCCTCTGTTCCTCGATAGCTCAGTCGGTAGAGCGCCGGACTGTTAATCCGTAGGTCCTTGGTTCGAGCCCAAGTCGGGGAGCCAGATAAAACAAAGCCTTACAAGATTTCGGTCTTGCAGGGCTTTTTGCTTTTGTGGCAATTCCTGTGTAGTCGTGCCGCAAAACCTCAAGACGCTTTCGTCTTGTAGCGGTCGGCGAATTTGTCCATTGCGCTCTGAATGTGCGCGCCGTTCTGGTGGCCGTAGTATCGTACCGCATTAATTACGAAACATAATGCGTGGCCATTTTCATGTCCGCGTCTTGCCGAGAGAACGTCCACGCGATACGGTGCTGCTCGTCATTTCGGCGTCTTTGCCATGCATCGACTTCGCGGGTAAGCGTGTCACGGTCGGGGAGGCGCCGGTTCAGGCATTGACGGTCAAGAATGCCGATCTCGATTTCCGCCATGTTGAGCCAGCTGGCGTGCTTCGGCGTCTAGTGAAAGACCACACGTCGCAGCAGTGTGTTCGCCGCCCGGATTCCAGGCACTTCCTCGAAACACTTGCGGAAATGCGTGTTGAGGTTGTCGAGCACAAGATGAATGCGACGCGCCGTCGCGTAGACCTGTTCGAGGAGGTATTGGACAAATGCCACGAAATCCGTCTTGGTGCGACGATCGGTAATCTGCACGGTGCGTCGCCCGCCCTGGGGTTCGATCGCCACGAACAGGTTGCAGGTACCGCCCCGCACGTACTCGTAATCCAGTCGCATCGGCCTCCCAGGCTTGATCGGCACGGGTTGGCGCGAATCCTTCAGCAACTGCTTGCTCTTCTCGTCCAGGCAAATGACCGGCTCTCTCGCCCGGAACGGGCGGCCATACAGATCCAGCAGATCATACATTCGCCGCCGGTACTCTTCCGTCAGTCGGCCGACACGCCACATCAGCTTGCGCCACGGCTTGATGCAGTTTTTTTAGCAGCCGGCGAATCGTCTCGCGGCTGATCGGTCCGACATTGGCCAGTGAATGCGCCGCCTGTTCAAGTAATTCGAGTGTCCAGCGCGTGGCGCCCTCCGGTGGCGACGAACAGGCCAAGGATGAAATCTGTGCTGCGACATCCGCACCGTATTGGATGGGCCTGCCCGGCCGCGCGGCATCGCACACCGCGTATTCCACCCCGCCCTCCCGATACGCCGCCCGCGTTCGCCAGATCACGGTCCGCCCTATGCCCAAAACCGCCATGATCTGGGATTCCGGGACGCCGCGATCCAGCGCCGAAAGAACATGCGCCCGATTTACCTCCCGTGCATGGCGCAAGCCTTTCGCTCGGTACGACTCGAGCAACTCTCGGTCCTCGTCCTTGAGATGCAGTTCCGTCTGTCGCATAGCCAGTTCCTCATCAGAGCGTGGGTATGAAACAGCATAATACATGTTTGGTTATTTATGCGTTGCAATACTAGCACTTACAGGCTGCTGACGACATCTCGTGTCGCACCGCAAACCAGCGATGCTGACTTGATTACAAATCGAGCCTCTTGCAAAAGTTTCATCTGAGAAGTTCAAGGCCGTATCCCTGGACTGTGAATGAACCTCAACAAATGCGGTGGTCACGGTAGCTTGGACGGCCACCGGGGTGGAATAAGCTAAGGGCTGAACCGTAGAGATGGTTTTGACTTTCCCGGATTTTATCCCGATCAGGTCGAGCGCTGTGGAGCTTGTGGGCAGCCGCCGACCTGTGGGCAAGCGGTGGGCAACGCGGAGCGTTGTCCATGGCTTGTCCATAGGGGACCGCGCTTGCGCGGTCAGGCGGGAACCGGCACAGCCGGCTGTCCACAAATCCACAGTGCATCGCCTTTCTCGCATATCACGCTCTCATCGGTTGCGCTTCCGCCAGGGCGTCGAAGTAGGTTTCGTCCGGAGTCTTCCAGCCCAGCGACTGATGCGGGCGCCGGCGGTTGTACCAGTCAAAGCAGTCGGCGAGGCTCTTTCGTTGCTCGATACCGTTGTCGCAGGGGCGCAGATAGACCCATTCGTGCTTTACCGTCCACCACAGTCGCTCAACGAAGATGTTGTCGTGGCAGCGTCCCCGACCGTCCATGCTGATCCGAATCTTGTGTTCGGCGAGCACGCCGGCAAATTCGGCGCTGGTGAATTGGCTGCCCTGATCGGTGTTGAAGATTTCCGGTGTGCCGTAGCGGGCAATGGCTTCCCTCAGTGCCGCCGTGCAAAAATCGCTCGTGAGCGTGTTGGAGAGGCGCCAGCTCAGCACCTTTCGTGTCGCCCAGTCCAGGATCGCGCACAGGTACAGAAAGCCGTGCCGCATCCGGATGTAGGTGATGTCGGTGGCCCAGACCTGGTTCGGCCGGTCGATGGTCAGGCCGCGCAGCAGATACGGGTAGATCTTGTGCTCGGGGTGCGGCTTGCTGATGTTGGGCTTGGGGCCAACGGCCCACAGACCGAGTTTCTTCATCAGGCGCCGGATGCGGCGGCGACCGACCAGGATGCCTTCCCGCTTGAGCATGATCTGCAGTCGCCGACTGCCGTAGATCGGGTGCGCGGTGAAAAGTTCGTCCAGTCGCTTGAGCAGGTCGAGTTCTTCCTTCGATTCAGGCTTCGGCCGGTAATAGACGCTGCTGCGGGATACTCCCAGCAGCCAGGATTGCCGGGTAACGGACAGCGCGCTTCCCGTCTCGATCATTGCACGCCTTTCAGCAGGCGGGCAATGGCGGGCTGTCCGGCCAAGAAATCCCGTTCGACCTGTAGCTGGCCAATCTTGCGGTCCAGGTGGTCGATCACGGCCTGTGGGTCGGCCGCCTTCTTGTTGCCCCGCTCGAACAGATCCTTGGCGTTTTTCACCAACTCCTGCTTCCAGGTGCTGATCATCGTCGGATGCACGCCGTACTCGCAGGCCAGCTCCGCCAGGGTCTTGTCTCCCGACAAGGCCGCCATCGCGACTTGTGCCTTGAATTCAGCGCTGTGCTGCTTGCGCTTTGCTCCCATGTTTCACGTTCCTTTCAATCGGTCGCCTTTAGCTTATCCGACTGTCCGAAAATGCGTGACCACCGCATCTCCAAGGAATAACCATGTTCGAGACGATCGTCCACTGGACCACCGCTGCCCTGGAACTTGCGGGCATCTTCGTCATGACCGGCGGGATGCTGGTGGCCTCGCTGGTGGCGCTCGCCCGCGCGGCGCGCGGAATGGCCGGCAGCCATCTGTACGAGTGGTATCGCCAGACGCTGGCGCGCGCCATCCTGCTCGGCCTCGAGTTCCTCGTTGCCGCCGACATCATCAACACCGTCGCCGTCGACCCGAGCTTCAGGAGCGTCGGCGTTCTCGCGCTGATCGTCCTCGTCCGCACCTTCCTCAGCTTCACCCTCGAACTCGAAATCTCCGGCCGCTGGCCCTGGCAGGCCAGGCCCGAACCCGCCGTGCCGGCGGCCGCGACCGGCGCGGGCGGACAGCCGGAAGCCAGGGACCGCCGCTGCTGAACATCACCCCTTTCCCGGCGCTCGCCTGCCCCCTCGACGGGGCGCCCCTGTCGTGCACGGGGTCGGCCTGGCGCTGCCCCGCCGGCCACAGTTTCGACGTGGCCGCCCAGGGCTACACGAACCTGCTGCCGGTGCAGAGAAAGCGCTCGCTCGATCCGGGTGACAGCAAGGAGATGGTCGCCGCCCGCCGGCGCTTCCTGGCGGCCGGTCATTACCAGCCGATCGCCGACGCCGTCGCCGGCGCGCTGCTCGCCGGGCTGCCGGGCGATGCCAGTTGTCTCGATGCCGGTTGCGGCGAGGGCTATTACCTGCGCCGTCTGGCCGCCGCGGCGGGCGCGGGGCAAAGGCTGGCCATCCTCGGGCTGGACATTTCCAAGTGGGCCGTGCTCGCCGCCGCGAAGCAGGACCGGCGGCCGAACTGGGTGGTTGGCAGCAACGCCAACCTGCCGGTCCTGTCGGGAACGCTGGACCGCGTACTGTGCCTGTTCGGCTTCCCCGTCTACGCCGAGTTCGCGCGGGTGCTCAAGGCGGGGGGCGAGCTTGTCCAGGTGGATGCCGGGCCGGGGCATTTGCGGGAACTGCGGGAGATCATCTATCCGGCGCTGAAGCCCGAGCGCGCCACCGGCGCGCCGACCCCGCCCGGTTTCCGGCGCCTCGGCACGAAAACGCTCGGCTATTCCGTCGCGCTGGCCGGCGCCGAGCCGATCGCCGACCTGCTGACGATGACCCCGCATCTCTACCGCGCCAGCGCCGAGGGACGCGCCCGAGCCGCGGCGCTCACCGCGCTGACGCTGACGGTCGATGTCCGTCTCGCCCGTTTCGCGCGCGATGCCGGTTGATGCCCTGCCTGTCCGCCGTTTGAATTCTGGCCCTTTTTCGCGGTCGACCGCGGCAGGTGCGAACGCTGGGCCAGGCCACAGCGGCTGCCGACAGGCCAACGTGGAAAAGCGGCCGCTCCGGGTCTAGAATGGGCGCCGAGGCAAGCCAGCCGATTCCCGCCAGCCAGCCACCCGTTTCCAACAACTTCCGGAGAACGACATGAAGGGCGACCAGAAGATCATCGACATCCTCAACGACCTGCTGACCGGCGAACTCACCGCCGTCGACCAGTACCTGATCCATGGCGAGATGTACGCCGACATGGGCCTCGATCAGTTGGCCGGGAAATCGATCCACGAGTCCGACCACGAACGCCAGCACGCCCGCGCGCTGATCCAGCGCATCCTCTTCCTCGAGGGCACGCCCGATCTCGCGAAACGCGAGCCGCTGAATGTCGGCGGGAACGTGCCGGAGATGCTGCAGGCCGACCTCGCCGTCGAGTACAAGGTCGACGGCGAACTGAAGAAGGCCATGGCCGCCTGCGAAAACGCCCAGGATTATGTCAGCCGCGACATGCTGGCCGTGCAACTAGAAGACACCGAGATGGACCACGCCTACTTCCTCGAAAAGCAGCTCCGCCTGATCGAACTGGTCGGCCTGCCCAACTATCTGCAGAGCCAGATGGGCTCCGGCAGCCCGGCTTGAGGAGCGCGCGATGAACGGCGACAAGAGGATCATCGACGCCCTGAACAAGGTGCTGAAAAACGAGTTGACCGCGATCAACCAGTATTTCCTGCACGCCCGCATGTTCCGCCACTGGGGCCTGGAGAAGCTCAACGACTACCAGTACCGGCAGTCGATCCGCGTCATGAAGGAGGCCGACGAACTGATCGAGCGCATTCTCTTCCTCGAGGGCCTGCCCAACCTGCAGATCCTCGGCAAGCTGCTGATCGGCGAGGATGTCGTCGAATGCCTGCAGGGCGATCTCCGGTACGAGCGCGAAATCCAGCGTCCGCTGCTGGTCGAGGGCATCGCCCTGTGCGAGCAACTCCAGGACTACGTCAGCCGCGACCTGCTCGAAGACCTGCTCGAACACTGCGAGGAAGCGATCGACTGGCTGGAAACGCAGCAAACCCTGATCGGGAACGTGACCCTGCCGAATTACCTGCAGGCGCACATGGACCCAGGCGGCGACTGATCCGGCGCGGCCCGGCGGCGCACGCCAAAGCCACGGTTTCCCGCCGTGGCTTTTTTTCGCCTGCGACACAAATGCTATTGACAGTCATTCGCATCTGTGTAAGATGCGAATTATTCTCATTAAGCACCGTCGATGGATACCGCCGCATGTATATCTGTGTCTGCCAAGCCGTGACCGACCGTCAGATTCGCGAAGCGGCGACGGGCGGCGCGCGCACGCTGCGGGATCTGCGCCGGGAACTCGGCATCCTCCGCGAATGTGGTAACTGCGCAACCTGCGCCCGCGACTGCCTGCGCGAAGCACACGCGACCCCGCCCGTGTTCGACCCGGCCGGCGCCTGACAGCGGGGCTGCCTGCTCCCTCCGCGGCCCACGACGCCCGCGATCTGATTCGGCTCGCCGCCTGCATGGCGCGCTCCCGCCGCTCCCAGCCGGCTTGAGTTTCCCGCCATTTCGCCTATAGTGGAGCGACCTGCCTCCAGCGCCTGTTCGACCAGCGGCCGGACAGGCAGGCAAGCTTGCGCAATGAGGAGAATCTCATGACCATCTGCATCGGTAGCGAGGAAAAGCGCGTTGGTCTGGCGCTTTCGGGCGGCGGCTTCCGGGCCGCGGCTTTTCATCTTGGGGCATTCCGCAAGCTGGAACAGATCGGCCTGCTGTGGAAGCTCGACCTGCTCACCTGCGTCAGCGGCGGCAGCATCGCCGGCGCCTTCCTCGCCTGTCACTGGGGCGAAGACGATGCCCTCGACAAACTGGAGGACTATCTGCGGACCCGGTCGATCGCCGTCTCGTCGTTCATCGGCGGCGCCCTCGATCCTTTCCACAGCCGGCTCGACAAGCTTGCGGACAGCTACGAACGCGACCTCTATGGCCAGCGCACGCTCGGTTCGCTGCGCAACGGGCCGCGTCTGTATCTCAATGCGACCAACCTCGCCACCGGCAACCTGTTCTTCTTCGTTGGCGGCGGCCCCGCCGGCAAGGCCGAGATGGGCGAATGGGAACTCGGCACAACCGACGCCCCGGACTTCCCGATCAGCCGCGCGGTTGCCGCATCGTCCGCCTTTCCGCCGGTCTTTCCTCCGCTCAAGATCGATCGGTCCGAGTACCCGGCGGCCGGGGTCGACTATGTCACCCTCACCGATGGCGGCGTATATGACAACCTTGGCGTCAATCCGCTGTTGCGCAAACGCAATGCGCTCGACTACCTGATCGTCAGCGACGCCGGCAAGCCCTTCGCGATCGACGAGCGGCCGACCGAGGCCGGCTCCATCGTGCTGGCGGCGGCGATCGGCATCCTGATGGAACAGGTTCGCGGCCTGCAGTTCAAGCGGCTCGAGCTGAATGCCGGCGCCGAGGGGGGAGCCCGCCCGGTATGGTTCTCGATCGACAGCACGGTGGGCGAGGAACGCGAAGGCGACGCCACCTTCGCTTCCGCCATCGGCACCAACCTGAAACGACTCTCGACGGCAGAGATGACCGTGCTCGCCCGACACGCCGGCGCCCTGCTCACCCACCGGCTGCAGACCTACGTGCCCGAACTTCTCGGCGCTTGAAACCTTGCCCGGCGAGGGAACCACGATGACAGACGCCCCTTCCGGAAGCTTCTCCGACGAATCCGTGCGGCCGCTGCTCGAACTCGGCCGCACCGACCCGGCCCCGGAAGTCCGCCTCGCCGCCCTGACGGCGGCCTCGCGCTTCCCGCTCGGACCGGCAGCCTGGCGCAATCTGGCCGAGGCCTGCCCGCAGATGGTCGGCACGGCGCCCGCAGGTTCGCCGGTGCGCCGGGCAGCCTTGACCTTCGCGGTCGACGTCCCTCTCCTCTCGGTACGACAGGAGCTCCGCCGGATGGCCGAGGATCCGGCCGAACCCGACCGCGACGCCATCGCCTCGGCCCTCGCGGAAGCGGGCGACCCGTCACGCATCCGCGCCCTGGTCGAACGCGCGGCCAGCGGCGATCCGGATGCCTTCCGCCTGCTGGCCATCGCCCCTCTTGAAGACACCTCGCTGACCCCCGCCGACCTGCCGCCCTGCCCCGAGGCGGCATTCTGGCGTGCCCTGGCGATCGGTCGACTCGGCGGCTTCGCCGCGCTCGAGGATGTTTTCGCCCCCGAAGCCCCGGAACCCGACCTGTTCTGGGGCAGCCCGTGGACCGCCTACGACCGCATCGCGACGATTCGCCCGATCCCCGAACCGCTGCGCGATGCACTTGAACGCCTGCTCGCCGGCCTCGACCGGCCGGACACACCATTGCCCCATGAACTCCTCCGCGCCCTGCGCCTGACCGTCTGGGCCGCCACTGGCATGGCCGATGCGCAAGGCTATCCACTGCCCCCGCCGCGCCCCTTCGCGCCGGTTACGGCCCCCGAGCCGTTCCGCACCACCAAGGGGGTGACGAGCGTCCTGACGGCGCACATGGGCGCCCGCCAACCCGAACACGACGATGGCCAGATCGCCTGGATGATCGCCGATACGCCCGGCGATCGCCTGATCGGCGAGGTTGTCGCGCTCGTCCGGCGCGACTGGCCGGCGACGGTGCGCGTGCGCCTGCTCGACATCCTCGGCAAGACCGCCGACTGCCAGGCCGGCTGCGCCCCCACGCCATTCCGCGGGGCGGGAGGCGGTGCGACACCCGCACTCCGGCGCGACCTGATCGACGACCGGCTGCGCAGCAGCGCCCGGCCGCCGAGCCCGCCAGCGCCGTCCGCACCGGCCAGTCGTCCGCGCGAAATCGCCTTCGACATGTCCGGCGCCGGCGATCTCCTTTCGGCCAGCCGCTCGGCGCCAACCGCGGCGCCCCCTGCCTCCCCCGCGCCCGGCGCGGGAAGCGTCGAATACCATGCCGCCAGCCGTGGCGCACCGCCCCCACCTCCCGTTCAAGCCACGCCGCCGGATACCGACGAGCGCCGCGTCCGGGCGCGGATACTCCATGCCGGCCAGAAACGCGATACCTTCGTTGCCGGCGCCGCCAACACCATCCGCTGCTGGGTCGGCCTGCCGGAGGACGACGGCGCGGCCACCTCGGATACGGCGATCCCAACCGTTCCCATCCCCGCGCGGGGCCTGGAACTCACCGTCGAGCTGTGCTGGGAGGATCAGCGCGCCAGCACCACGCTGCTGCTCCCCGCCTCGCGCGGCGCGCGCAGCGGCGATTGCGATCTGCACATCGAGGTGCCCGCCGACAAGGCCTACGTCAGCGCCGAGATCATGTTCCGTTATCGCGGGCGCTGCTTCGAGGCGGTCCGGATCGAAGCGGCGGCGCTGGCCCCCGGCGAGCAGCCCAGACCGCGCGATATCCTGCGCATCAGCACCCAGCTCAGCCGCCGCGAGGTCATCGCCATTGAAGACGCCAAGCCGTGTGATGCAACCCTCGTTTACGGCCAGGCGCCGGCGCCGGGGCAACCCGTGCCTCCCAAGGGCAGCCTGCGTGTCTTCGACGGCTCCGGCGGACGCGACTACAGGTTCGATCCGCCGGGCCAGGCCATCGAAAACCTCAACGCCGCGCTCTTCTCGACCGAGAAGTCGCTGGTTCGCCGTCGGGCCGCCACGCCAGGCAGCGAAGCCGCGCTGGATGTCACCGACGAGGAAGTCCGCGTCCTGTTGCGCGACATGGCGCGTTTCGGCGCCAGCCTCTACAACCAGCTTGACCTACAGGAATTTCGCGACCCTGGCGACCGCATCCAGTTCCTGACCTTCGACCCCGACATCGTGCTGCCGCTCGAATTCGTCTACGACCGCGGTTTCCCGGTCGATGCCGCCCCCCTCTGCGATGGCTGGCGGACAGCACTGGACGCCGACACCGGCATCTGCCCCGCCTGCGGCAACGCCCCGTTGACGCCCAAGGAGCGGAGCCACGCGAAAACCATCTGCCCGCTCGGCTTCTGGTCGCTGCGCAAGGTCATCGAGCGCCTGAATCCCGATAGTGCCGCCAGCGCCTCCGCCCCGACGGTGGATCGCCGCCGCCTGCCGGCCATCGACTCGGCCGTTTTCGCCAGTAGCAACAAGGTGCCAGAAGAGGAGCGGACAGCCACCTGGACAACGATCCGGGGACAGATTGCCAAAGCGACCCTCGCCCGCCATTGGGACGAGTGGTACGACGCGGTACAGAAGCACCCCCGCCTGCTGATCGCGCTGCCGCATCATGACCTGGAGAATGTGGAAGACTTTCTCGAAATCGGCGACGAAGGCTTCGGTCTCGATCTTGCCCGGCTGCGGCGCGGCCAGATTCGCCCGGAATACGTCAACCCGGACGGCCGCGAGCCGGGACCCATCCTGTTGTTGCTCGGTTGCCGGACCGGCGCCGAATCGGAACTCGGCTACGTCCAGCTGGTGCGCGAATTCCAGAAGCTCAAGACCGCCATCGTCCTCGGCACCCTGGCCCAGATCCTCGGGCGCCATGCGGCGCCGCTCGCCCGCGAACTGGTGACGCAGCTGATCGAGGTCAACGACCCGGAGGCCGACTTCGGCTCCCTGATGCGCCGCGTCCGCCGCCGCATGCTGGGCCGGGGCTATCTGCTTTCCCTCTGCCTGATCGCCCTCGGCGACGCCGAATGGCGGCTGACGCCGACGCCGCGGCCGGCGTCCGCCGCCCCCTCGCCGTAGCCCCCCCACCTGAAAGGCTATCTGCCCATGTTCCGCATCGAGATGCTCCCCGCCGCCCACGGCGACTGCCTGTGGCTCGAATACGGCAGCAGCCGGGAAATCCATCGCATCCTGATCGACGGCGGCCCGGGCCATGCCTACCCGGCCCTGCGCGAACGCATCCTGCACCTGCCCGCCGACGAGCGCCGCTTCGACCTGCTCGTCATCACCCACATCGATGCCGACCACATCGAGGGCATCATCCGCCTGCTGCTCGACGCCGAAGCGCTTGACTGCCGTTTCGACCGCATCTGGTTCAACGGCCGCGACCAGCTCAATGCCGTTCCCGACCCCGCCGGCGAACCTCTGGGCGGCGTTCAGGGTGAGTACCTTGGCATGCTGATCGCCGACTACGAGCAGCGCACCGGCACGCAAGTGTGGAACCTTGGCTTTGCCGACCGCCTGGCCGCCATCGACCGCAGCAAACCCGCGCTGCCCGAAGTCGACCTTCCCGGCGGCTGCCGGCTCACCCTGCTGTCACCCGATCACGAGCGTCTGCTTGATCTCAAGGACAAATGGGCCGACGAACTGAAAGCCGCCAGGATGCGCTCGGGCAGCATTGCACAACTGCGCGAGCGGCTCGCCGACAGCCGCTCCCTGCGTCCGCTCGGCGACGTGCTCGGTGCAGACGAAGAATTTGATTTCAACGGGTCTGACAGCGACGAGACGGACATCGGCTTCGCCGACACGCTCGGCGGCGGCGCCGGCGAACCCGGCGCCAATGCCCCGTTCGGCGGCGACCCCGGCCGCGCCAACGGCAGCAGCATCGCGCTGCTGCTCGAATACCCGGCGGCGAAACCGGAGGTGCGCCTGGTGCTCGCCGGCGACGCCTGGGCTTCGGTGCTCGAAGCTTCGCTCGACCGCCTGCTGGCGCCGGGCGACCGCCTCGCCGTCGACGGCTTCAAGCTGCCCCACCACGGCAGCGTCGCCAACGTCAGCGAGTCGCTGCTCGCCAGGCTGCGTTGTCCCAACTACCTGATTTCGACCAACGGCGCGATCTTCAGGCATCCGCACGCCCGTTGTGTCGAACTGTTGCTCAAGGCGCACGGCGGCCCCGGCAAACCCCGGCTGCACTTCAACTACCTTGTGGCCTCCACCGAGGCGTGGAGCCACAAGGCCGACCAGGTCGCCCGAGGCTACCTCGCATTTCACCCCAAGGGCCTGTCGCTGACCTTCTGAGCACGGGCAAATCGCCGGCATTTTCGCCGTCGACCGCAACCGGCGCCGACGCCGGCAATCCGGCGCGCCAACCGGGGGTCTTGCGGCAACGGCCTCGCCGTGGCGTCCGCGACACGATCGACAGCAAGGCACGCTGGCGCTCAAACCGCCGCCGTCGCCAGCGGATGGCGGCCGAACCAGTCCAGCGCCGCAGCGGCGACCGCCTCCGGGCGCTGCAACGGTATCCAGTGGCCGCAATCGTCGATGCGACGATACTCCCAGGCGCCGTCGACGAGCTTGCCCGAATCCCGCATCTGCGCCTCGGTCAGGTAACGGTCGCCGCTACTCCACATCCCCAGGGTCGGCACGGCGCAGCGCGGCCAGGCACCGAACAGAACGCCCATCAGGTTGGCGCGGTACCAGTTCATTCCCGCCGTCAGCCGGCCCGGGCGCGACATGTCGCGAACGACCGCGTCGTGGTGAGGATGGCCGGCCGCCAGCCAGTTGCGCAGTCCATGTCCCCGATTGCGCAGGAACCAGGCTTCGGCCAGGCCGCGGAACTGGAAGCCCAGCACGTACAGACCCTTGCCGATCTTCTGCGCGAATCCGGCGCGCCCGTAAGCCTGCGGATGGCCGACCGAAACCGCCACGAGGTCGCGCACCCGCGCGGGATGGGCAAGGGCAAGACACCAGCCGATGACGGCGCCCCAGTCATGTCCGATCACATGCACCGGGCCGGCGATCCCCAGCGCGGCGAGCAGGCGCGGGATGTCGGCGACGATGGCGTCGATCCGGTAATTCGCGACCCCCGCCGGCGCGTCGGATTCGCCGAAGCCGCGCTGGTCGAAGGCGATCACGCGGTAGCCGGCGGCGACCAGCTGCGGGGTGACGTCCCGCCAGACGGTCAACGAATCGGGAAATCCGTGCAGCAACAGCACCGGCTCACCCTCCCCGGCGACCTGCGCGTTCAGGGTGACATCGCCGACGCGGATGCGCAGCGGCGTTTCGGCTTTCATCGGCGCGTCGGTCATCGCCGCTTTCCAGGGGAAAGGACCCATTATAGGGGAGAGTCGCCATGGCCAATGACCGCCGCCACATGTTTGCAGGGCAATCGCATGAATCTTATACAAGACCGAGGAGTTGAGCGCGGTAGGAGTCGGATGTTGCGGCGATGAGTCGTCGGACTTTGAGTCCGCCCTTGCGCGTGACGGGATCGAGGCGGATGAGGTTGAGGGCGAAATGGCGCATGATGGCGAAGTTGTGGGCGGCGTGCTGGGTTCGGGCGCGCATCTGGTCGTCGCCAAAGATGACATCCATGCACCAGTGCAAGCTGTTTTCGACCCGCCAGTGCTGACGAATCGACCGGTTCAGGCGTGCTGCATCGGC
>JAFLDQ010000030.1 GCA_017302355.1 Dechloromonas sp.
CGCCTGCTGGCCGACGCCGCCGCCGACAAGGGCCGCAAACCGGGCAGCTACCGTGGTTACAGCTTCCGCATCCTGACCGCCCAGGGCCCTGACGCGCCGGGCGGAGCGCGCAGTTACCTGGCGGACGGCCGCATGACCGGCGGCTTCGGGCTGCTTGCCTGGCCGACCCGCTACGGCACCAGCGGCATCATGAGTTTCAAGATCAACCAGGACGGCCAAGTCTTTGAAAAGAATCTGGGTCCTGGCACGGCGGAACAGGCTGCCCGCATCAAGACTTTCAACCCGGATGCAACATGGCGGAAGGTCGAGGGCAAGCAGTGAGAAGAAATCGCGAACTTTTGAACTACAATACACCGTCCAATTTTTTTGACAGGGAACCCCACATGATCAACTACGCCAAGAAATCTCTCCTTGTGGCTCTGCTGGCCGGCATCGGCCTCGGCCCCACCGTCGCTCAGGCTCAGGAGCGCGTCTATGTCATCGACCAGCGCGACGTCGTCGCCCTGAGCGGCTTCGGCCTGTGCTGGCGGACCGGCTACTGGACCCCGGCGGCTGCCGCCAAGGATCCGGCCGGCTGCCAGTGCGACAAGGACCTGCTGCCGAAGGAAGTCTGCGAACCGCCGGCTCCGGCTCCTGCTGCCGGGCCGAAGCCCACCGGCGAGAAGATCACCGTCGCCGCCGACGCCCTGTTCGACTTCGACAAGGCGACGCTGCGTCCGGAAGGCAAGGCCAAGCTCGACGAGCTGGTGTCCAAGGCCGGCGCCATCAAGCTGGAAGTGATCCTGGTCGTCGGCCACACCGACCGCATCGGTTCGGCCGCCTACAACCAGAAGCTGTCCGAGCGCCGCGCCGCCGCGGTCAAGACCTACCTGGTCTCCAAGGGCATCGAAGCCAACCGCGTCTACACCGAAGGCAAGGGCAAGACCCAGCCGGTGACCGGCGACAAGTGCAAGGGCAACGCCAAGACCAAGGCCCTGATCCAGTGCCTGCAGCCGGACCGCCGCGCCGACATCGAAATCATCGGCACCAAGTAAGACGCCGCGCTTCAATGAAAAGCCCTGCTTCGGCAGGGCTTTTTCTTTCCAATCGTCAAACTGACCTTTCAGGCCGAATCATGCTCAACGCCGACCCTGCCGAACTCGACAAGTTCGGCGACCTTGCCCATCGCTGGTGGGATCCGAACAGCGAGTTCAAGCCCCTGCACGACATCAATCCGCTGCGCCTCGACTGGATAGACGGCGCCATCGGACTGCCCGGCAAGCGCTTGCTCGATGTCGGCTGCGGCGGCGGCCTCCTCTCCGAGGGCATGGCGGCGCGTGGCGCCGCGGTCACCGGCATCGACCTCTCGGAAAAGCCGCTCGGCGTCGCCCGGCTGCATCTGCTGGAAAGCGGGCAGAAGGTCGATTACCGCAAGGTATCCGCCGAGCGGATGGCGGAGGAAACGCCCGGCGCCTTCGATGCCGTGACCTGCCTCGAGATGCTCGAGCACGTCCCCGATCCGGCCAGCATCGTCGAATCCTGCGCCCGCCTGGTCAAACCCGGCGGCCAGGTGTTCTTCTCGACCATCAACCGCAATCCGAAATCCTACCTGCTGGCGGTAATCGGCGCCGAGTACATCCTGCGGATGCTGCCCAGGGGAACGCACGACTTTGCCAGATTCATCAAGCCCTCCGAACTGACGCGCTGGTGCAAGCAGTCCGGCCTCGAGCCGGAAGAACTGATCGGCATGACCTACAACCCGCTCACCCGGCACTATGCGCTTGCCCGCGATACCGATGTGAATTATCTGGTGCGCGCCACACGCGGTGTTTGACGCAGTCCTTTTCGACCTCGACGGCACGCTGGCGGACACCGCGCCCGACCTGTGCGGCTCCGTGAACATTTTGCTGTCCGAGGAAGGTCGACCGCAGCAGGCATTTGCCAGCCTGCGTCCCCATACCTCGCAGGGCGTCCGCGGACTGCTCGGCAAGGCATTCGCCATCGACCCCGGCCACCAGGATTATGCACGTCTGTCGGCCCGCTTCCTCGACATCTACGCCTGCCAACTGTGCACGTTGTCGACGCTCTTTGACGGAATCCCGGCGCTGCTCGATGCGCTGGAGGCGCGCGGGCTGGCCTGGGGCATCGTCACCAACAAGCGGGCGCGCTATACCGATCCGCTGGTCGCGGCGCTCGGACTCAGCCCGCGCACGCCATGCGTGGTCAGCGGCGACACGACGGCCGAAGCCAAGCCATCGCCACTGCCGATCCTGCATGCCTGCACGCTGCTCGGCTGCTCGCCGCGGCGCACGCTGTACGTCGGCGACGACCGCCGCGACATCGTTGCCGGACAGGCTGCCGGAACCCTGACGGCGGCCGTGTCCTACGGCTATCTGGGGGATGGCGGTCCGCTGGAAACCTGGGGCGCCGATTTCATCGCCGCCCAGCCGGCCGATCTCGCCGATTTCCTGTTCAGGCCAGCCGCGCCGAAATGAGGAGGTTGCGCGGCGTCAACGGGCGTTCGCAGAAACGGCCGAGATCCACCGCGTAACCGTCGTTCTCGAGCCGGACGGCAAGATCGAGCGCCAGCCAGACCTCGAGCGGACGCCGGAAGGCATGGCGCACGATGGAAAGGCGCATGACCTCGCGCTGGCGTTGCCAGCCCAGCCGCTCGAGTTCGTCCATGCCGCGCGCGGCGGGGAGAGCCAGCTGCTCGCGCTGTGCCATCAGCCGCATGAACTCGCCGAAGCTGCCGCGTGACCAGGCGGCGGGCACCGGACGGAAGCTGCGGTACTGGCCGCTGCCGTCCTGCAGCCGGCGCCACGCAGCGAACCCCAGTTTCCACGCCATTTCCCGGTCGCGCTGACGCACCCGGCGGGGCGCCGCGGTCACCGCTTCGGTCACCGCCATCCGGGCGTCGTCGCCGGTGACCACCGTCCGCAGATTGCCTGACAGCGTCCGGTAGTTTCCTTCGATCCCGAGGTGGTAACAACAGGGCGCCACATCCAGCGCGGCCAGACCCGACGGAGCGGCCCGCGTGACCAGCGCGCGGTGCAGATTTCCACAGGCATGCAGCGCCACCGCGTGGCGGCCGCGATCCAGGGGCGCGCCGGGCAGGGTTACGTCCACCACGACGAAGTCCTGCGCGACCCCGGCGCGTGCGGCCAGGACTTCGCCATCCGCGCACAGCACCGGATCGATGTCCAGCGTCGTCACCGGGACCTTCCAGTGGCTGGCCAGCAATCGTCCCAGGTGCCCCTTGCCGCCGCACCAGTCGACCACGGGAAGCCCTGGCCCATGGACCGCCGCGACAAACGCCGTTCTCTGCGCCTGTTTGCGCCCGGGGATGTCGCGATCCCGGAACCGGTCAGGGTCCGCGAAGGATCCTTTCCGCCCGGCGGCCACGTCGGCCAGCTCGGGCAGCACCGCCACCTCGGGCACATGACAGGCAACCAAGGCCGCCGCGGCCTCCCCGTCGTCGGCAAGCCGTGCCTGTGCGCCATCGTCGAGCGCCAGCAGCTCGTCCGTCAGTGCCGGCCAGCGCCGGCACCAGTCAGGGCGAACCTCGCGAAACGGCTGCGCGTGCCAGAGCGGCCGGCACTCCGACAGGACGCGATCCAGCGCCTGCTGGCGCGCGGCAGGATTCATCGGACGGCAGACTGGCGCTCCCGTCGCCGGTAATTGACAAGGGCGGGAACGATCGCCAGCAGGAGAAGAACGAGGCCGGCGACCAGCGGCCAGAGCACTGGCCGGTTCCATTCGCGCCGGGCATGGGCGCGGTCGACCGCGTCAATGCGCTGATATTTCAGGATATTGTTGCCGACATCGCTCGGCTTGCGGTTCTTCAGCCAGCGATGCGCCAGCGTGTAGCTTTTCGGATGGAGACCGAAGTTCCACGGCGCATCGTGGTGCAGGATGCGATTCATGGCACGGATGATGCCTAGGCGATCGGGGGTGTTGTCCAAGTTCTTCATCCTGGCGAACAGCCGGTCGAATTCCGGGTTGGCATAGTTGGAAGCATTTTCGCCGCCGCTGGCGACCTTGCCCTCCCTCCCATCGAGCAGGAAGAAGAAGTTCTCCGGATCCGGGTAATCGGCGTTCCAGCCCAGATAGTAGAGTTGGACATTGCCCTTGCGGATCTTGTCCTGGAAACGGTTGAAATCGGTCGAACGCACAACGAGTTGGACGTCGATCTTGGCAAACTGCCGGGTCAGCCAGTCGAGCCGCGACTTTTCTCCCATGCCGCCGCCCGTGGTGTCAAGGTAGACCACCAGCGGCTCGCCGCTCCTTTCGTCGCGCCCGTTCGGATACCCGGCATCGACCATCAGCTTTCTGGCGACTGCGACCGGCTTGCGCCGCGGCTTGCCATCGACCCAGTCGTACACCGTGGCATTGACCCCTTCCTCGCCGCCCTCGTGGCCGAATATCCCCGGCGGCAGCGGGCTCTGGGCAGGTATCCCGCGGCCATTCTGGAAGATCGAGATGTACTCTTCCTGGTCGATGGCGATCGAGATTGCCTGCCTGAGCAGCGTCGCGCGCTCGTTCAGCCCGCCAACCACCGGATCGAGCATGTTGAACCCCAGGTAGAAGGTCGAGATCTTGACCGAGGTCAGCAAGCGGATTCCCTTTTCGCGCATTTCGCCGGTCAGCGCGACGTCGCCGCCGACATTGACGCGAACCGCCTGATCGAAACTGTCGGAGGAGATGCCCGATGCGTCGTAGTATCCCTGCAGGAACTTGTTCCAGTAGGGAATCGCCTCCTTCTCGCGGGAGAAGACGGCCTGGTCGATCAACGGCAGCGGCTTGCCGCAGTCGGCCAGCAGGCCGGCCTCGCGGTCGCCCTCCCCGCCCGCGCAGGGATAGGTCTGGCGGCCGGCAAAATTCGGGTTGCGCGAGAGCACCATGCGGCGGTTCGGATCGTTCTCGCTGAGCATGAACGGCCCGGTGCCGACCGGCCACCAGTCGAGCGTCAGGTTCCTGGCCGCCATGCCGGGCTGCGCGAAGAAGCGATCGGCCTCGCGCGGCACCGGGGCAAAAAAGGGCATCGCCAGCCAGAAGAGGAACTGCGGGTACTTTCCCTTGATGCGGATCCGCAAGGCATGGCGGTCGACCTTCTCGACCCCGGACAAGGGAAAGGCATCGAGGTCGATCCAGGCATCGGCCGGAATGTCCTTCGCCGCCTTCCGCAACGCCTCTCCGAGTTCACGGAGCCCGATGATCCGGTCGGCCATCATGCCGAAGATCGGCGAATGGATGCGCGGCAGGGCGAGGCGCTTGATCTGGTAGATGTAGTCGTCGGCGGTCAGTTCGCGGCTGCCGGTCTGCGGAAAATCGCCAAGCTTCTGCCGCCCGGCGGCGACATCCCTTCCCAGATAGAGCGGCTTCCCCTCGCCATCGAGCGCGAAGGCCGGGTGCGGCTGGTAGCGGATCCCGCGCAGCAACCTGAGTTCATAGACGCTCTCGGCAATCGCCTCGACCGGAGCATCGGCGGGAAGCTCACGACCTTGCGCATCGAAAAAGCGCGGCTGCGGGACCTGCTCGAGGGTCCCCGGAATCAGCTCATAGGGGCGCTTGAGGTAGTGATACTGCAATGGCGGCTCGTAGATCTGCGCCGTGAACGTGATTTCGTCGTCGGTGTACGACTGCGCCGGATCGAGATGCTTCGGCCGATCGGTAAACGCGGCGTAGAGGACATTGCTCTCGACCTCGGCCGCCGGATAAGGGGCGTTCCACGGCTGGCCGCAGCCGGCGAGACTGGCGATCAGCAGGAGTCGCACGAGGGTTTTCCGCATGGCGCGAAGTGTAACAACTTGACCGCATCCCTGCCCATTGCCGACAATTGCCGGATACCAGGAAACAGGAGACAAGCCCATGCTCGATACCAGGGTTCCGGATTTCAGCCTGCCCGCGACCGGCGGACCGGACTTCAGCCTGACAGCGCAGGCCGGCAAGGTCGTCGTCCTCTATTTCTACCCCAAGGACAGTACGCCGGGGTGCACCAGCGAAGCACAGCAGTTTCGCGATCTCTACCCGCAGTTTGTCGCGGTCGACGCCGTGATTCTGGGGATTTCCCGGGATAGCGTGAAGTCGCACGAGAACTTCAAGGCAAAGCAGTCGCTGCCCTTCGAACTCGGTTCCGACGCCGATGAAGCCGTCTGCAACGTGTTTTCCGTGATGAAGATGAAGAACATGTACGGCAAGCAGGTTCGCGGCGTCGAGCGCAGCACCTTCGTCATCGACCGTAACGGCATCCTGCGCCGCGAATGGCGCGGCGTGAAGGTTCCCGGACACGCCGAGGAAGTTCTCGCTTTCGTCAGGACCCTGTGAATTTCAACCCATGAACTGTGCCATGACGCGCAAGCCAGCCACCATCGGGAAGTCCGCCGTCACCAAGCTTTTCGTTCTCGACACCAATGTGCTGATGCACGATCCGAGTTGTTTGTACCGCTTCGAGGAACATGACATCTTCCTGCCGATCATGACGCTGGAAGAACTCGACGGTCACAAGAAGGGCATGTCGGAAATCGCCCGCAATGCCCGTCAGGCGTCGCGCATGCTCGACGAGATGCTGGTCAACGATGGCGTCGATATCGACGAGGGAATCGACCTGTACGGGCCTTCGGGCAGATTGGCGAGCGGTCGGCTCTTCCTGCAGACCGAAGCGATCAGCGCGGAACTGCCGCAGGGGCTGCCCACTTCCAAGGTCGACAACCAGATCCTTTCGGTCGTCATCCATCTCCAGAAGAAGTTCCCCAGGCGGCCTGTCATCCTGGTGTCGAAAGACATCAACATGCGCATCAAGTCGCGCGCGCTCAACCTGCTCGCCGAGGATTACTTCAACGACAAGGTCCTCGAGGACACCGATATCCTCTATACCGGCACGCGCGCCCTGCCGGACACCTTCTGGGAACAGCATGGCCAGGGCATGGAATCGTGGAAGAAGGAGACACGGACCTACTACAAGGTCAGCGGACCGCTGTGCCCGCAACTGCTGGTCAACGAGTTCGTCTGGGTTGAAAGCGACGGTTTCGCGGCAATCGTCAAGGAGACCGCCGGTACGGCGGCGGTTCTCGAGACGCTGGTCGATTACACGCATCCGAAGAATGCCGTCTGGGGCATCAGCGCGCGCAATCGCGAGCAGAATTTCGCGCTCAACCTCCTGCTCAACCCGGAAATCGACTTCGTCACCCTGCTCGGCCAGGCCGGGACCGGCAAGACCTTGCTGACGCTCGCCGCCGGCCTGACCCAGGTCCTGGAAAGCAAGCGCTTCGCCGAAATCATCATGACCCGCGTGACGGTGCCGGTCGGCGAGGATATCGGCTTTCTGCCCGGAACCGAGGAAGAGAAGATGGCGCCGTGGATGGGCGCGCTCGAGGACAATCTCGACGTGCTGACGCATACCGAGGATCCCGGAAGCCCGTACGGCGGCGACTGGGGCAAGGCGGCGACCCAGGACATCATCCGCTCGCGCATCAAGGTGAAGTCGCTCAACTTCATGCGTGGCCGCACCTTCCTGAAGAAATACCTGATCATCGACGAGGCGCAGAACCTGACGCCCAAGCAGATGAAGACACTGATCACCCGGGCGGGCCCCGGCACCAAGGTGATCTGCCTCGGGAACATCGCGCAGATCGATACGCCCTACCTGACCGAGGGCAGTTCCGGCCTGACCTACGTGGTCGACCGCTTCAAGGGTTGGCGGCACTCCGGTCACATAACGTTACAACGCGGCGAGCGTTCCCGCTTGGCTGACCACGCTGCCGAGGTGTTATAATGCGCACCAACAACTCATAGGGGCCGTGTCAGGGACACGGCCTTGTCGTTTCAGCCACGGGCTGTCTCCGCCGGAGGAAGCATTGAAACGCCGTGATTTCCTTGCCACTGCCGTTGCCCTCTCGCTGCTTTCGGGCGAAGCAATGGCCGCAAAGAAGAAGTCCGATGCCAAGGCGGCAGCGAAACCCGCCTCGCGAAAGCCATCGGGGAGCCGCAGCAGCGCCAAGCCCGCCACCCGTTCGACCCGGCCACAGGGTCCGGTCGCCCATACCGCCGAGGATCCGATTACCGAAAAGCCGCCCCAGGGCACGTCCGCCACTCGCCTGCCCCCGGTCAAGGCCGCCGAACCACCGGTAAATTGGCAGACCTTCGAGGTTGCGACCAGCGTCACCGTCAAGGGAGCATCGGGGCAGACCCGTCTGTGGCTGCCGCTGCCGCTCAATCAGGACACCCTCTTCCAGCGCACCCTTGGCCACAGCTGGGATGGCAATCCCAGGCTTTCGACGATGCGCCGGCTGCCCGACGGGGACCTCGAGGTGTTTCATTCCGAATGGGCCGACGGCAACGACGCACGATTCCAGATCAGGACGCTGGTCATGACGGCGGACCGCCATTTCGATGTATCCAGGCGCACGGTCGCTCCCGAGCGCGAGGACATTCTCCGGCGCAACCTTCAGTCGTCGCAGACCCTTCCCAACGACGGCCTCGCCCACCAGCTGGGCGAACGCATCGTCGGCCGGATCAAGGATCCGGTGGCCCAGGCCAAGGCGATCTATGACTGGGTCGTGGACAATACGATCTACGATGTCGCCTTGCCGGGTTGTGGCGGCGGCAACGTGAACCAGCAACTCATCCGCGGAAAGTATGGCGGGCGCTCAGCGGACATCAACGGCCTGTTCGTGGCGCTCTGCCGCGCCATCGGCATTCCGGCGCGCTGCGTCTACGGCTTGCGCGTCGGGGCTTCGCGGCTCTTCCGCAGTCTGGGGCTCAATGGTGAAGATGCGACGCGGGCGCAGCACGTCCGGGCCGAGTTCTACATTCCGGGATTTGGCTGGATTCCGGTCGATCCGAGCGATGTCCGGCGCGCCATGGCGATCGAAGGGTTGTCCGACCGCGACAGCAAGTTGGTGTCGTTGCGCAAGATACTGTTCGGCGTCTGGGAAATGAACTGGATCGCCTTCAACGTCGGAACCGATGTCGAATTGCCTGGTCGCCAGACCCGGATCCCGTTCCTGCTCCTCCCGCAACTCGAATCGCGGGGAGCGCTGCGCGACGGAACCGACCCCGCCGGCTTCGAATACACCATCAGCGCACGCCGTCGCGCCGACCTCTGATTCCATCCTCAAACCAACCGTGACTTTGCCGACTTCGCCTTGCCGTGCTGCTTGCACGGCCGGCGGCTCGTCCTCGCGTCACGATCGATCTGGAAATGGAATGGCCTGACCGCGAGTCAGTGACCGGGGCGCCCGGAGCCGGCGCCGGCCAGACTCTCGAAGCGCGTGTATTCCCCCAGGAACGTCAGCTGGACCGTGCCGGTCGGTCCATTGCGCTGCTTGCCGATGATCACTTCGGCAATGCCCTTGTCCGGCGTGTCGGGCTTGTAGTATTCCTCGCGATACATCATCAGGATCACGTCGGCGTCCTGCTCGATGGCGCCCGACTCGCGCAGGTCGGACATCATCGGACGCTTGTCGTTGCGCTCCTCGACCTTGCGCGAGAGTTGCGACAGGGCAACGATCGGCACCTGCAGTTCCTTGGCCAGCGACTTGATCGCCCGTGAAATGTCCGAGACTTCGGTAGCCCGGTTTTCGCCCTGGCGATTGCTGGTCATCAACTGGATGTAGTCGATGACCAGCAGGCCAAGCCTGCCGCCGTGCTGGCGCGCCAGCCGTCGCGCCCGGGCGCGCAGGTTGGCCGGGGTCAGCCCGCCGGCCTCGTCGATGAAGATGGGCGCCTCATGCAGCTTGCCAAGCGCGAACGAGAGCCGCGACCATTCGTCATCGGTCAGACGTCCCGTTCGCACACGATGCGAATCGAGGCGCCCGATCGACGCCAGCATCCGCATCGCCAGTTGCGTGCCCCCCATTTCCATCGAGAAGATGCCGACCGGCAGCCCGGTGTCGACCGCGACACTCTCGGCGATGTTCAGCGCGAAGGCGGTCTTCCCCATCGACGGTCTTCCCGCAACGACGATGAGATCGCCGGCCTGCAAACCCGAGGTCATCCGGTCGAGATCGACATAGCCGGTGGGAATGCCGGTGATGTCCGACGGGTTGTCGCGGTCGTGCAGCTCCTGGATGCGCTCGACGACCTGGGTCAGCAAGGGATTGATGTGAACGAAACCGTCGGCGTGGCCCGCGCCGGCTTCGGCAATGGCGAAGATTTTGGATTCCGCCTCGTCGAGCAGCGTTTCGGCATCCCGCCCGAGGGGGTTCAGCGCATCGGCGGCAATCTCGTCGGCCGTGGCGACCAGCTGGCGCAGGACAGCCCGTTCGCGAACGATCTCGGCGTAACGCCGGATATTTGCCGCCGACGGCGTATTCGCGGCAAGTTCCCCGAGATAGGCCAGCCCGCCGGTCTGATCGCCTTCGCCAGCGGCATCGAGCGCTTCGGCAACGGTGACGACATCGGCGGGCCTGGCCTTTTCGAGAAGGTTGCGAATCTGCCGGAAGATCCGCCGATGCTCGTCGCGATAGAAGTCGCCGTCGTTGACCAGATCGCCCATCCGGTCCCAGGCCTGGTTGTCGAGCAGCAAGCCGCCAAGGACCGACTGCTCGGCCTCGATCGAGTGTGGAGGCACCCGCAACTGGGCAAGCGCGGAGTCGCTGACGGGGCTTTTCTGCAGGCGCTGATTCATGTGGCCAAGTTTAAATGAAAAAGGCCCCGCAACCGCGGGGCCTTCGGGCGCAATGGACGATGCGCCTCAGCCGGAGACCACCGCCACGGTGATGCTGGCCGTCACGTCGGCGTGTACCACGACGTCGAGCGGGAATTCGCCAATCGTCTTGAGCGGGCCATCCGGCATGCGGATGGCCGACTTGTCGACCTCGAAGCCGGCAATCTTGAGCGCTTCGGCGATATCGGCATTGCCGACCGATCCGAACAGCCGACCGTCCATGCCGGCCTTGCGGGCGACCGAAACCGAGACGCCGGCCAGCCTGTCGGCGACGCCTTGAGCCGCGTCGCGCTTCTCGGCGGCGACCCTCTCCAGTTCGGCGCGCCGGGCCTCGAATTCGGCCAAGGCAGCCGGCGTGGCGCGCTTCGCCATGTGCTTCGGGATCAGGAAGTTGCGGGCATAACCGTCCCTGACCTTGACGATGTCGCCAAGGTTGCCGAGGTTGATGACCTTCTCGAGCAGAATGATTTGCATGTTTCGTCTCCCCGGGAATTATTGATGGTTGTCGGTGTAGGGCAGCAGGGCCAGGAAGCGGGCGCGCTTGATCGCGGCGCCCAGCTGCCGCTGATAACCCGCCTTGGTCCCCGTCAGCCGGGCCGGCATGATCTTGGCGTTTTCCTGGATGTACTCCTTCAGGACATCCACATCCTTGTAGTCGATCTGTTCGACCTTTTCCGCCGTGAAACGGCAGAACTTGCGGCGCTTGAAGAGACCGCCGCCGCGCTTCTTTTTCTTGTCATCTTCTTTCTTCTTGAAGAATCGAGCCATTTTCATTTCCTTCCAAAAATTCGATTGAATTCACATGCAGCACGGGCGTCTTGCTGTTGCGGCTCCTGGCTGCCAGAAAACCAGTCACACTGACTGCCCCGCCGAGGGGTACCGCGTGCAGCCAGCGGGCGGGTTCGCCCAGGGCCACAACGGCGATTTCCACATCCACCAGGCGCTCTGCAGCGCTTTCGGTCTGCCTGGAACTGTGTTGCAGCCATCCTTCGCTGACCGGCACCCCGGCCGGCGTATAGCGCAGAGCCTTGCGCTCGACCAGCTTTCCCGAGAGTTCGATACGGTTCAGCCGTCTTTCCCGCGCGAACCGGGTTCAGGCAGCTGCCGCTTCGGTCGACTCGGCCGGAGCTGGCTGACTAGGCATCATGGATCTCGCCTTCTCTTCCTTCATCATCGGCGAGGGAGTCGTCACCGCACCCTTCATCTTGACGGTGAGATGGCGCAGCACGGCGTCGTTGAACTTGAACGAATGCTCGAGTTCGTTCAGCGTCTCGCCGTCGCACTCGATGTTCATCAGGACGTAGTGGGCCTTGTGGATCTTCTGGATCGGGTAGGCCAGCTGGCGGCGACCCCAGTCTTCGAGGCGATGAATGCTGCCGCCCTTGGCGGCGACGATGGCGCGGTAGCGCTCGACCATGCCGGGCACCTGTTCGCTCTGGTCCGGATGGACGATGAAACAGATTTCGTAATGACGCATGCAAACTCCTTACGGGATGAACCCCCCGCCATGCGAAAGCGGTGGGGCAAGGTGGAAAAGCCCGCGATTATAACAACACTCGCGGGCTTTCGGGCAAAACGCGGGAATTCGTCAGAAGCTGTCGTCGGCCATCTCCAGCGCGCCTGTCGCACCGCCGATCACGGACTCCGCCAGGCCGGCCGCCTGGGTCAGGAAATGATCGGCGAAGAAGCGGGTCGTCGCCAGCTTGGCCGACCAGAACGGGTCGCCGTCTCCGGCCGCGCTTCTGGCCCGTGCCAACACCGCCGCCCGCCCCATCTGCCAGCCGCCGGCAACGATGCCGAACAGGTGGAGAAAGGGCACCGCCCCGGCATGAACCGCTTTCGGATCACCGGCAAAATTGGCGACGATCCACAAAACCGCCTTCTCCAGGGCGTCGACCGCAGCAAGCTGACGGCTCCCGACCGTTGCCAGATCGCCGTCCAATGCGGCGGCGGCGTCCCGCATGTCGGCGATCACCGCATGGATCGTGGCGCCCTGCTCACGGGCGATCTTGCGGCCGATCAGATCGTTGGCCTGGATCGCCGTCGTTCCTTCGTAGATCGTCGTGATGCGGGCATCGCGCAGGTGCTGGGCGGCGCCGGTTTCCTCGATGTAGCCCATGCCGCCATGCACCTGGACGCCGAGGGAGGCGATGTCGACCGAGCTCTCGGTACTCCAGCCCTTGACCACCGGGATCATCAGGTCGGCGAACGCCTGCGCCCGAGCGCGCGCCGCCCCGTCCGGATTCTGCTGCGCGTTGTCGAGGGCGGCGGCGGTGACGTAGGCCAGCGCCCGCATCGCTTCGATGCGGGAACGCATCGACATCAGCATGCGGCGCACATCGGGGTGACGGATGATCGGCACCTTCGGACCGCCACGGACACCGACTTCGGTGCCCTGAACGCGCTCGCGGGCATAGGCCACAGCACGCTGATACGCCCGTTCAGCATCGCCCAACCCTTCCAGACCGACATTGAAGCGGGCGGCGTTCATCATGATGAACATGTATTCGAGGCCGCGATTCTCCTCGCCGACCAGGGTGCCAATAGCGCCGCCGTGGTCGCCGAAAGCCAGCACCGCCGTCGGGCTGCCATTGATGCCAAGCTTGTGCTCGATCGAAACACAGTAGACATCGTTGCGCTTGCCCGGCTGGCCATCCGCCGTGAGCATGAACTTGGGCACGACGAACAGCGAGATGCCCTTGACGCCGTCCGGCGCACCGGGGGTGCGCGCCAGCACGAGATGGATGATGTTTTCCGTCATGTCGTGCTCGCCGTAGGTGATGAAGATCTTCTGGCCGAAGATCCGGTAGGTGCCGTCGCCGACCGGCTCGGCGCGACTGCGCACCGCCGCCAGATCGGAACCCGCGGAGGGTTCGGTCAGGTTCATCGTCCCCGCCCATTCGCCGGAGACCAGGTTCGGCAGGTAGGCCGCCTTCTGTTCGTCGCTGCCGGCGATCATCAGCGCCTCAATGGCTCCCTGGGTCAGCATCGGACACAGCGAGAAGGCATGGTTGGACGCTTTCCACATCTCGCTGACCGCTGTCGACAGCAATCGGGGCAGTCCCTGCCCGCCGAACTCGGGGTCGCAACCCAGCGCGTTCCAGCCGTTGTCCACGAACTGCCGATAGGCTTCCTTGAAACCCGGCGAGGTGGTAACCACGGTGTCCTTCCACCTCGCGCCGTCCTGGTCGCCGACATGATTGAGGGGTGAAAGAACGCCGCCGGCAAACTTCGCAGCCTCTTCGAGAATGGCATCGACCACATCGGGGGTCGCTTCCTCGCAACCCGGCAGCGACACGATCTGATCCAGACCGGCGAGATCCTGCATGACGAACCGGATGTCCTTCAGTGGGGCCAGATATTCACTCATGATGCAGTCGTCTCCTTTTCAATCTTGTTTGACACTTCCTTCAACTCGACCAGGAACAGGATGTCGCTGATCACCGGCAGCGAGAATCCCAGGCGCGTGCCGCCGCGATTGTCGCGCAGCAGCAGATTCATGTAGTCGATGACGCTGCCGTCGTTCCAGCGCAGGACAACCTGTTCGGTGATCGCCGGCATGCCCTCGATGCCTTCGACCTTGCCGCCGGCAAGCTGGTTGCCCGCGGCCACCGGCTCGGTATCGAGAATGACGTCAACCGGCCCCGCGCTCTCGGGCTCGACCGTCTGCTCCCAGCGCTGCACCTCGACGTTGAAATTCCTGTTGAGGTCGCGGGCGACCTTCTCGAATTCCTTGCGCAATCCTGCCATCCGGTAGATTTCCATGAGCCGGATCCATGGCTTGAGCGCTTCCTGCGGATTGCTGTCGATGTACTCCTGAAGCGCCTGGGCCGCACCCTTGACGCGCCCGAAGGAGAGCATGATTTCAGCCAGCTCCATGACCGGATTGGCCTCGAAATGCTCGTCGACCGTAGCCGCCGAAACCGACATGATCGAGTCCAGCCGGGACGGCGCCCCGGCAGCCGGCGCCGCCGCCACCGGCGCCTCGGCGCCGACATCGAGCTTCATCGGCATCCCCATGGCAAAGGGGTCCACCGGCAGGTCGGCGCCGCCCCGTTCCTCCCGCTCGTCCTTGCGTTGCGGGTCGACCTCGATGTCCGCGCTCACCCTGCCGGCCACACCGCCATCGGCACGCCTGCGGGAATTCCGCCAGAACAGCCAGCCAGCAAGGGCCAGCAGCGCACCCACCAGTGCGCCGAGAAGGGTGTAGTTCGAGCCGCTGGCGCCAACCTCGGCCGGCACTGTCCTGACGGCCGCCTCCGGCGCCGGCTGCGCCGGCTTGACCTCCGGCGGAGGCGCTTGCCCGGCGGCCGGAGTCGCGGCCGCCAGTTCGAGCTTCTGCGTGAGCTCGGCCGCGCGCTGCTGCAACTCGCCAATCGTCGCCTCCATGCTCTTGATCTTGTCATCCGGCGGCGCGCCGCCAGGCTGCGTGACCGGAAGCGTGACCGGAACCTTCGCGGGCTCGACCAGCTGACTGGTTACGGGAACTGGCGCCGCTGACGGACGGGCAACCGCCGCCTGCGGATCTGCTGCGGGCCGGACTGCTCGCCCCTCCCTCCGCGGTGCCGGCGTCGTCGCCGGTGTCGCCGCCGGCGCCCTGACCCGGGGCGACGGATCCAGCGTGCGGCCGAGCGGGGGTGACGCAAGAACGACGTACTCCCGGACAACGTCATGCCCGCAGGCAACATAGACGGCCACCGAGAGCACCGGATCGGCCAGCGGCACGTTCGAGCGGATCTCGAGAACCGGCGGATGACCCCTGCGAACCGAGAACGTCGCCTGCTTCAACCACGGCAGATCATCGTCGCCGGCGGGCTTCGTGAGCCGGAAGCAGCCGGAATCCAGCGAAGCCGCCCGCGCACCCAGGATATCGACCTCGAAGCGCGGCTTGTCGCCCAGCGCCACCCTTCCTCTGAGTTCGCCAAGGCCGATGGCCGCCGCCTCCCCCGACAGCGCGATCAGCGCGGCAACGAGCGAAGAACGAAATATGGAATGTTTCACCGTCTCAGACCCCAATGACATGAATTTTTTGCGGATTGTAGTCCCTATTTGTTGGCGAGATAAATTGAATCGTCGAAAGTCACAACCCAACCCGGCCGACAGATCACGAAGAGGGTGATCAGCATGCCACTGAGCCAGGCTTCGGAAAACCCGAGGAGGATGAGATAGGGAAGATACTCGCTGGCCAGATAGTCCCATTCGTACGCGCCGGCAGCCGCCAGCAGGCACGTAGCGGCGACACCCACGCCAGACACCATCAGGAACGACCCGAGGAAACCATTGACGAAGACATAGATGAAGAAATGCCGCGGCAGGAAGCCCAGGGCCAGCCGATGGATGGCCTGACTGATCATCACTCCGCCACCCGCCATCAGGAGTGCGTTGATTGCAAACGCGAAGTACCCGGCATCGCGATTCAGGGTGATCCCCAGAACGACCAGCGAAAGGCCGATGAACGCAAGGTGATGACCAAAACTGAGGGTGAACACCGTCGCCCCCAGAAGATGCAGCGACAGGCCGGGCTTGACCCCCGCCTTGAGGCTCCACAGGAGCGTCAGCAGCACGATCATGCCGAGCCACACATTCAACTGCTCCGGCTCCCTGAGCAAGGTCCACGGCGCCCTGACCAGACTGCGGGCGAAGATTGGCAGCCAGACAGCCCAAGCCGCCCAGTACCAACCCTCGCCCAGCAAAGTATCCGGCAGATTCACGCGGCCATTCTAGGCGACGGCTGCCTCCAGTTGCGGAACCGCTTCGAACAGGTCGCCGACGAGACCGTAATCCGCGACCTGGAAGATCGGCGCATCGGGGTCCTTGTTGATGGCGACGATCACCTTCGAGTCCTTCATCCCGGCCAGGTGCTGAATCGCCCCAGAGATGCCGACCGCGATGTAGAGCTGGGGCGCGACGATCTTGCCGGTCTGGCCGACCTGATAATCATTGGGCACGAAACCGGCGTCGACCGCGGCACGACTGGCGCCGAGGGCGGCGCCGAGCTTGTCGGCAAGCGGCTCGAGCAGCTTGTGATAATTCTCGCCGCTGCCCATGCCGCGGCCGCCGGAGACGACGATCTTGGCGGCGCCCAGTTCGGGGCGTTCGGACTTGCTCAGTTCGCGGCTGATCAGCGCGGTCTGCGCGGTATCGGCCGCGGCAGCGATGCTGTCGACCGGCGCCGAGCCGCCGCCGGCGACCGCATCGAAGGCCGTGACACGCACGGTGATCACCTTGACCGGGTCGGCGCTCTTCACCGTGGCCAGCGCGCTGCCGGCGTAGATCGGACGGATGAAGGTGTCGGCGGATTCAATGCCGCTGATTTCGGAGATCTGGCCGACGTCGAGTCGCGCCGCGACGCGCGGCAGGATGTTCTTGCCGAAGGGACTGGCCGGGGCGAGGATGTGGCTGTAGCCCGTGGCATTGGCGATCACCAGTGCGGCAAGGTTCTCGGCGGTCTGGGCTGCGTAGTGGGCGGCATCGGCCACCTTGACCCTGGCGACGCCCAGCAGCGATGCGGCTTCCTCGGCGGCGCCGTGGCAGTTGCTGCCGGCGACGAGAACGTGGATCTCGCCACCGATCTTCCCGGCTGCTGCAACCGTATTGAGTGTGGCGGCCTTCAGGCTCTGGTGGTCATGTTCGGCGATAACGAGAATGGTCATTTAGATCACCTTGGCTTCGTTCTTGAGTTTATTGACGAGTTCGGCGACGTCTGCAACCTTGACGCCTGCCGAGCGCTTGGGCGGCTCGCTGACCTTGAGGACCGTCAGGCGGGGAGCAACATCGACACCGAGTTCGGCCGGCTTGACGGTATCGAGCGGCTTCTTCTTGGCCTTCATGATGTTCGGCAGCGTCGCATAACGCGGCTCGTTCAGCCGGAGGTCGGTCGTGACGACGGCCGGCAGCGAGATCCCGAGCGTTTCCAGCCCGCCGTCGATTTCGCGGGTGACCGTGGCCTTGCCGCCGGCGATGACGACCTTGGAGGCGAAGGTGGCTTGCGGCCAACCGGCCAGCGCGGCGAGCATCTGCCCGGTCTGGTTGGCGTCGTCGTCGATGGCCTGCTTGCCGCAGATGACGAGTTGCGGCTGTTCCCGGTCGCCGATGGCCTTCAGCAGCTTGGCGACGGCGATCGGCTCCAGGTCGACATCGGTTTCGACGAGGATGCCGCGGTCGGCGCCGATCGCCATGGCGGTGCGCAAGGTTTCCTGGCAGGCCGCGACCCCGCAGGAAACGGCAATGACCTCGGTGGCGACGCCCGCTTCCCTGAGCCGGACCGCCTCTTCAACGGCGATTTCGTCAAAGGGGTTCATGCTCATCTTGACGTTGGCCAGATCCACACCCGTGCCGTCCGCCTTCACGCGGATCTTGACGTTGTAGTCCACTACCCGTTTCACGGGGACGAGAATCTTCACAATGCTCTCCTTTCCGGTCAGTTGATCTTGTCAGTGCCTTTTTACTACAAATTGCCATCGATTTGACAGAGTCCGCAGCATTGCGCACAATGACCATACCGTTTCGTATGGAGCGCATACGGTAGCGTATGGAAAGCCCTTCTGTCAACCCCCGGAGCCGCCCGGCCCGCCGCAAACTGGCGAGTCCGCGGGCGCAGCTCGACCGCGGGAACTGGATCGAAAGCGCCATCGACGTGCTGGCCCGCGATGGCCTCGGCGGTCTTCGCATCGAGGTTCTCGCCAAACGCTGTGGCGTCACCAAGGGCAGCTTCTACTGGCATTTCAAGGACCGTCAGGATCTGCTCACGGCCATGCTCGACTACTGGAAGGAAGGCCGCATCCGCGACATCGAAAAAACCACGTCGGTGACCCCGGGCAGGGAGCGCGAACAGCTGCACTTTGCCATTGAGGTCTATGGCGCCAGCCGCAATCGCAAGGGGATGGCCATCGAACTCGCGGTCCGCGACTGGGCCCGCCATGACCCGCAAGCGGCGACAGTCGTCGAAGCGGTCGATCTCTATCGACTGGAGTGCACACGCAAGCTGTTCGTCGCCGCCGGGATGACGGACGCCGCGGCCAAGAGCCGCAGCCTGCTGCTCTATGCCTGCGTCTTCGGGCTGTCACTGATGCACTACACGCATTTCGACGACCACACTGAAGACCTGAAACAGCGGATCGCCGACCATATCGTCTCAGTTTGAACAGGCGGCACCCTTGCCCTGGCTCCACGCCGACTCCTCCCAGGCCACCAGATCGTTGGCCAGTTGATCGACTGCCGCGGTCAGGGCGGCAACAGCGCCGCGCGAATCAGCGCTTGACGCGGACTTCTCGATCCTGAACTCGTGGATCGCCAGGAGCGCCCGTGTCGAATCGAGGAGTTGCGCCCTGCCCAGCAGCTGACCGCGACTCGTCGCCGGATCATCGAAGACCTGGGCGAAGGCGTCGACGTCGATACGCAGCACACAGCGCGTCCTGCCCTGCCCCGCCGGCCGCATGCCCAACTGCTGCACCAGGCGCTGCTGAATGAGTTGTGCCGGCGGTCCGGCCCAGCGCGCCCGGGTGTAATCCCGCAGGCGCGCCGGCTCGTCATAGGCGAGACGGTACTCGATGCCCATCGAGTCCATCCACAGCGGCGCCCGCACCTCGACCGCCAGTTCGCGGCGCCCGCGCACCGCCCCCGCGTGCGGCACCGGCGGACCAAGATCATAGATGGCCGGCGCACTATCCCCTCCCCTCTTGCCGGCTGAATAACAGGCGGCAACGAGCAGGCAGCCGGCGGCGATCACCAGGCGGCGCATGTCAGCGCCCCCCGCCCGACGTAAACCCGGGTTCGCCGGGCCCCGGCGCCGCGGCCGGCACCCCGAAGACGAGCCCCTGGGGCGAGTCCTCGAGCAGGCGCAGGACACGGCTCAACTGTCTGGAGGTCAGCGAGAAATCCGCCGCCAGTTCGTTGAGCCGCGGCATCAGCGCCGAGGTTCCGCCGGCGGAGGCGTCGCCGATCGCCACGTCGAGCTTGTCGGCGGTCGCCTGCATCCTGGTGACGAGCTGGCGCGTGTCGGCGAGCAATGGCCCGACCTCGCCGGCAGCCCGGGAGAGGCTCCTGATATTCTGGTCGTCGAGCACCTTGCGCACCTGGACCAGGGCGGCGGTCATGTTGTCGAGCGCCGTTTTCATGCTGGCCGAAGCAGCTTCATGGTTGACTATGGTGGCCGTCAGGCGCCGGCGGTTCTCCTCGTTGAGGAGCGCGTTGAGCGAGGCCATGACCTCCTGCGCCTGATGCAGCACCGCCGGGCCGCTCTCGCTCATTTCATCGAGCAGCGAAGGCACCATGACGATGCGTGGCAACTCGCCATCCTCGCCGACGAGGGGTTCGCTGTTCCTGCCGCTATCGAGCAGCAGCACGTGAGCGATCCCGGTAACCCCCTGCGAGGCCAGTTTGGCGATCGTGCCCTTGGTCAGGGGGATGTCGGCGGCGATCGAAATCCTGATCAGGATGTCGCTCGGGCGGTCGCCATCGAGACGGATATCGGTGACCTTGCCGACGCGTATCCCGCGGTAGCGGACCTGCGCCTCGGGATTGAGGCCGCCGACGCTGAACCTGGTGACAACGACATACTCGCGGAGGTTGTCGTGGGTGCCGCGTAGCCAGACCAGCGCGGTGATCGCCGCCGCCCCCAGGAGAAGGGCAAACAGACCGGCGACAAAGGCATGCGACTTGTTTTCCATGGACGAATCCTACAACAACCCTGACTTGTCGCCATCCCTGAAACCGGCGAGAAAAGGATGATCTGCCGCCATGACTTCCGCCACGGTGCCGAACTGGACGATATGCCGGTCGGCGAGGACGGCGATGTGCGTCGCCAGTCCGGCCAGGGTTTCCGGGTCGTGCGTCACCATGATCACCGTCAGGCCGAGTTCGCCCTGCAACTGCCCGAGCAGCTTGACAAAGCTCCGGCTGCGGTCGGGATCGAGCCCTGCGGTCGGCTCGTCGAGCAGCAACAATTCCGGCTCGAGCGCCAGGGCGCGCGCCAACGCGACCCGTTTGACCATGCCGCCGGAAAGTTCCGCGGGCATCAACCGGCCGTGTTCCATCTCGAGTTCGACCATCGCCAGCTTGAGGTTGACCAGGCGGCGAATCCAGTCTTCATCGAGGCGCCGCAGCTCGCGCAACGGGAAGGCGATATTGTCGAATGCCGGCAACGCCGAGAACAGCGCGCCCGCCTGAAACAGCATGCCAAGCCGCCGCAGCAGGGCGGACTGGACAACCGCGCCGACAGCGCCGAGATCCTCGCCGAACAGGCGAACGGAACCCGCCGCCGGCCGGATCAGGCCGAGAATCTGGCGCAGCAGCGTGGTCTTGCCGCTGCCCGACCCACCGACCAGACCGACGACCTGACCGCGTTCGACCCGCAGGTCGAGATCGCGATGCACCAGGCGATCGCCGATGCGCGTGCTCAGGCCGCACATCTCGACGACAGCCGGTTGCGCCGCGCCGCTCATAGCTGGGGAATTCCCAGGTTCCGGGTGTTGATCGCAAACACGGCGTCGGCGAGGATGACCAGGGTGATCGCCGTGACCACCGAGGTCGTGGTGTTGGCCGACAGACTCTCGGTATTGGGCCTGACGCGCAAGCCGAAATGACAGGCAACGCAGGCGATGATGAAACCGAAAACGACTCCCTTGGTCAGGCCGATCACCAGATTGGCGACGGGAACCGCGCGCTGCAGGTTACCGATGAAATAGGCGGGTGAAACATCGAGCTGCAGCATCGCCGACAGCATGCCGCCGATCAACGCGATGGCCGAAGCCCACAGGACAAGCAGCGGCATCACCGCGGTCAGCGCCAGCAACTTCGGCAGGATCACGCGGATGCTCCGCGAGATGCCCATCGCGGTCAGCGCGTCGATTTCCTCGGTGACCCGCATCACACCGATCTGCGCGGTCATTGCCGACCCCGAGCGGCCGGCGACGAGGACCGCCACCAGTACCGGCCCGAGTTCGCGAATGATCGAGATGCCCAGGATATTGACGATGTACAGGTCGGCGCCGACGCTGCGCAACTGGAGCGCCGACAGATAGCTGAGCGTCACCCCGATCAGGAATCCGACCAGGCCGGTGACCGGCAGGGCAAGTGCGCCGGCCTTGTAGATATTTGCCGCAAGCTCCTTCCATGGCATTGCCGAGGGATGGCGGGCGAGGTATCCCAGATCCAGCAGCATCTGCCCGAACAGGGTCACCAGCCCGACGGCGTTGTCGAACGACCCGAGCACCAAGTCGCCGACTCGCTCGACCGGCCCGGCAACCGCGACCTTCCCGGAACCTGCCGCCACGGGCGCCGCCGAAACGCGTTCGACGGTGCGCCGGTGGGTATCGGCGACGATCAGATCCGCCGGCCAGCGCCCATTCCATGTTCGCCAGAGCAGCACCGCCGCCGCACTGTCCAGCCGCTCGACGCCGGAGAGGTCCCACGACAGGTCACCCAGCCCGCCCGCGGCCATTTGCGCCTGCAACTGCGGAAGCTCGGGCAGCAGCGCCGCCAGTGTCCATTCCCCGGTCAGCAGAACCTTCCCCGACCCGATCCGCAGACGGGGCGGATTGTTCATGCCGGCCTCCGCGCCGCCCTCGATTGCACCGCGTAATCGCGGCCAATGTCGCTCCAAACGGTCGCCTCGTCACCCAGGGCGGCGGCGGTCCATGGATTCTCCACCAGCCATCCCGCCGGCATATCGATCCGAAAGCCGCCGGATGTCGCCGCCACCCGCCATGCCGGCAGCGCACGATCGTCGCGTGTACGGTGCAGCAGAACCGCCAGCCGCAGACTGAAAATCAGCCTCCAGACCGCGTCGACCGCGGGCACGCCCCGCAGCTTGTCGAGCGTTCCGCGATGTGCGAGGACAAGCATCGCCAGGCGCGCCTGATCCCTCTTGGAAAAGCCCGGCATGTCGGCATAGGTCAGAATGTACGCGCCATGCTTGTGATAGGCGTTGTGCGCCACCGAGATGCCGATCTCGTGAAGGCGCGCCGCCCACGACAGAAACTGCAGGTCGGCCGCAGCGGGCGCGCCCCCGGCGAGTTGCGTCAGCACCGACAGCGCGGTGGCTTCGACCCGCCCGCTCTGGCCGACATCGACCTGATAACGGCGGCGGAACTGCGCCACCGTCGAATCACGCATGTCGTGGTGATGATATCGGCCGAGAAGGTCATAAAGGACGCCGAGACGCAGGGCGCCATCGGCATACGACATCGTCTCGATTCCGAGTTCTCCGAGAACCGCCGACAGGATGGCGATTCCGCCTGCCAGGACCGGCAGGCGATCCGCCTTGATGCCCTGCAGATCGAGGGCCGCGGCCGAGCCGGCCTTGACCAGCAGGTCACACAACACGTCGAGCCCCTCCCGGGTAATGCCGAAACCGCCGCCGGGATTCAACTGGTTCAACTCCAGCACATCGGCGATCGCCCGTGCCGATCCCGACGAACCGAACGCCTCCTTCCACCCCAGGCCCTTGTAGTCATGGGCGATCAGCTCGATTTCCTTGGCCGCGGCGACCTGTGCTTCGCGCAAGCGCCTGCGGTCGACCCTGCCATCCGGGAAGAAGCGCAACGTGTAGCTGACGCAGCCCATGTACAGCGACTCCATCCGGTGCGGGCGATGCCGTCTGCCGATGATGAACTCGGTGGAACCGCCGCCGATATCGACGACCAGTCGCGGATGCGCCGCAGCCGGCAGCGAATGCGAGACGCCGAGGTAGATCAGGCGCGCCTCTTCGCGGCCGGCGATGATCTCGATGGGAAAGCCGAGAGCCTCCTCGGCCAGCGGCAGGAACTCTCCCGCATTCTTGGCCACGCGCAGGGTATTGGTCGCCACGGCCCGGACCGCGTCCTGGTCCAGTCCGCGCAAGCGCTCGCCAAAGCAGCGCAGGGTCTCCAGCGCACGCTCCTGCGACTCCTGATCGAGGCGTTTGTCGGCCCTCAGCCCGGAAGCCAGGCGCACCGGTTCCTTGAGCGAATCCAGCGGGTAGATCTGATTGTCCACCACCCGGCCGACCTGGAGGCGGAAACTGTTGGACCCCATATCGACAGCCGCTACGGTTTCGTAAATCATAGGCTCGCAATCAGTAGTTCTCTGTCCGGCTGACATTCTACCACCCGCCTCCGGCGCTCATTCCTGCGGCAAGGACACAAAAAACCCGCCGGGTTTCCCCGGCGGGTCGGTGCCGGAAACGGCAGACGGGATCAGCTGGCCAGCAGCTTCTTGATCTGCTCCAGCGTCGACGCATCCTCGATCGTCGGCAGGTCACCCACGTCACGCCCCTCGGCAAGCGCCTGGAGCGAGCGGCGCAACATCTTGCCTGAGCGGGTCTTGGGCAGACCGCTCACGAAATAGACGCGGCCCGGACGGGCAATGGCGCCGAGAATGCCGTCGACCGTTCCCATGACCTCCTTCTCCAGCGCCTGGGTCGATTCCGGCGTCGCGGTCCTCGAGGGATCCTTGACCACGGCGAACGCCATCGGCATCTGGCCCTTCAGCTTGTCCTCGACGCCGACCACGGCGACTTCGGCGATGGCCGGATGGTTCTGGATCGCCTCCTCGATCTCCCGCGTGCCGAGACGGTGGCCGGCGACGTTGATGACGTCGTCGGTGCGGCCAAGGATCGTGAAATACCCGTCGTCGTCCCGGATCGCCCAGTCGAACGAGGAGTAGACCATCGGCTCCTTGAAGAGGGTGAAATAGGTGCTGACGAAGCGATCGTCCTGCCCCCAGACGGTGGTCAGGCATCCCGGCGGCAGCGGCGGAACGACGGCGGCGATGCCCTTTTCGTTGGCTTCACACTCGGAACCGTCTTCGCGGTAGATCTTGAGGTTGTAGCCGTACACCGGGAAGCTGGGTGAACCGTACTTGATCGGCGTCTTCTCGACACCGGGCACGGCGGCCAGCATCGGCCAGCCGGTTTCGGTCTGCCAGTAGTTGTCGATGACCGGCTTCTGCAGCTCGGTCATGAACCACTCGTGGGTCGGCTGGTCGAGCGGCTCGCCGGCCATGAAGATGTGCTTGAGCGAAGACACGTCATGCTTGTGCAAGAAGGCCGGATCCTGCTTCTTCAGGACGCGGGCCGCGGTTGGCGCCGAGAACATCACGTTGACCTTGTACTTCTCGACGATCTTCCACCAGATGCCCGGATCGGGGCGCAGCGGCGTGCCTTCGTACATGACGGTCGCCATGCCGGCGATCAGCGGGCCATAGATGATGTAGGAGTGGCCGACCACCCAGCCGATGTCGGAGGTCGAGAAGTAGGTCTCACCCTCGCCGCCGCAATAGATGTGCTTCATCGACGAGGCCAGCGCCACGGCATAGCCGCCGGTATCGCGCTGCACCCCCTTCGGCTTGCCGGTCGTCCCGGAGGTGTAGAGAATGTAGGATGGCTCGGACGACTCCATCCACTCGCACGGCACCCGTGCGTCCATGAACTGGGCGCGCAGGGTCGCGTAATCGACGTCACGCCCCGCAACCTTGTTGTATCCCTTGTCGATGCCGCGGTCGACCATCAGCACGTTGGCCGGCTTGAATTCGGCCAGGTCGATCGCCTCGTCGAGCAGACCCTTGTAGGGCACCGCCTTGCCGCCGCGCATGCCGGCGTCGGAGGAAACGACCAGCACCGGCTTGGCATCGTCGATGCGTGTGGCCAGCGACCCCGACGCGAAACCGCCGAAGACGACCGAGTGGATGGCGCCGATCCGCGCCGATGCGAGGATGGCGAAGGTTGCCTGGGCGATCATCGGCATGTAGATCAGGATGCGGTCGCCGCGCCGGACGCCGAGGCTCTGGTAGATCGCCGCCATGCGCTCGACTTCGCGCTGCAGTTCCGAGAAAGTGTAGACTTTCTCCTCGTCGGTCTCGGTCGAGACATAGATCAGCGCGGGCGCGTCGGGACGCTTTGCCGCGTGGCGGTCAACGGCGTTGTAGCAAAGGTTGGTCTTGCCGCCGACGAACCATTTGGCGAATGGCGGCCGCGAATAGTCACATACTTGGGTGAACGGTTCCTGCCAGTCGATGAGTCTGGCCTGCTCGGTCCAGAACTCGTCCGGACGGTCGATGGAATACTGGTGAAACTCCTTGTACGTCGTCATATGACTCCCTCCAGTTTGGTTACCTGCACACAAGAATTTCCGGATCGTTTTTTCAGCTTGTCCGGTCACGAAAGCGGCGTTCAATCTCTGCCATCGGCAGGTTCAACCCCAGATCCCGATTCATCAGATTCAGCAGCGGCAACAGCTCGACGCCCAGCCGCCCGAGATGCGGGCGCACGACTTCGCTGCGCTGCGCCGCAATCAGTTCCAGCGCTCTCTGCAGCCTGATCTGACGGAGCTTCGCCGGCTCGCCGTCGCCGGCTACGATACGGTTGCCACCCGCCCGCATGCCCTCGCGCATCCGTTGCCCCGCAAGTTCCAGAAGCGCCAGCGCCGAATCCGTGCGATCGCGCGGCACGCTGGCCACACCGATACTCACGGTCAGGTGAACCGGCTGCCCCTGAACCGGGACATGGGCGACCTCGACGGCTTCCCGGACGCGCTCGGCGAAGTTGGTAAACAGCGACAGCGAAGTTCCCGGCGCAACGATGGCGAACTGACCGGGCCCGAAATGCCCGAGCGAATCCTCGGTGCGCACCTTGCCTGCCAGCATCTTGGCGAAACGCAGGGCGACGCGTTCGGCCAGGTCCGGCCCGAGGCGTTCGCGCACCCGGTCGAAGGCATCGAAGCCGAGGACCATGATGCACAGGTCGCCTCCCGCGCGCACCGCATGCGACATCGCCTGGGAGGCCTGATGCTCCAGATACTTGCGCGAAAGAAGGCCGCTGGCCGGATCATCATGAACCTTGCTCTCGCGCTCGGCTTCCAGATTCTCGCGGGCGGCCGAAAGGGCGAGCAGATTGTTCAGGCGGGTCAGTATCTCGGCGCTGCCGGCGCCCTTGGTCACGAAATCGGAGGCGCCCAGGATCCGCATCCGTTCGCGTTCCTCCTCGGTTTCCTCGCCGGAAACGACGATGAAGGGCATCTCCTGCAGGCGGCGCTGTTTGGATGCCCGCACCCTCTGCAGCAACCCGGCGCCGTCCAGCTTGGGCATCTGCAGATCGGAGATCACCGCCCGGATCGAATGGTCGAGCAGCAGTTGCTGCCAGGCCGCCTCGCCGTCTCCCTCCTCGCGGACGTCGAACGTCGCCTTGAGGTTGCGCGCAAGCGCCATCCGCACCAGTCGTGAATCATCGACAACCAGAATACGGACCGGATCGGTCATCTCACTCTCCGCCTATCTCCACGACAACCCGGCCCTTGGCGCGGCCGGCAAGATACTCATCGAAAGTCGCCGGCAGTTCGGCAAAGCCGATCCTGCGCGACATCCTGGACAGATGCGGGGGTCGCAGGTCGCTGGCCAGACGCCGCCACACCCCGCTCCTGTAGGGTTCCCGAATATACCCCGAATCGATACCCAGCAACGACACCCCGCGCAGGATGAACGGCGCGACCGTCGTGTTCAGACTCATGCTCGCCGCCAGGCCGATGCTGGCGATCGTTCCGCCCTGGGCCATCGTGCTGGCAATCCACGCCAGAACATCGCCGCCCAGGTTGTCGACCGCGCCAGCCCAGCGCGCCTTGTCGAGCGGACGGATCTTCGCCAGATCAAGGCTGCTGCGCAGCATCACCTCGGCAGCGCCCAGCCCGAGCAGGTAATCCGCCTCGCTCTCCTTGCCGGTCAGCGCCACGACGTGATAGCCGCGTTCGGCCAGAATGTCGACCGCCAGACTGCCGACGCCGCCGGTCGCGCCGGTCACGATGACCGGGCCGTTTTCCGGGGCCAACCGGTTCTCCTCCATCCGCACGACCGCCAGCGCCGCCGTGAAGCCAGCTGTTCCCAGCGCCATGGCGTCGAACAGGGACAATCCCTCCGGCAGCGGAACGACCCAGTCGCCGGGAACCCGGGCGATCCCTGAATAGCCCCCATGATGGGAGACGCCGATGTCGAAACTGGTCGCGATCACCGCGTCGCCCGCGACGAAGCGCGGGTCCGCGCTGGCGATGACGGTACCGGCGAGATCGATGCCGCCGATGCACGGGAAGCGCCGGATGATCTTGCCGGCGCCGGTGGCCGCCAAGGCATCCTTGTAGTTGACGCTGGAATAGGCGACGCCAATGGTCACGGAGCCCGGATCAAGGCGCGTCTCGTCCAGCGTCGCAAAGGCGCTGGAGACCTTGCCGTCAACTTCCTCGATCAACAATGCCTTGAAGGACTGCATGGCGCACCTCGCTCATTCGTTCATTGGGAGAACAAATTGTATTCATAACCATGATCGATGAACATAGTTCTGCGCCCCGTGTTCGCCCCGCCGCCATCATCTTCGATTGAACCCGAGTTCCGCGATTGAAATTGCATAGAAGCTGAAGGACCCCGCCACGCGGACGATCCGGTAGAGTTGAGGTTGTCAAGACACTCACCTATCGGGTGACGAAAGGAGGCGGGGCGATGGGAACTTTGGCACAGACAGTGCTTCCGTTCAAGCTCGAGGCGACGGAAGAACTGCTGACGGC
Organism: Dechloromonas sp.; assembly: GCA_017302355.1. The sequence goes on from JAFLDQ010000030.1 coordinate 28,171, forward strand.
GAATGCGGGGCTGGCGTTGTTCGGCGAATTTATGCGCGGCCTGGGGCTTTCCCGGTGGCTGGCGCAAGAGATGCCCAAGCCGG
>JAFLDQ010000031.1 GCA_017302355.1 Dechloromonas sp.
ATGCCGGGCCCCTTGAGCCGCTGGCCCAGGGTGTACAGGTACTCGGCGTGACGCTCCGCGACCGGGATGCCGACGGCCTGCACCGGGGCGAGCCACGGAGGGAAGGCACCCGCGTAGTGCTCCACGAGCAGCGCCAGGCCACGCGCGATGCGCGCTTCGGGAACGACATCCCCGGTGGCCTCGGTCAGACAACGCTCGACGAGCTTGCGGACGCCATCGCCCACGAAGCCGATGATGGTCTCGGCCGGCAGTCGAACGAGACCGAGCGTCTCGAGGACGTGGTTGGACGATGCGACCAGATCGCCCGCTGAATCGATCAGCGTGCCGTCGAGGTCGAAGATGATGTGGCGAAAGTTCAGACGGAGAACGACGATCCGCAGCCGCACGTGCGGTCTGCGTTGGGGTTCACGAACTTGAACCCGGCGCCGTGCAGCCCGTCGACGTAGTCGACGCGCGTTCCCGCCAGATACGGCACACTCGCCGGGTCGATGAACACCCGCACGCCTTCGATCTCGAAGATCGTGTCGTCGTCCCGCGGAGCATCGTCGAGCTCCAGCGAGTACTGCAGGCCCGAACACCCGCCCCCGAGCACCGAAACGCGAAGTCCGGCCGGCTCGGGACGCTTCTCGCGCTGCAGGAGAACCTTCACCCGAGCAACCGCCGTCGGTGACAGCAGGACCTCGCCACCTGCGACGGAAGTCTCGTCGTTCTGCTGGGTTAGCGTTGCTTCACTCATCGGAGACTTGGGTACTCACGGGCCCGCGACCAGTCAAGACGAGTGGTGCAGGACATCGACCGAAGATCCGGCGGGGGAGCACGTCTAATCGGCGTCGTGGATGAGCATCCGAGCCTCGTCCCGCAATCGAGAGGTGCATTCGTGGATCCCAGAACCTTGCTGAGAGCCTTCCTCCTTTGCCTGGTGGCGGTCCTTCCCGCCGCACAGCCATCTCGCGCGCTTGCGAGCGTCGCCGCGCTGCCCACCTTCACCGGCGTCGCACGTTCGGTGAGCCCGTCGGTGGTGAACATCTCGATCACCTCCGAGGTCGGTCCCTCCGGACCACAGGGACCGGGCGATCCGTTCTTCGATCGCTACTTTGGCGGGCAGGGTGCACCCCGAACAGCACGCAGCCTCGGGTCCGGCTTCGTGATCTCGCCGGACGGCTACATCGCGACCAACGCCCACGTGGTTGCACGTGCGAGCAAGGTCTCGGTGCGGCTGGCCAGCAAGAAAGAGTATCCCGCAAAGATCATCGGTGTCGACGAGAAGACCGATGTCGCGCTGATCAAGATCGAGCCCAAGGAACCACTACAGCCGGTCACCCTCGGTGATTCCAGCAACCTCGAGGTGGGCGAGTGGGTCATGGCCATCGGCAGCCCGTTCGGTCTCGAGCAGACCGTGACGGTGGGCGTCGTCAGCGCGAAGGCTCGCGTCCTCGGAGCTGGACCGTATGACGATTTCATCCAGACCGACGCGGCGATCAACCCGGGCAACTCCGGCGGCGCGCTGGTCGACATCAATGGCCACCTGGTCGGCATCAATACGGCAATCTACTCGCGCACCGGCGGCTCGAACGGCATCGGCTTCGCCATTCCCGTTTCCAGCGCCAGGAACATCATGGAGCAGATCATCCAGAGCGGCGCGGTGACCCGCGGCTGGATCGGCGTCGAGGCGCAGGAAATCACTTCCGAACTCGCCGAATCGTTCGGGCTGCCGGACAGCGAAGGGGCGCTGATCGCCGGCGTCGTCCGCGGCAGCCCGGCCGATGACGCCGGCGTCCGCCCCGGCGATGTGCTGCTGACGGTCGGCGGCAAGCCGGTCAAGGATCCGCAGGTCATGCTCGAACTGATCGCCGCGCTCAAGCCCGACGACCGCTCGACACTGCGCCTGCGCCGCGACAGGACCGTGATCGAGGCGCAGGTCAGGATCGGCAAGCGGCCGGCGATGCGCTCCGAGCAGGAGTGAACCATGTGCCAGCTGCTGGGCATGAACTGCAACGTGCCGACCGACATCTGCTTCTCGTTCACCGGTTTCCAGGCGCGCGGCGGCGCGACCGACGTGCATTCCGACGGCTGGGGAATCGCCTTTTTCGAAGGCAAGGGGACGCGCGTCTTTCTCGATCCCCGGCCATCGTGCACCTCGCCGGTGGCCGAACTGGTGCGCCAGTATCCGATCCACTCGAAGAGCGTCATCGCCCACATCCGCAAGGCCACGCAGGGTGCTGTCGGGCTGGAGAACACCCACCCGTTCATGCGCGAACTGTGGGGGCGCTACTGGATCTTCGCACACAACGGCAACCTGCTCGATTTCGCGCCGCCGCTGGACGGGAGCTTCGCGCCGGTCGGCGTGACCGACAGCGAGCGCGCCTTCTGCTGGCTGCTGCAGCGGCTGCGCCAGCGCTTCGGCGGCGCACCGCCCGAGTCCGCCGGGCTGTTTGCCGCCGTCCATGAAGCGACGCTGGAAATCGCCCGCCACGGCGAATTCAATTTCCTGCTTTCCAACGGCGACTGGCTGTTCGCCCACGCGTCGACCCGGCTCGCCTACATCGTGCGCCAGGCGCCGTTTGCCCAGGCCCACCTGAAAGACCAGGATGTGACGGTCGACTTCAGCGACGTCACGTCCCTCGAGGATCGCGTCGCGGTGATCGCCACGCTGCCGCTGACCGACAATGAAGTCTGGGAAACCATGCCGGCCGGGACGCTGTGGTGGTTCGAGGAGGGAATCGCGGTGCAGATGCGCGAAACCGTTCCCGGACCGGAGCGCCAGGCGGCCTGACTACTTTTCGGAGAGCTTGCGGAATTCCTCGTCCGCGCTATCCATCCCGGCGGCCATTTTTGCCTCGGTGGCGGGGTCGACCGCGGCAGGCTCTTCCGGGGCCGGTCTGGCGACGAAACGCGACGCCAGGATGCCCAGCTCGTAGAGCAGGCACATCGGAATCGCCAGCGCCAGTTGCGACACGACGTCGGGCGGCGTGACCACCGCCGCGACGACGAAGGCTCCGACGATGAAGTAGGAGCGCCACTCCTTCAGCTTGTCGACGGTCACGACCCCCATCCTGACCAGCACGACGAGCGCCACCGGCACCTCGAAGGTGATGCCGAAAGCGAGGAACATGGTCATCACGAACGACAGGTAGGCTTCGATGTCCGGCGCCGGCGTGATGCTCTTCGGCGCGAAGCCGGCGATGAAGCTGAAGACCTGGCCGAAGACGAAGAAGTAGCAGAACGCCATGCCGAGGATGAAGAGCAGGGTGCTCGAAATGATCAGCGGGATGCCGAGCCGCTTCTCGTGCGCGTAGAGCCCGGGAGCGATGAACGCCCAGGCCTGGTAGAGGATGAACGGCAGAGCCAGGACAAAGGCGACCATGGCGGTCACCTTGAGCGGCACCATGAACGGCGTGATGACGCCGATGGCGACCATCTTGGTGCCTTCCGGCAGGGCGGCGGTCAGCGGCGCGGCAAGGAAATCGTAGATGGCGCCCGGCCCGGGATAGAGGCACAGCGCGCCGAGCATGACGCCGACGGCGATCAGGCTGCGCAGCAGGCGGTCGCGCAACTCGACGAGATGCGAGATGAACGATTCTTCCGGCGCCGAGCCTGCCTGCGGATCGCTCATGCGGCGGGCTTGCCCGGGATCCCGGTGGCCGGAACCGCGGCCTCGGCCAGCGGAGTCGATGCCCCGGCGGCGGGAGTCTGGGCGGCCTGCGTCACCAGTTGCGCCGCCTCGTTCAGTTCGGCAACCGCCGCCTGGGCCGGCGCTTCGACCGAGGCGCGGGCGGTTTCGTACTCCTTGCGCACCGAATCCTCGAGCGAACGCGCCGACTCGGTGACTTCCGCCTGCAGCTTCTTCAGTTCGTCGAGCTGGATCTCGCGGTTGATGTCCGACTTGACGTCATTGACGTAGCGCTGCGCCCGCCCGAGCAGATGCCCGAGAGTCCGCGCCACCCTGGGCAGTTTCTCCGGCCCGATGACGAGCAGGGCAACCACGCCGATGACCATGAGTTCGGAAAAGCCGATGTCGAACATGGGAATGCGCCATGAGGCAGGCAGGCGGGAACCGTCCGCGTCGTCCGCTGACCCGCTCCGCCGCTCAGGACCTGGTCTTTTCCTTCACTTCGACATCGATCGTCTGGCCGCCGGCCTGCTGCGCCGGCGCGCTGTCGGCAGCCGGCGGTTCCGGTGCGTTGGCGTCCTTCATGCCGTCCTTGAAACCCTTGACCGCACCGCCGAGATCCTGCCCGACATTGCGCAGCTTCTTGGTGCCGAAGACCAGCATCACGATGACCAGAACGATCAGCCAGTGCCAGATGGAAAAACTGCCCATGTCCGTCTCCTAGAGGCGTTTCAGCATGGGGCCGACCGGATCCGGTCCGCCCACGACATGCATGTGCAGGTGGGGCACTTCCTGATTCCCCACCCGTCCGTTGTTGATGATGACACGGAAGCCGTCCGGGCTACCCTGCGCCGTCGCGATTTCGTTGGCCCTCGCCAGCATGCCGCCGAGTACCGGCACATCTTCCGCGGTGGCCGTCGCCAGCGACGTGATGTGTTTTTTCGGGATCACCAGGACGTGGACCGGGCGCTGCGGATAAAGATCCCTGAAGGCGAGGATGTCGCCGTCCTCGAACACCTTGTGGCAGGGAATGCTGCCGGCGACGATCCTGCAGAAAATGCAGTCGCTCATTTGTGGCCGTCCTTTGCCTTCTTGTCGTCCTTGCCGCCCCGCGACTTTTTCTCGTCGATGCCGGAGATCCCTTCGCGCCGGCGCAGTTCCTGGAGAACGTCCTCGACGCCCAGGCCGTAAAAGGCGAGCAGCACCAGGACATGATAGATCACGTCGGTCGATTCCCAGACGACTTTCAGGCGCTTGCCTTCCTTGCCCGCCATGATCAGTTCGGCGCATTCCTCGCCGATCTTCTTGAGGATGGAATCGGGGCCGCCCGCCAGCAATTGCGCGGTATAGGAGGTTTCCGGGTCGGCATTGCGCCGCGAGGCGAGCGTCTCGGAAAGACGGTGCAGCAAGTCATGCTTGCCCTTCTTTTCCGCCGTCTCCGCCTTCTCGGTCGTCTCCGTCCTGCCTGTCTCTTCTGTCTTGCTCATTTTGCGTAGATTTCCTTTGGGTCTTTGACAACCGGATCGACGGGAAGCCAGCGTTCCCCTTGCAACTCGTTGAAGAAGCAGCTTGCGCGGCCGGTATGGCAGGCGATGCCGCCCACCTGCTCGATCGCCAGCAACAGCACGTCGCCGTCGCAATCGGTACGGATCGCCTTCACTTTCTGGAAGTGCCCCGATTCTTCACCCTTGCGCCACAGACGTTTTCTCGAACGCGACCAGTATACCGCGTTGCCGGAGCGGACTGTTTCCTGCAGCGACTCGCGGTTCATGAAGGCGAACATGACGACACGGCCCTGCCCGTCCTGGGCGATGGCCGGGATCATGCCGTCGGCGTCCCACTTGAGGGCGTCCAGCCAGGGCAACGCGTGGTCGAGATCGCTCACAGACGCACTTCGATGCCGCGCGCCGCCAGGTATTCCTTGGCCTGGCGCACGGTGAATTCGCCAAAATGGAAGATCGACGCGGCCAGTACCGCGTCGGCCCGCCCCTCGCTGACGCCATCGGCGAGATGCTGCAGCGTCCCGACACCGCCGGAGGCAATGACCGGAATCCCGATGGCGTCGGACACCGTGCGGGTCAGCGCCAGATCGAAGCCGTTCTTCGTTCCGTCGCGATCCATGCTGGTCAGCAGGATTTCACCGGCGCCGAGCATTTCGACCCGTTTCGCCCAGTCGACCGCATCGAGTCCGGTATCGTTGCGTCCGCCGTGGGTGAACACGTTCCACCTGCCGGGCGCCGTCTGCTTGGCGTCGATGGCGACGACGATGCACTGCGAACCGACCTTGTTCGACGCGTTGAACACGAGATCGGGGTCGTTCACCGCCGCCGTGTTCATCGAAACCTTGTCGGCGCCGGCGTTGAGCAGGCGGCGGACATCCTCGACCCGGCGCACGCCGCCGCCGACGGTCAGCGGAATGAAGACCTGCGCGGCACAGGCTTCGACGATGTGCAGGATGATATCGCGCTGGTCGCTCGAAGCCGTGATGTCGAGGAAAGTGATTTCGTCGGCGCCCTGTTCGTCGTAGCGGCGGGCGATTTCGACCGGGTCGCCGGCGTCACGCAGGGCGACGAAGTTGGTTCCCTTGACGACACGGCCGGCGGTGACATCGAGACAGGGGATGATGCGCTTGGCGAGCATCAGCCGCCGCCGGCATCGGCGACTTCCTGCGCCGCCTTGAAGTCGAGCGACCCGTCGTAGATGGCGCGGCCGGCAATGGTCGCGACGATGCCTTCATTCTCCAGCGCGCAGAGCTGCCTGATCTCGTCGAGGGCCGAGAGGCCGCCCGAGGCGATCACCGGTATGGTCAGCGCCTGCGCCAGACGCAGGGTGGCGTCGATGTTGATGCCGGACAGCATGCCGTCGCGGCCGATGTCGGTGTAGATGATCGCCTCGACGCCGTAATCCTCGTACTTCCGCCCAAGATCGACGACATCGTGACCGGTCAGCTTCGACCAGCCGTCGGTCGCCACCCTGCCGTCCCGGGCGTCGAGACCGACGATGATGTGGCCGGGAAAGGCCGTGCAGGCGTCGTGCAGGAAGCCGGGGTTCTTGACGGCGGCGGTGCCGATGATGACGTAGCTCAGGCCGTCGTCGAGGCAGCGCTCGATGGTGTCGAGGTCGCGAATCCCGCCGCCGAGTTGCACCGGAATGTCGTCGCCGACTTCGTCAAGGATGGCCCGGATCGCCGGCTCGTTCTTCGGCTTGCCGGCAAAGGCGCCGTTGAGGTCGACCAGATGCAGGCGGCGCGCGCCCTGCTCCAGCCAGTGCCGGGCCATGGCGGCCGGGCTGTCGGAAAAGACGGTGGCCTGTTCCATCAGGCCCTGTTTCAGACGGACGCACTGGCCGTCCTTGAGATCGATGGCGGGGATGATCAGCATGGGAATTGGATGGGAGGAAATTCGACAGACGCGGTGTTACGGCTGCCACGCGACAAAATTCTTCAGCAGTTGCAATCCGTCCTGAGCGCTTTTCTCCGGGTGAAACTGAACGGCGAAGATATTATCCCGCCCCACCGCACAGGTAAAGGGGATGCCGTACTCGGCCGTTCCCGTCACCAGGGAGGGATCGGCCGGATGGACGCAATAACTGTGCACGAAATAGAAGCGGGCGCCGTCGGCGATCCCGGCCCACAAGACATGCGATTTCTGCCGCACGCGGTTCCAGCCCATGTGCGGGACCTTGAGGTGGCGGCCGTCCAGGCCGATCATCGGCGCCTCGGGGAAACGCCGGACATCACCGGCGAAAACACCGAGGCCGGCGAGATCGCCTTCGTCGCTGTGCTCGAACAGCATCTGCAAGCCGATGCAGATTCCGAGAAACGGCTTGTCGCGGGCGGCCGCCAGCACCGCCGGGCGCAGGCCGCGGGAGTCGAGTTCGCGCATGCAGTCGGGCATCGCCCCCTGCCCCGGGAACACCACGCGCTCCGCCGCCGCGACCACCGCCGGGTCGGCGGAGACGACGACCTCACCGCCGCCGGCGACATGCTCGAGCGCCTGCGACACCGAGCGCAGGTTGCCCATGCCGTAGTCGACGACCGCAATGGTCACAGCGCGCCTTTGGTCGACGGCATGGCGCCGGCCATGCGCGGATCGGGCGTCGCCGCCATGCGCAACGCCCGGCCGAAGGCCTTGAAGACGGTTTCCGCCTGGTGGTGCGCGTTGACCCCGCGCAGGTTGTCGATGTGCAGCGTCATGCCGGCGTGGTTGACCAGCCCCTGGAAGAATTCATGGACGAGATCGACATCGAACTGGCCGATCATCGCCCGCGTGAACGGCACGTTGAATTCCAGCCCGGGACGCCCGGAAAGGTCGATGACGACGCGCGACAGCGCTTCGTCCAGCGGCACGTAGCTGTGGCCGTAGCGGGTCAGGCCCTTCTTGTCGCCCCAGGCCCGGGCCAGCGCCTGGCCGACGGTGATGCCGATGTCCTCGACCGTGTGGTGGGCGTCGATGTGCAGGTCGCCGTTGGCCTGAACTTCGAGATCGATCAGCCCGTGGCGGGCAACCTGGTCGAGCATGTGGTCGAAAAAGGGAACGCCGGTGGCGAACCTGCCCTGGCCGCTGCCGTCGAGATCGAGACGCACGCTGATCTGCGTCTCCAGGGTGTTACGGACAATTTCCGCGTGGCGCATGACGTGAGGCCGCAAAAGGCGTTGGGACGGGGGCATGATACCATTTCGCCCTCGTTTAGGCTTTCCGTGAAATTCCCATGAGTCGCTTCTGGAGCCCGGTTGTCGGCGCCCTCACCCCCTACGTGCCGGGCGAGCAGCCGAAGATCGCCAACCTGGTCAAGCTCAACACCAACGAGAACCCCTACCCGCCCTCGCCGCGGGTGCTGGAAGCGATCCGGGCCGAGCTCGGCGACGACGGCGCGCGCCTGCGCCTCTACCCCGACCCCAATGCCGGCCTGCTCAAGGCCGCCATCGCCGCAACGCACTGCGTGACGCCGCCGCAGGTCTTCGTCGGCAACGGCTCGGACGAGGTGCTGGCGCACGTCTTCCTGGCGCTGCTCAGGCACGAGCGGCCGCTCCTCTTCCCGGATATCACCTACAGTTTCTACCCGGTCTATTGCGGGCTGTACGGCATCGACTACCGCACCGTGCCGCTGGCCGGGGACTTCACGATCGATCCGGCCGATTACGCGCGGCCCAACGGCGGCATCATCTTCCCCAACCCGAACGCGCCCACCGGCCGCCTGCTGGCGCTCGCCGCCATCGAGCGGATGCTCGAAGCCAGCGCGGATTCCGTGGTGGTGGTCGACGAAGCCTATGTCGATTTCGGCGGCGAGTCGGCCATCCCACTGGTCGACCGTCATGACAACCTGCTGGTCGTGCACACCCTGTCCAAGTCGCGTTCGCTGGCCGGCCTGCGCGTCGGCTTCGCGATCGGCCACCCGGCGCTGATCGAGGCGCTGGAACGGGTCAAGAACAGTTTCAACTCCTACCCGCTCGACCGCCTGGCGATCGTCGGCGCCGTCGCCGCGCTGGCGGATGCCGGGCATTTCGAGCGGACGCGACGCGCGGTCATCGCCTCCCGCGACACGTTGACCGCGGAACTCGAATCACTCGGCTTCGCGGTCCTGCCCTCCGCCGCCAATTTCATCTTCGCCCGCCACGCGCGGCGCGATGCCGCGGAACTTGCCAACGCCTTGCGCCAGCGCGGCATCATCGTCCGCCACTTCAGGCTGCCGCGCATCGACCAGTTCCTGCGCATCACCGTCGGCACCGAGGCCGAGTGCGCAGCCCTGACGGCCGCGCTGCGCGGCATCCTCGAATGACCGGTCAACGACCACCGCAACGCGACCCGATGCAAGGCTGCGGCAGTTGCACCGCCTGCTGCAAGATCATGAAGGTGCGCGAACTCGACAAGCCGGCCAACACCTGGTGCGCCCACTGCGCCATCGGCGCCGGCTGCCGGATTTACGACACCCGCCCCGAATCGTGCCGGGTCTACGAATGCGTCTGGCTGCGCACGCAGGCGCTCGACCGGCCGCTCGCGCCGGCGCTGCGGCCGGACCGCTCGCGTGTCGTCATCGGGACCGTCAACGACGGCGAGGACATCATCCTCTATGTCAGCCCGGACCGGCCGGATGCCTGGAAGCGCCCCGAGTTCATGCAGCTGATCGGCGAATTTCGCGGCCGTGGCATCGGGATCCTGCTCAGCTGCAACGACCAGGTCTCGGCCCTGCCGGCCTGATCGCTCAGGCGAAACCGCTGATGCCGAGGATCGCACCGGCGGCGATCAGCCAGAGCGGATGCAATTCCCGGAAGCGCAGATTGGCGAACACCACGGCGGCGACCAGCATCCATCCCGCCGGCGAGAGGCCGGCCGAGGTCGCGATCAGCGTCGCGCCCGAAAAGACCAGGCCGACCGCCAGCGGCGCCACGCCGAGGCTGACCGCCCGCTGCCAGCGCTTGCCGGAAAAGCTCTCCCAGCGGTCGATCAGCAGGTAGATCAGCACGCTCATCGGCAGGCACATGGCCATGGTCGCCGCCAGCGCGCCGGCCAGACCGGCAACCTCCCAGCCGATCAGCGTGACGACCAGCACGTTCGGCCCCGGCGCCGCCTGGGCGATGGCGTAGAGATGGGTGAAGGTGGCATCGTCGAGCCAGTGATGGTTGTCGACGACGACCCGATGCATTTCCGGCAGCAGCGCCGTCGCGCCGCCGAAAGCGACGAAGGCGAGCAGCGTGAATTCGAGGAACAGTTCGCCGACGATCATTTGCGTCCCAGCCGCCACCAGGCGACGCCGCCGGAGAGCGCCAACCCCGCGATCATGACCGCGGGCAGCGGCCAGCGCAGCCAGGCGATGGTCGCCACGGTCAACACCGTAAACGGCAGGAAAAACGGCTTGTCCCTGATCGCCATTCCCATGCGCCAGGCCATCGCGAAGAGCAGGCCGCAGCCGGCGGCGGCGATGCCACGCAACATTGCCTGGGCGATCGGCAGGTTGCCATAGCGGTCGTAGAGCAGCGCCAGCAACAGGACAATCACGAACGGCCCGGCGAGCAGGCCGAACGGCGCCACGACGGCCCCGGCGACCCCCTGGTAGCGCTTGCCGACGACGACCGCCAGGTTGATGACGTTGGGCCCCGGCAAAAACTGGCAGAGGCCGAGTTGGGTGTTGAATTCCTCGCCCGTCATCCAGCGCTTTTCCTCGACCAGCATGCGCCGGGCGAAGGGCAGGACGCCGCCGAAGCCGGAGAGGCCGACCGCCGAAAAGCCCAAGAAAAGCGCCCGGAGGTCCGGGCGGTTCTGGTTTTCGCTGCCTGCTGCGGTCAACGTCGTTTCCGGGTCAGTTTTCCAGGCGGAACTCGGCCGATCTGGCGTGCGCCGGCAAGCCTTCGCCGTGCGCCAGCGTCGACGCGATCCGGCCCAACGTCTGCGCGCCGGCCTTGGACACCTTGATCAGGCTGGTCCGCTTCTGAAAATCGTAGACGCCGAGCGGCGACGAGAAGCGGGCGGAACCGGAAGTCGGCAGCACGTGGTTCGGGCCAGCGCAGTAGTCGCCGAGCGACTCGGACGTGTAGTGGCCGATGAAGATGGCGCCGGCGTGGTGGATCTGGGCGACCCACGGATCGGGATCGGCCAGCGCCAGTTCGAGGTGTTCCGGCGCGACGCGGTTGGCGATGGCAACCGCCTCGGCCAGATCGCGCACCTGGATGAAGGCGCCCCGATTGGTCAGCGAGGTTTCGATCACTTCGCGGCGCGGCATGGTCGGCAGCAGCTTGTCGATGCTGGCCCGCACCTGCTCGATGAAGGCGGCATCGGTGCAGATCAGGATCGATTGCGCCAGCTCGTCGTGCTCGGCCTGCGAGAAGAGGTCCATCGCCACCCAGTCGGGGTTGCCCGAACCATCCGAGACGACCAGGATTTCCGAGGGGCCGGCGACCATGTCGATACCGACGATGCCGAACACCCGGCGCTTGGCAGTGGCGACGTAGGCGTTGCCGGGGCCGACGATCTTGTCCACCTGCGGCACGGTCTGCGTGCCGTAGGCCAAGGCGCCGACGGCCTGGGCGCCGCCGATGGTGAATACGCGGTCGACGCCGGCCAGGCAGGCGGCGGCCAGCACCAGCTGGTTGTGCTCGCCGCCTGGCGTCGGGACGACCATGATCAGTTCCCTGACACCGGCCACCTTGGCGGGAATCGCGTTCATCAGCACCGACGACGGGTAGGCCGCCTTGCCGCCCGGCACGTAGAGACCGACGCGGTCGAGCGGCGTGATCATCTGGCCGAGCAGGGTGCCGTCGGCCTCGGTGTAGGACCAGCCTTCCATTTTCTGCCGCTCGTGGTAGGCCTTGATGCGGCCTGCCGCGGCTTCCAGCGCGGCGCGGCGCTCCGCCGGCAGGCCGTCGAGGGCCTTCCGCAGTTCGGCCCGGCCGAGTTCGAGGCCGGCCATCGCCGCGGCGCTCAGGCGGTCGAAGCGGTTGGTGTAGTCGACGACGGCGGCATCGCCGCGCGTCTTCACATCGGCCAGGATGCCGGCGACGGTGCGCTCGATGTTCTCGTCTGCTGCCGCCTCGAAGGCGAGCAGCCCGTCCATTTTTGCCGAAAAATCGGCGTCGACCGTGGCAAGGCGTTTGATCGCGACCATGGGGCTCATTTCTCCGCCGCCTGGGCAAAGGCGTCGATGATCGGTTGCAGGGTTTCGCGCTTGACCTTCAGCGAGGCCTGGTTGACGACCAGGCGCGACGAAATCGGCATGATTTCCTCGACCGCGACCAGCCGGTTGGCCTTCAGCGTGCCGCCGGTCGACACCAGGTCGACGATGGCGTCGGCCAGCCCGGCCAGCGGCGCCAGTTCCATCGAGCCGTAGAGCTTGATCAGGTCGATATGCACGCCCTTGGCGGCGAAGTGCTCGCGCGCCGCCTTGGTGTATTTGCTGGCGACCTTGAGGCGATTGCCCTGGCGCACGGCGCTGGCATAGTCGAAGCCTTCCGGCACGGCGACCATCATCCTGCACCGGGCGATCTTCAGGTCGAGCGGCGCGTAGAGACCCTCGCCGCCATGCTCGATCAGCACGTCCTTGCCGGCGACGCCGAGATCGGCCGCGCCGTATTGCACGTAGGTCGGCACGTCGGTGGCGCGGACGATGACGACGCGGACGTTCGGCCGGTTGGTGGCGATGATCAGCTTGCGCGAGGTTTCCGGGTTCTCGGCCGGGACGATCCCCGCCGCCGCCAGCAGCGGCAGGGTTTCGTCGAAAATGCGGCCCTTGGAGAGTGCAATGGTGATCGTCGTCACGGTTAAGGCTTGCTGAAATGGCGGAAGCGCCATTTTAGCAGAGGCCTACAGATAGCCGAGGTGACGCGGCAGCCAGAGCGCCAATTCCGGCACGAAAGTCACCAGGAACATGGTTCCCGCCATCGCCGCCACCATCCACAGCACCCACGGGACGGTCGATTCCATCGAGACGCCGGCCATGCGGCAGGTGACCATCAGGTTGACGCCGAGCGGCGGGTGGAACTGGCCGAGCGCCATGTTCATCGTGATGATGACGCCGAACCACACCAGATCCCAGTTGAAATGCATCGCAATCGGCACCAGCAGCGGCAGGAAAATGAAGTAGATCGAGATGGCGTCGAGGAACATGCCGGCGATCAGCAGCACCAACTGGATCGACAACAACATCGGAATTTCCGACAAGCCGGTGCCAAGCAAGGCTGCCGCCAGATGGTCGAAGGTGCCCAGCGTATTGCTGCCCCAGGCAAAGACACTGGCCAGCGCCACCACCGTCAGGATCACCGATGAAATCTCGGCCGACTCGACCAGCACGTTGTAGACGTCCTTCCACTTCAGCGTGCGATAGATCACCATGCCGACCAGCAGGCCGTAGAACACTGCCACCACCGCCGCCTCGGTGGGTGTGAAGAAGCCGGAGCGCATGCCGCCCAGAATGATGACCGGCGCCAGCAATCCCCAACCGGCTTCCTTCAGGCTTTGCCAGAATGGCGGGCGCTCGTCGGTGACATCGGCCTCGAAACCATTGCGCACCGACAGCCACCAGGCGACCAGGATCAGCGTCAGGCCGGACAGGATGCCGGGGATCATGCCGGCCGCGAACAGCGCCGGCACCGAGGCCTGCGGCACCAGCAGACTGTAGATGACGAAGGCGATCGACGGCGGGATCAAGATGTCCGTCGACCCGGCCGCGGCGATGACGCCGGCCGTAAATGAGCGCGGATAGCCGGCCTTGAGCATCGACGGCAGCATGACCGCGCCGACCGCCGCCGAATCGGCCGGGCCGGAGCCGGAAATGCCGCCGAGGATCATCGCCACCAGGATGGCGACGATGGCCAGGCTGCCGCGCCGCTGGCCGACCAGCGCCGAGGCGAAGCGGACGATGGTCGCGGCCACCCCCGCCTTCTCGAAAATCAGCCCGGCGATGACGAACACCGGGATCGCCATCAGCGGGTACTTGGCAATGCCGGTATAGACGTTGGTCGGCAGCGACATCATGCCGAGATCGGCGGCGGCGACCACCGCCACGCCGGCCAGCCCCATGGCGACGGCGAGCGGCACGCCGCTCAGCATCAGGAAGATGAACACGCCGAAGAGCAGCCAGTCCATCACTTCGCCCCTCGCCACAACACCGCCAGCAGGCGCAGCACGATGACCACGGCAAGCACCGGCAGCCAGATCGTGTACCACCACTGCGGCACCCCGAGCGACGGCGAGGTCACCTCGAACTTGTAGTCGTCCCAGGCCATCGCTGCGCCGTACCAGGCGAGCAGCCCGAACATCAGCAACGAGCAGGCCGCGGCAAAGCGGCGGGCAAGGCCGAGTAGCGCCGGCTTGCGGTCGACGAAGAAGGTAATGGCGATATGGTGATTGCTGGCAAAGGCATGGGAGGCGCCGATCAGCGTCATCACCACCAGCAGCGCCACCGATATTTCCTCGGTGAAAGCGAAGGAAATATCGGTGAAATAGCGCACCAGCACGTTGGCCATGGTCAACAGGCACAGCACGCCCATCGAGGCGGCCATCAGGAAGCGCTCGACGGCCGCGAGCGTCAGCTTGCCGCCGGCAGCGGCGGCATTTTCATGGTCGGACATCGGCGGTTCAGCGTTTGGCGATGGCGGTCTCGGCCTTTTTCACCAGATCGACGCCGATGGTCTTGCTCCACTTGTCGTAAACCGGCCGCGTCGCCTGCACGAAGGCGGCCCGCTGCTCGGCGGTCGGGCTGGTCACCGTCACGCCGGAAGCCTCGATCTGCTTGAGCACCGCGTTGTCGCTGCCGGCGATGCCCTTGCGTGCCTTGTCGACGTTTTCGCGGCCTGCCTGCAGTGCCGCCTGACGCACTGCCTCACGATCAGCCGGGGTCCAGCTGTTCCACACCTGCTTGTTGACGACGAAGATCAGCGGATCGGCAACGTAATGCCAGAGTGTCAGGTATTTCTGACCCACCGTCGGCAACTTGGCTGCGACGAACACGGAAAGCGGGTTTTCCTGGCCGTCGACCGCACCGGACGCCAGCGCCGGCTGGGCGTCGGCCCAGCTCATCTGGGTCGGGTTGGCGCCCAGCGCCGAAAAGGTTTCGTTGTAGAGC
Organism: Dechloromonas sp.; assembly: GCA_017302355.1. The sequence goes on from JAFLDQ010000031.1 coordinate 15,164, forward strand.
GGCGAGCCGACGACGCGGAACTTCATGCCTTTCATGTCGGCCGGCGAGGCAATGGCGCGCTTGGAATTGGACATCTCGCGGAAGCCGTTTTCACCCCAGGCCAGCGGGATCACGTCGCCCTTCTTTTCGAGCACGGCGAACAGATCCTTGCCGACCTCGCCCTGGGTCAGCGCGTCGATCGCCTTGTAGTCGGGCATCAGGAAGGGCAGCGAGAAGAGATTGAGCTCCTTGATCTGCGGCGACCAGTTGATGGTCGAGCCGATCGACAGGTCGATGACGCCCTGGCGGATGGCGGTGAATTCGCGCGTCTGCTCGCCGCCGACCAGCGAGTTGCCGGAGTAGAGCTTGATGTTGATGCGGCCCTGCGTCTTCTCCCTGACCAGCTCGATCCAGCGCTCGCCGGCCTGCCCCCAGGGGAAGGCCGTCCCCAGGGTCGTCGACAAACGATATTCCGCGCGATAGCTCTGGGCCTGGGCGCCCGCGGCGGCCAGCAGCGTGGTGGCGGCAGCGGTAGCGATAAAGGTTCTGCGCAGCATCGTTCTCTCCTCGTCCTGTTGGGGCAAAGCGCGGATTATGGGCGCACCCCATGTCATGCGCAACCCGCGAGCGGGCGGCGTCCAGACGCAAAAAAGCCCGGCAAGCCGGGCTTTCCGACTACAGCTGCGCCGAGGCTATTCAGCCGGGCGGATGTTTGCGGCCTGCTTGCCCTTGGGGCCGACGACGACGTCGAAGGTCACCTTCTGGTTCTCGGCCAGGGTCTTGAAACCGCTGCCTTGAATGGCGGAGAAGTGAGCGAAGAGATCCTCGCCGCCTTCGGACGGGGAGATGAAACCAAAACCTTTGGAGTCGTTGAACCACTTGACGGTACCAGTTGCCATGTATAGCTTCCTTGGAAAAAATTGACGGGCTTGCACCCAAAACAAGATACGAGAACCAAGACCGAGGAGCTGACAAACCGTGGTACGGCGCAGGAACAAGACACTGCCTGGAAATCCCGAAATTCCAGTATGGCGTACGCAATCGATAATGCAAAGAACTTTTTTGGGATTTCCCGGCTTTGCCCGGCGCCGATTGCGGAAACCCTGCCAATTCAGCACGAGAACGCCGGAAGTCGCCGAGGGCGCCGGATCGGCGCGCCAGGCTTCGCGAGTTTCCTGAGTGCGGCACGACACTGGCGGCGCGGCGACCGGCGTGCACCGAAAACCCGCGAATCAATGGACCCTTTTGACTGACGCACCCAGGCGCGCGAGCTTTTCCTCGATCCGCTCGTAGCCGCGATCGAGGTGGTAGATGCGGTCGATCAGCGTCTCGCCGCGCGCCACCAGGCCGGCGATCACCAGCGATGCCGAGGCGCGCAGGTCGGTCGCCATCACCGTCGCCCCCTCGAGATGGTCGACGCCGCGGATGATGGCGTTGCTGCCCTCGATCTGGATGTCGGCGCCGAGGCGCGCCAGTTCGTTGGCATGCATGAAGCGGTTCTCGAAAATGGTCTCGCGGATCGTCGCCACGCCGTCGGCGATGCAGTTGATGGCCATGAACTGCGCCTGCATGTCGGTCGGAAAGGCCGGGTACGGCGCCGTCCGCAGGCTGACCGCCTTGAGGCGTTGCGGCGCCGCGAGGCGGATGGCGTCGCGCTCCACCGTGATCTCACAACCGGCGTCCATCAGCTTGTCGACGACCGTGTCGAGGTAGGCGGCCGAGGTTTTCAGCAGGCGGACGTCGCCGCCGGTGGCCGCCGCCGCGCAGAGGTAGGTGCCAGTCTCGATGCGGTCGGGCATGATCGCATGGGTCGCCCCGTGCAACCGGTCGACGCCCTGGATGCGGATGACGTCGGTCCCGGCGCCGGAAATGCGGGCGCCCATGCTGACCAGGCAGTTGGCCAGATCAACCACTTCCGGTTCGCGCGCGGCATTCTCGATGATCGTTTCGCCCTCGGCCAGACAGGCGGCCATCATCAGGTTCTCGGTGCCGGTCACGGTGACCATGTCGGTGCAGATGCGGGCGCCCTCGAGACGGGTCGCCCGGGCATGGACATAGCCCTGTTCGACCGTGATCTCGGCGCCCATCGCCTGCAACCCCCGGATGTGCTGGTCGACCGGCCGGGCGCCGATGGCGCAACCGCCCGGCAGCGACACCCGCGCCTCGCCGCCGCGCGCGACCAGCGGGCCGAGAACGAGGATGGCGGCGCGCATGGTCTTGACCATCTCGTAGGAGGCGACCGGGTTGTTCAGCCCGCCGCCGTCGAGCGCCAGGCCATCGACGCCGTCCATGGTCACGCCGACACCCATGCCCGCCAGCAGGCGCAACATCGTCGCAATGTCGTTGAGGTGCGGAACGTTGGTCAGATGCAGCGGCTCCGCGCTCAGCAGCGATGCACAGAGGATCGGCAGCGCGGCATTCTTGGCGCCGGAAATGGCGACTTCGCCGGAAAGGGCCTTGCCACCCTGAATCAGCAACTTATCCACGCTGCGCGCTCCATTCTTCAGGGGTCAGGGTCTTGAAGGAAATGGCGTGCAGTTCGCCGCTGGCCAGCTTCTCCGAGAGCGTTCGATAGACATGCTGCTGCCGCTGCACGCGGGTCATCCCGGCGAACTCGGCGCTGACGACGATGGCCGCGAAGTGCTGCCCGTCGCCGTCCAGGGCGAGATGTTCGCAGGTCATGCCGGCGCGGATGAGTTCCTTGATCTGATCGGGGTGCATAGGTCGGTTCAGGCCCTGAGTTTCCAGCCACGCTTGAGCAGGCTCAGCGTCAGCAGGGAGACGACGGCGAAACTGGCCAGGACAACGCCCAGGCTGATTTCCGGTGCGATGTCGGAAACTCCGAAAAAGCCGTAGCGGAAGCCGTCGATCATGTAAAAGACGGGATTGTAATGCGACACGCGCTGCCAGAAGACCGGCAGGCTGTGAATCGAGTAGAAAACGCCGGAGAGCATGGTCAGCGGCATGATCAGAAAGTTCTGGAATGCCGCCAGCTGGTCGAATTTCTCGGCCCAGAGTCCGGCCAGCATGCCCAGCGCGCCGAGAATCGCGCCGCCGAGGACGGCGAAGACGAGCACCCATAGCGGCGCCACGACATGGAGTTCGGCAAACCAGACCGTGGCCACCAGAACCCCGGCCCCCACCATCAGGCCGCGCACCAGCGAAGCCAGAACATAGGCTGCAAAGAACGCGCCATAGGGAATCGGCGGCAGCAGCACAAAGATGATCGATCCGGTGATCTTGGCCTGGATCAGGCTCGAAGACGAATTGGCGAAGGCATTCTGCAGCACCTGCATCATCACCAGGCCCGGGATCAGGAAACTGGTGTAGCGCACGCCATGCACCTGGACGTGGTCGTCGAGAACGTGCCCGAAGATCAACAGATAGAGCAGCGCCGTCAGCACCGGCGCGGCGACGGTCTGGAAGGCGACCTTCCAGAAGCGCAACAGCTCCTTGTGGAAAAGCGTCCAGAATCCGGTCACTGGCGCATCGTCCGCACGAAGACATCCTCGAGCGTCCCGCCGGGGTGCGCCGCCATCAGGTTGGCCGTGGTATCGAGCGCGATGATCCTGCCCTGCTTCATCAGCGCAATGCGGCCGCACAGCGCCTCGGCTTCCTCGAGATAATGCGTCGTCAGGATGATCGTGTGACCCTCGTTGTTGAGGCGGCGCACGAACTGCCACAAGCCCTGGCGCAGCTCGACATCGACGCCCGCCGTCGGCTCGTCGAGCACGATCACCGGCGGCTTGTGCACCAGCGCCTGGGCCACCAGCACGCGGCGCTTCATGCCGCCCGACAGGCGCCGCATATTGACGTTGCCCTTGCCGGTCAGGTCGAGGTTGGCGAGGATCTCGTCGATCCAGGCGTCGTTGTTGCGGATCCCGAAGTAGCCGGACTGGATGCGCAAGGTCTCGCGCACCGAGAAGAACGGGTCGAAAACGAGCTCCTGCGGCACTACCCCGAGCAGGCTGCGCGCCTTGCGGTAATCCTTGACGACATCGTGGCCGAGCACCGCGAGCCGGCCGGAATCGGCGCGCACGAGACCGGCCAGTGTCGAGATCAGCGTCGTCTTGCCGGCGCCGTTGGGCCCGAGCAGGCCGAAGAATTCGCCCTCGGCGATTTCGAGCGAGACGCCGGCCAGCGCCCGCAGCGCGCCGAAATTCTTGACCACGTCAATGATGGAAACGGCGGCGGCCATGAAGCAATTTCCCCTCAGGCGAGGGGCAGCAGCTCGGTGAGGCCGTAGAGCTCCGCCAGCGAGCGCACGCCCGCCGGAATATGGGCAAACCGGACGGTCGACCGCGACCGGCTGGCGGCGCGCAACCAGCCGAGCATCACCGCAAGGGCCGACGAATCGGCGTCACCGACCTGCCTGAGATCGAAGACCTGTTCGCCCGGCTGCAACGCGGAACGGCCCGCGTCGAGCAGGCCGCGGGCGTTGGCCATGACCATCGGCGCCTTGACCACGAGACGCTGCGCCTCACGCTCGATCATTTCCCCTCGGCCCGGGCGCCGCCGCCCGCCAGCGACTTGTTCTTGCCGGCGATCGCCGCGATCAGGCCATCGATGCCGCCGTTGCGCACTTCCTGCGCGAACTGGTCGCGGTAATTGGTGACCAGGCTGATGCCGGCGACCACCACGTCAAAGACCTTCCAGCCGGCATCGGCCTTCTCCAGGTTGTAATCGATCGGGACGGGCTTCGATCCCGGCTGGATGACCTCGGTGCGGACCAGCGCCTCGCTGTCGCCGGCATTCATCCGGAACGGCTTGTACACGATCTTCTGATTCTTGTAGCTGGTCAGGGCGTTCGAATAGGTGCGCACGAGCAGGGTCTTGAACTCGGCGGTCAGTTGCTGCTGCTGGGCCGGGGACGCCTTCTTCCAGTCCTTGCCCACCGCCAGCGCGGTCATGTGCCGGAAGTCGAAGTGGGGCAACACCTTCTGATCGACCAGTTCGACCGCCTTCTGCGTGCTGCCGTTCTGAATGTCCTTGTCCTTGCGGACGATTTCCAGAACCTCCTCGGTCACCCTCTTGACCAGCGCGTCGGGCGCCTCCTGGGCGACAACCGGGGAAGCGAGCAGCACGGCAAAAACGACAGCGATCAGCTTTTTCATCATGGTTTTCAATCCAGTACGTCGTCGAGCCGCGGTGGACGGCCATCAAAGATCTGGCTACGCCGGCGCTGCAGGTAGGCGTCGCGCACATAGGCATACTTGTCGAGCGCCGCCTCCTCGACCACCTTGTCGGACGGCAGCAGGCTGGCGCGGACGTCGACGAAACGCAACGCCACCAGGCTGTTGCGGGCGGCGACCGACTTGTTCAGCGTGTACCAGGTGGGATCGGAATAGGCGTCGACGACCCAGCCACCGGTGTCGCGCACCGTGCGCGGTCCGAGGATCGGCCAGAACACGAAGCTGCTGTCGCCCCACCCCCAGACCGCCAGCGTCTGCCCGAAGTCTTCATCATGCTTCTCGAGCCCCAGTTCGCTGGCAACGTCGAAAAGGCCGAAGATGCCGACCGTCGAATTGATCAGCAGCCGGCCCAGGTCGCTCCCGGCGTCCGCCAGCTTGCCCTGCAGGGCATTGTTCAGGACATTGCGAAAATCGGCGATGTTGCCGAAGAAACTGCCGACGCCCGCCTTGGCCGGCAGGGGCACCGCAAAGTCGTAGGCCTGCGCGACCGGCCTGAAGACGACCGTGTCGAGCCCTTCATTGACCGCGAACATGCCGCGATTGAAACCCTCGAACGGATCGCGCGCGGTCTCCTCGGCCCATGCCTGTCCGGCAACCGCCATCGCGCCGGCAACCAGACAACCGATCGCGGCGCGCTTCTTCACTGTCATGAGCCTGCCTGTCATTTCGTTTCCTGTCCTTCCCCTGCCTTGTTGAAGAGGAACTGGCTGATCAGTTTCTCGAGTACCACCGCCGACTGCGTCTTGGTCACCGTGTCGCCCGCCTTGAGCATTCGGTCATCGCCGCCGACATCGAAGCCGATGAACTGCTCACCGAGCAGGCCCGAGGTATAGATGGCGGCGAAAGTATCCCGGGGGAAACGATAGCGTCCGTCGATGTCCATGGTCACCACCGCCTCGTAGGTCGCCGGATCGAACCGGATATCGGCGATCCGCCCGACGCGAACCCCCGCGCTCTTGACCGGCCCGCGAACCTTCAGTCCGCCGATATTATCAAAGCGCGCCTGCAGCGTGTAGGTCTCGGACAGGTGCCCTGACGAGAGGTTGCCGACTTTCAGGGCCAGAAAGAGGAAGGCGGCGATGCCGATCGCCACGAAAACGCCGACCCAGAGGTCGATTACGGTACGGTTCATGAAGTTCCCCGAAACATGAACGAAGTCAGCACGAAATCCAGCGCCAGGATGGCGAGCGCCGAAGTCACCACGGTGCGCGTGATCGCCCGCGAGACGCCCTCGGCCGTCGGCAGGGAATCGTAGCCCTCGAAGACGGCAATCAGCGAAACCGCAATGCCGAAGACGAAGCTCTTGATGACGCCATTCCAGATGTCGTAGCGAAAATCCACCCCGGACTGCATCTGCGACCAGAAGGCGCCGTCATCGACGCCGATGAAGACGACGCCGATCAGCCAGCCGCCAAGCACGCCCATCGCCGAAAACAGGGCGGCCAGCAGCGGCATCGAGATGACGCCGCCCCAGAAGCGCGGCGCGACGACGCGGGCCAGCGGATTGACCGCCATGATGTCCATCGCCTTCAGCTGCTCGGTCGCCTTCATCAGGCCGATCTCGGCGGTCACCGACGAGCCGGCGCGCGACGCGAAGAGCAGCGCCGCCACCACCGGCCCGAGCTCGCGGGTCAGCGACAGGGCGACGAGGACGCCGAGCGCCTCGGTCGACCCGTAGCGCTGCAGGGTTTCGTAGCCCTGCAGACCGAGCACCAGTCCGACGAACAACCCCGAAACCATGATGATCAGCAGCGACAGCACGCCGCTGAAGTAGATCTCGCGCAGCGTCAGCGGCAGGCGGCGAAACGACGGACCCGAGTAGCGGAGAACGGCAACGAGGAAGCGCGCCGCAAAACCGAGGCGCCAGATGCGGTCGACCACGATGTGGCCCAGTTTTCTGACGGGCGACACGGAATCAGGCATGGGCGCGCCCGCCGACGAATTCGCGCACGATCGTCGGCGCCGGATAGTCGAAGCGCACCGGCCCCGCCACTTCGGCGTGCACGAACTGGTGAACGAACGGGTCGGTCGAGCCGCGGATCTCGTCCGGCGTTCCTTCGGCGACGATCCTGCCCTGCGATACGAAGTAGATGTAATCGACGATCATCAGCGACTCATGCACGTCGTGCGTGACCATGATCGAGGTCGCGCCGAGCGCGTCGTTGAGCTTGCGGATCAACTGGCCGATGACGCCCAGCGCGATCGGATCGAGCCCGGCGAACGGCTCGTCGTACATCACCAGCATCGGGTCGAGCGCCACCGCGCGGGCCAGCGCCACCCGGCGCGCCATGCCTCCCGAGAGTTCGGCCGGCATCAGCGCGCGCGCGCCGCGCAGGCCGACCGCCTCCAGCTTCATCAGGACCAGGTCGCGGATCATCTCTTCCGGGAGATCGGTATGCTCGCGCAGCGGAAACGCGACATTGTCGAACACCGTCATGTCGGTAAACAGGGCGCCGAACTGGAACAGCATGCCCATCTTGCGGCGCAGATCGTAGAGTTCGGCATGCGACATCTCGCTGACGCGCTGGTCCGCGAGGCGCACCATGCCGCCGGTCGGCCGCAACTGGCCGCCGATGCAGCGCAGCAGCGTGGTCTTGCCGCAGCCCGACCCGCCCATGATGGCGACCACCCTGCCGCGCGGGATCTTCATGTTGATCCCGGCCAGCACCGGCCGCCCGTCATAGCTGAAATGGAGATCTTCAATATCGACCAGAATATCTTCCGACAAAACCGTTCCCTCGGAGGTGAACCGCTGATTTTATCAGAATCGCCGGCCATCAGCCGCGCGCCGCATCGCTATAATTGCATGAGACATTCCTGCAGAGCTGCGCCACGCCCTTGTCGAACAAGCCCCTGCTCCTCATCGTCGATGACGACCCGCTGATCAGCGACGCCCTGAGCCATGCCTTCGCGGCGGAATTCGACGTCGTCACCAGCCACGCCCGTCCGCATTGCCTGGCGCTGCTCCGGCAATTGCGCCAGCCGCCGCAGCTGGCCCTCGTCGATCTCGGGCTGCCGCCGCAGCCGCACCGCCCCGACGAGGGTTTCGCGCTGATCGGCGACCTGCTGGCGCATGCGCCGGACATGAAGATCATCGTCCTCTCCGGCCAGAACGGCGAAGACAATGCCCGTCACGCGCGCACGCTGGGTGCGGTGGAATTCGTCGGCAAGCCCTGTGACCCCGGCCGCCTGCTGACGCTGTTGCGCCAGGCGCTGGCCTTCGCGGACGGCGCGCAGCAGACCGCCGGCGCGACAGGGCTGATCGGCGAAAGCCTGCCGATGCAGCGTCTGCGCCTGCAGCTCGCGCAATACGCCAACCTCGGCTTCCCGGTGCTGATCGAGGGGGAGTCGGGGAGCGGCAAGGACCTCGTCGCCAGCCGCTGCCTGCACCAGCAGACCGAGCGCCAGGACCGCCCGTTTCTCGCCCTCAATTGCGCGGCGATCTCGCCCAGCCTGGTCGAACCGACGCTCTTTGGCCATGCCCGCGGCGCCTTCACCGGGGCCGCGACGGCCAAGGCCGGCTATTTCGAGGAAGCCGGCGAAGGCACGCTGTTCCTCGACGAAATCGGCGAACTTCCGCCCGACCTCCAGCCGAAGCTGCTGCGAGTCCTCGAAAACGGCGAATACCAGCGAGTCGGCGAAACCCAGACGCGCACCTCGAAGGCGCGCATCGTCGCCGCGACCAACCGCGACCTGCGCCAGGAAATCAAGGCCGGGCGCTTTCGCGCCGACCTCTATCACCGGCTGTCGGTGTTCACCGTCAGCGTCCCGCCGCTGCGCGACATGGGCCGCGACCGCCTGCTGCTGCTCGATCATTTCCGCCGGCTCTATGCCGCCCAGGCGCAGTGCCAGCCGTTCGCCCTCGCGCCCGACGCCGAGGCGCTGTGGCTCGGGTACGGCTTTCCCGGCAATGTGCGCGAGTTGCGCAACATCGTCATCCGCCTGACCGCCCGCCACCCCGGGCAGGCGGTGGCGGCCGGGCAACTGCTGCCCGAATTCGACGCGTCCGACGAGGTCGACCGCAGCGGGCGGCCGGCGGTGGTCGAGAACAATCACGAACAGCGCATGCAGGCCGCCCTCAAGCATCTGCAGACGGCCGCGCGGATCGAACTCGACGCGACGCTCGCCGCCTGGGAGCGCAGCTACATCGAAGCCGCCCTCGAACTGTGCGCCGGCAACGTCAGCCAGGCCGCCCGCCGCCTCGGCATCAACCGCACCACCCTCTACAACCGCATGGAAAGCTGGCACCGTTCATGAGCCTCTATCTCGAGCACTTCGGCCTGCGCGAACCGCCTTTCCGCATCACCCCGCATACCGACTTCTTCTTCACCGGCGCCAATCGCGGCCCGACGCTCGACGCGCTGATCTACGCCATCACCCAGGACGAAGGCATCGTCAAGGTCACCGGCGAGGTCGGCAGCGGCAAGACCATGCTCTGCCGCATGCTACTCGAACGCCTGCCGGCCGATGTCGAATCGCTCTACCTCGCCAATCCGTCGCTGTCCCGGCACGAGATCCTCGGCGCCATCGCCGACGAGCTGGGCATTCCGGCCGACGGCAGGACCACGCATTCGATGATCCGCACGCTGCAGGACGCGCTGGTCGAACGCTACGCCGCCGGCAAGCGGGTGGTCATCATGATCGACGAGGCGCACGCCATGCCGGCCGAGTCGCTCGAGGAGATCCGGCTGCTCTCCAACCTCGAGTCGAAAGCTACCAAGCTCCTGCAGATCGCCCTCTTCGCCCAGCCGGAACTCGACGACCGCCTGGCCGCCAACGACATGCGCCAGCTGCGCGAACGCATCACCCAGCATTTCAACCTGGCGCCGCTGAAGGTCGCCGAAGTCGGCGGCTACATCGAATTCCGCCTGCGCGCCGCCGGCTATCGCGGGCCCACCCCCTTCACGGCCCGCGCCATCGACCTGATTGCAAAAATCTCCGAGGGACTTTCCCGGCGCATCAACATCCTCGCCGACAAGGCCCTGCTCGCCGCCTATTCCGGCGGAGGGCACCAGGTCGATGTCGCCGAGGTCAGGATCGCCGCGCAGGATGCCCGGTTCGCGCCGCTTCGGAAGGACGCCGGCGGCGGACTGGCGCCGGCGCTCAAGATCGCGGCTGCGCTGCTCATGACGCTCGCCGTGGCCGCCCTCGCCTATACCCTATGGCCGAAACCGCCGGCCGGCAGCCCGGCGGCGGCGCCGCCGCCGGGAGAACCGGCAGCGGTTGCCGCGCCCGTTGCCGTACCGACCGCTCCGCCGCCCGCCGCCAAGGCTTCGCCGCGACCGGTCGCCGATGGCGCCACCTTGGTTGCCAGGCACACGGCCCTCTACGCCGACTGGCTCGCCAGCGCGCCCGGCGACCACTACTTCATCCAGTTGACCGCCAGGGGCGCAAGCCACACCGACGATATCGAGAGGTTCCTGTCCCGCGCCCGGCAGTGGCTCGAACCGGCGCAACTGCGCGTCTACGTGGCCGGCACGGCGGAAGACGGCCAGATCGGCGTCATCTACGGCGACTACCCGTCGCGGGCGGCCGCCTGGGAGGCCACGCGCGCCTTTCCGGAAGAGATACGCCGCATGCGTCCTTACCCGCGGCCGGTGAGCGCGCTACAATGATGACATCGTCACCGGAAACCCGGGCGGCGCCGGAAGCGACGCCTTGTGCTAGCATGCCGGCATCCTGCAACGTTGCCTCAACCTGCTCGAAAGAAGGCCTTTTGGGATGAAATACGGTTTCCTCGGTGCAACCCTGTTGTCGTTGCTGCTTGCCGCCTGCCAGGCGCCGACGCCGCAACAGCCGCTGGCCGGCCATCTCAGCAGCGAGACCGCCCTGCCGCAGGCGCGGGGAGAGATTCCCGCCCCGGTGCAGCAGACGCTGGCGCTGCCCAAGCCGCGCGCGGCGCCCAAGTCGGAAACCTACAGCGTCGTCGTCAACAATGTTCCGGTGCGCGATCTGCTGTTCGCGCTGGCGCGCGACGCCAGGGTCAATGTCGATATCCACCCCGGCATCACCGGCACCGTGTCGCTCAACGCCATCAACCAGACGCTGCCGCAACTGCTGACGCGCATCGCCAAGCAGGTCGACATGCGCTTCGAACTCGACGGCCCGAACCTCGCCGTCATGCCGGATTCGCCCTTCCTGAAACATTACAAGGTCGATTACGTGAACATGGCGCGCAACGTGACCGAAACGATCTCGACCAGCACCCAGATCAACACCACGCCCGGCGGCAGTGGCGGCGCCACCTCGGTGGGCGGCGGCGCCGGCAACGTCTCGAACACCCGGATCGAAAACAAGTCCAACAACCAGTTCTGGGACTCGCTGGAAAAGAACATCAAGGACATCCTGCGCGAAACCGACAAGATTCTTCCGGAAGGTTCCAGCGAAACGGTCGTCGAGCAGGCCAACGCCCAGACCGCCACCGGCCCCGCGGCGCTGCCGCAGGGCGCCAGCCCGCGGGCGGCGCAGGCGCTTGCCAACGCCATGCAGGGCAACGCGGCGCTCGGTTCGTCGAGCCAGACCACCGGCAATTCGGTCGTCCGCCGCAACACCTTCCGTGAAGCCGCCTCGGTCATCATCAACCCGGAAAGCGGCGTGATCACGGTGCGCGCCACGGCGCGCCAGCACGAAAAGATCCAGGAGTTCATCGACCGCGTGATCGTCTCGTCGCGCCGCCAGGTGCTGATCGAGGCCACCATCGTCGAAGTCACGCTGGGCGACGGCTACCAGCAAGGCATCGAGTGGACCAAGGTGATCACCGGGGCCACCGGCGTCGGCCTGTCCCTGACGCCGGCGTCGATCAACTCCAACGTCGGCAGTGCGCTGACGCCATTCACGCTGGGCTACCAGAACAAGCAGACGAACTTCGAGATCAACAGCATCGTCAACATCCTGCAGGCCTACGGCACCGCCAAGGTGCTCTCCAGCCCGCGCCTGTCGGTGATGAACAACCAGACGGCCCTGCTCAAGGTGGTCGAGAACTTCGTCTATTTCAACGTCAAGGCCGATACCGTAACCACCGCCAACGTAGGCAACAACACCACCGTCACCACCACCCCGCAGTCGGTCTCGGTCGGCCTCGTGATGAGCGTCACCGCCCAGGTCAGCGATGGCGATGCCGTCATCCTCAACGTGCGGCCGACGATTTCCAGCATCTCCGAGCTCAAGGAAGACCCGAACCCGAGCATCCCGGCCGGCGTCAAGAACTACGTGCCGCAGATCCGCACCCGGGAAATCGAGTCGGTCATGCGCGTCAACAGCGGCGAGATCGCCGTCCTCGGCGGGCTCATGGAAGATTCCGTAAACTGGAAGACTGGCCGCGTGCCGCTGGTCGGCCAACTGCCGCTGATCGGCGAACTCTTTACCACGCGCAACAACGCCGCCGCCAAATCCGAACTGGTCGTCTTCCTGCGCCCCGTGATCATCAGGGATCCCAGCCTCAACGGCGATTTCTCCAGCCTGCGCCCGATGCTCCCCGGCGAGACCTTCTTCGCCCAGCCGCCGGAAGCGCAACCGTTCAACGTTTCGCCTGGCAGCCGCTGAGAGGTCACGATGAGCCTGCTGATGGACGCCCTGAAACGGGCCGAGGCGAGCAAGCAGGAAGCGGCACGGGCGGCGGCCGGGCATGAAACGCCGCCGGTGGCGGCCGGCGAGATGAGCCTGGAGCCGCGGGCTGCGCCGGGCGCCGGCGGGACTTCTCTGCCCGAGCTCGCCGCGCACATCGACGCCCTCGATGCCGATCTCGCGACAACCCCCCCGTTGCGGCGCCCGCCGCCAGCGCCGCCGCCGCGGACGCCGTCCGGCGCCCCCGAAGCCGAGGACCTCAACCTGGCCGCGGCCCGTAACGCCT